>NZ_JBHXVO010000028.1:9100-95425 GCF_042672265.1 Nocardia sp. NPDC127526 | reverse complement strand
GCTTTTGGCCGGGATCCACACCAGCCCGGTGGATTCCGGCCAAAAGCACGCCGGAATGACGGGGAAGACCTCGGAGTCCTGGGAGTCCTTCGCTCAGATGCTCGGATCCGCGACCCGCGGCCCCGCGGTCGTCATCGCCGGACCGGAGATCGCGCGGGCCGACGCCCGCGCGGAACTCGCGGCCTTCGCCGCGGCCCTCGACGCCTCGGTGCTCGTCACCCCGGATGCGAAAGACGCCTTCCCGAACGACGATCCGCGCTTCGCCGGAGTCACCGGGATCATGGGCCACCCGCACGTCCCCGGCCTGGTGGCCGAGTCCGCCCTGTGCGTGCTGGCGGGCGCGGCCCTGCCCATGACCGCCCGCGCCGGTTTGGACGATGCGCTGGCGGCGTGCCCGCGCGTGCTGCACCTGGGTGACCAGGAACCCTTTGTCACACCGCATGTCCGGGTTCCCGGGCCGCTGCGCCTCCGCTTGCGGGAACTTGCCCGTCATCCCGGCAGTCTGACCACTCGTCATCCCGGCGTGCTTTTGGCCGGGATCCACACGAGCCGGGGAGATTCCGGCCAAAGGCACGCCGGAATGGCGGAGAGGTTCCCCGAGCTCGTTCCGCCGCCGGCGACCGGTCCGGGCGTGCGATATCGGGACGCTGTCACCGCCATAGCCGCCCGCCTGGACCCCGGCACCGATGTGGTCGCCGATGCCGGGAACACCGGCGCCGCGGTGGTGCACCACCTTCCGGTGCCCGAAGGCGGCCGGTTCCTCATCGCGCTCGGCATGGGCGGGATGGGGTACTCGTTCGGGGCCGGGATCGGATGCGCGCTGGGGCGCGGGCGGCGCACGGTCGTGATCGCCGGGGACGGTTCGTATTTCATGCACGGGCACGAGGTGCACACGGCGATCGAATATCAGGTCCCGGTCACCTTCGTCGTCTTCAACAACAACGCGCACGCCATGTGCGTCACGCGGGAACAGCTGTACTACTCCGGCGACTACACCTACAACCGTTTCGGGCCCGCGCTGCTCGGCGACGGCGTGGCCGCCATGTTCCCGGATCTGCCCGCCTACAGCGCGGCCACCCTCGCGGAATTCGAGACCGCGCTGGACAAGACCCGGATCGAAGCCGGTCCGGCATTCATCGAACTTCGGTGCGATCCCGACGAGATCCCGCCGTTCGCACCATTTCTGAAGGAGCACAACGCATGACCGAATCCGTGCACGCCGCACCCGTCGAGGTCCCGGACGTGGGGGTGCCGGGCGTCTACCGCATCGAGACCCTGGCCATGAAGGAGGGCATGCCGATGGTGCTGGACATGACCCGCGCCGTGTACCCGCACGACGAGATCTTCGGCGAGTACTGCACCGTCAACGAGTACATCGCCGCACCGCCGGACGAGGTGTACGAGTACCTGTCGGACACCCGCAGCCTGTGCGAATGGACCTACAGCATGCGGGGTTTCGAGCGCACCGGGCAGCCGGATCTGTGGGTGTCCGATGACCGGATCGGCTCGCACACCCGCATCTACACGCGCACGGTGGCCAACCCCGGGGCGCGCACGGTGGACTACCACTGCGCCTGGGATCAGGGCGAACACCTGTGGATGATCTACCTGATGCGGGTCGTGGACGCGCAACTGGTGCTCGGCAAGCCGGGATCGGTGGTGCTGTGGACCAACTGCCGCCACCCCTTCTACGACGAGAACGGCTACCCGGACACCGCGCCGCCGGACCGCCCGGTGTGGGTCGGCGACTTCTGGCACCTCTTCGCCGCCGGGCATCTGCTGGAACTGCGCAATCTCAAAGCCATTTGCGAACACCGGCACGCCAACGGCCTGCCCATCAAGCCGGAATGGATGGTCTGACCATGAGCACCGTGAGCCTCATCGACGTCGCCGGGTACCTGCCCGAGAACATCGTCTCCGCAGACTATTTCGCGCAGTACGCGGATCCGGCGGACGTCACCGCCAACACCATGTTCAAGGCCCCCAAGTTCCGTCACCACATCGCGCCGGGGGAGACGCCCGCCGATATGGCCGAGCGGGCCGTCGCTCCCATCCTGGCGCGGCAGGGCCGGGAGGTGCTGGGCGACATCGACATTCTCATCGTGCACACCCAGCTGCCCGAGACCGGCATCGTCGGCAATGGCGGCGAGGTCGCCGCGCGGCTCGGTATCAAACCCGAATGGCTGATCGACCTGCACAATGGCGGCTGCGCGGCCTTCGTGCACGGGATGAAGCTGGCCCGGCAGCTGCTGCTGAGCACCGATGCCAAGGCGGCGCTCATCGTGACCGTGCAGAACGTGGCCGGTCAGGTGTTCACCCAGGAGCAGGTGCGCGGGAAACCGCAGGCCGCCATTCCGGGTGACGGCGCGGGCGCGGGACTGCTGGTGAAATCCGGGGATTCGCCCATTCTCGATATCGAGACCAAGCATCTGCCGGAGTTCGCGGGGCAGATGACCGTCATCGCCGATCCGCCGCGCCGTTACTGGGAGGCCGGCGCGGGCCAGATGCATGTCGGCTTCACCGAATCCAAGATCGCCAAGGTGCTCGGTCGCGGCAATCGCATCGTGCCCGAGGTCGCGCACGCGGTGTGCGGACGGCTGGGCGTCGCCTCCAGCGAGCTCGATCTGCTGGTCACCAATCAGCCCAACCGGGCCTTCCTGCGCAACTGGCGCGATGCGCTGCTGCTGCCGCCGGAACGGCATCCGGACACCTTCGACGAGTGCGGAAACCTGTTCGCCGCGGGCATTCCGGTGACCTTCGACCGCGCGGTGGACGAGGGGCGGGTCCCGGCCGGATCGCTGGTCATGTTCGCCGGTTTCGCGCACGCGGGCGATTTCGCCGCGGCCGCCGCGGTGCGCTGGGGCGGGCGCTGATCATGCGCCGCGCGCTCGCGACGGCCCGGTTCGGCCATCAGCTCCAGCTCAACGAGAACCCGTACGGGCCACCGCCGTCCGTGCGCGCGGCGCTGGCGCATGCCCTGGCCTCGGCGAACCGATATCCGGAGTTCTTGCCGCAGCGGCTGCCCCGGCTCATTGCCGAACGGCTCGGCCTGGCGCCCGACCGGGTGGCGGTGGGAGCCGGGGCGACCGGGGTGATCATGCACATCGTGCAGGAGTTCGGCTCCGCCGGAGCGCATGTCGTCATGGCCACGCCGACCTTCGACGGCTATCCCATCCTGACCGCCATGGCCGGCGGCCATCCGGTCGAGGTGCCGCTCACCGGGGACGGGCGCCAGGATCTGGCGGCCATCGCGCGGGCGGTGGACGAGCGCACCCGGCTGGTGGTGCTGTGCAGTCCGCACAATCCGACCGGAACTCTCATCGCCCCAGCGGAATTGGCGGCCTTCCTGCGGCAGGTGCCCGCCGGGGTGATGGTCGTCCTGGATGAGGCGTATGTGGATTTCGTGGTCGGCGCCGATCGCATCGAGGTGGCGGCGCTGCTCGATCGCCATCCGAATCTGCTGGTGCTGCGCACCTTTTCGAAAGCGTACGGCTTGGCGGCGTTGCGGGCCGGGTACGCCCTCGGCCATCCGGAGCTCATCGCGCGAATCGCCCGGTGGCAGTTGCCCTTCGGCATGAACGCCCTCGCCGAGGTGGCCGTGCGCGCCAGTTACGAGGCCGAACCGGAGATCGCGGCGCGGGTGCGGGTGATCGGCGAGCACCGGCGGCGTCTCACCGCGGGACTGCGCGAGCTGGGCCTGTCGGTCCCCGAGAGCCATGCCAACTTCGCGTATGCGACCCTGCCCGGCCCGGATATCGATCGGGTGGGAACCGCGTTGGCGGGCGCCGACATCCACGTCAAGCACTATCCGACCGGAATCCGCATCACCGTCGGGGACCGGGCGGCCACGGAGGCGGTGCTCGACGCCGTACGCAGTACAGTGCAGTAATGCACGAGAATCCGCCTTCTGGACCCGAGGGACGCCGGGCCGGAGCGGACGAGGAGATCGATTACGCACTGCTGTCCTTGGGCGCGCAGCTGTGTTTCGCGCTGTACTCCACGTCGCGGTCCATGACCGCCGCGTACCGTCCGTTCCTGGACGCCATGCACCTCACCTATCCGCAGTATCTGGTGCTGCTGGCGCTGTGGGAGCGCCCGGGCATCACCATGAAAGAGCTCGGCGAACACGTCCACCTCGACTACGGCACCGTCTCGCCGCTGGTCGGCCGCCTGCAGACGCGCGGCCTGGTGGAGAGCGTGCGCAGCGAGGTGGACGCGCGCGCGGTCATCCTGCGCGCCACCCCCGCCAGCGAGGAACTCCAGCACGCCGCGCAGGACATGATCCGCACCGTGCTCGATCGCGTCGGCATGCCGCTGGAGGATGTCACCGCCCTGCGCGATCGGGTCAAGGCGCTCGGCCTCCGCCTCGACGCGGTCGTGGCCGCCGCCCGCACGCGCTAGCCCGCGCGGGTTCGAGTGGGCGGGCGCACATTCCGCGGACCGCCGCGATGGTCGCACGCCCATTGTGATCCAGGGCGCACCGTCGCAGCATGGTGGCCCGGACCGGAAACCGCCCGGCCCGCCAGCGTGCCCCAGAGAGGTCGTCAGCAGATGGTTTCCACCACCGTTGCTCCCCGCGAATTCGACGTGCCGGTGTCCTACGCACTGGCCGAGGATGCGGCGCTGACCGACGTCGTCGACGATCTCGCCGCGAATTCGCCCGATTTCGTGGCCTTCCGCAAGCCGGTGGACGGCGGCTGGACCGATATCACCGCCGCGCAGTTCGCCGCCGAGGTGCGCGCGCTGGCCAAGGGCATCATCGCCTCGGGCATCGAGGCCGGCGATCGCGTGGCCATCATGGCCGCCACCCGTTACGAGTGGACGCTCATCGACTACGCCATCTGGACCGCCGGCGCGTGCACGGTCGCCATCTACGACTCCTCGGCCACCGAGCAGGCCCGCTGGATCCTCGAGGACTCCGCCACCAAGCTGCTGCTCGTCGAGAACGACCGGCACGTGGCCACCGTCGCGACCATTGCCACTCCCGATCTGCGCGAGACCTTGAGCATCGACGCGCGTGCGGTGGCCGAGCTGGTCGAACGCGGAAGGTCCCTCGGCGACGAGGTGCTGGCCGAGCGCCGCGCCCGGGTGCGCGCCGCCTCCCCGGCCACTCTCATCTACACCTCCGGCACCACCGGCCGCCCCAAGGGCGTGGTGCTCACGCACGCGAATCTGCTCTCCGAGTCCGCCTCCGGCAAGATCGCGCTGCGCCATCTGATGAAGGAGGGGCAGTCCACCCTCATGTTCCTGCCGCTCGCGCACGTTTTCGCGCGCGCCATCGCGGTGGGCGCCCTGGGTGCGAAGGTCACCGTCGCGCACACCGCCGACTGGACCACGCTGACCGACCAGTTCGCCGCGTTCCGGCCGCATTTCATGCTGGCCGTGCCGCGCGTGTTCGAGAAGGTCTTCAATGCCGCGAAGCAGAAGGCTCACGATGCCGGCAAGGGCCGCATCTTCGATCTCGCCGCCGATACCGCCATCGCCTGGAGCGAGGCCCAGCAGTCCGGCGGCCCGGGCCTGGGACTGCGCGTCAAGCACGCCGTCTTCGACAAGCTGGTCTACTCGAAACTCCGTGCGGCCCTGGGCGGTCGCTGCGAGGGCGCGGTCTCCGGCGGCGGTCCGCTCGGCGCGCGGCTCGGGCACTTCTTCCGCGGCGTGGGCATTCCGGTCTTCGAGGGTTACGGCCTCACCGAGACCAGCGCCGCCATCACCGTGAACACCGCCACCCACATGCGCGTCGGCACCGTGGGCCTGCCCATCGAGGGCAATGCCGTGCGCATCGCCGAGGACGGCGAGGTCCTGCTCAAGGGCAATGTGGTCTTCAACGGGTATTGGAAGAACGACGCCGCCACCGCGGAAGCCCTGTCCGACGGCTGGTTCCACACCGGCGACCTGGGCGCGCTGGACTCCGATGGGTTCCTGTCCATCACCGGTCGCAAGAAGGAGATCATCGTCACCGCCGCGGGCAAGAACGTCTCCCCGGCCCCGATGGAGGACTCGCTGCGCGCGCACCCGCTGATCAGCCAGTGCATGGTGGTCGGCGACAACAAGCCGTTCGTGGCGGTGCTCATCACCCTCGATCCGGAAACCCTGCCCGGCTGGAAGCAGCGCAACGGGGTGGCCGCGGAGACCGCCATCGACGCGCTGATCGATCACCCGGCCCTGCTGGCCGAAATCAATGCCGCCGTGGCCGATACCAATGCCAAGGTCTCGAAGGCGGAGTCCATCAAGAAGATTCGCATCCTCACCACCGACTGGACCCAGGAGACCGGGGAACTCACCCCGAAGATGTCGCTCAAGCGCGCCGTCGTGCTGGAGAAGTACGCCGCCGAGGTCGGCGCCCTCTACGCCTGACCCGCACTTCCGCCGCCGAAGATCCGGTGCGCCTCCAGCGCCAGCTGGATCTCGGTGGCCGAGCGGGGCGAGGTGAGGCGGCGGCCGGTGAGCGTCGCGACCCGATTGAGGCGCAGGCGCACCGTATTGCGGTGGCAGAACTGGGCCGCCGCGATGGCGGACACCTCGCCGTCGTGCGTGAACCAGGCGCGCAGGGTGTCCAGCAGGGTGTCGCGATCGTGTGCGGGCAGGGCCAGCACCGGGCCCAGCACCGTGCGCGACAGCGCGGTGGCGACCTCGGGGGACCCGGCCAGTAGCACCGGCAGCAGCGCGTCGTCGTAGCGGAGGACCTCGCGAGAGCCGGGCTGAGTTGCGGCGCAGGCCAATTCGGACTGCCGCAGCGCGGTCGGCGCTTCGGTCAGGGTGGGGAACGGCGAGCTGATGCCGACCCGCCCGATGGCGCGCTCGGAGAGGATGGCCAGCAGCCGCTGTTCGGTGAATCGCGGTGTGAGAACCACGATTCCGACCTGCCCGAGCGCCCGGACCCGCCACGCCGAGGAAACGCCGAGCACCGAGAGGGCCTTGGCGATGCCCGGAAGGGCTTCCGCGGCTTCGGCATCGGTGGCCGCCACGACCGCGTAGGTGCCCTGCGGCGGGAGCCCCAGGGTGCGGGCGCATTCCCAGAGGCGGGCCCCTTCGACCTGCCCGGTGAGCAGCGCGTCCAGCGCGGCGTCGTGGGCGCGCGCATCGCGGCGCAGCTGTTCGGCCACGGCCTCCTGATAGCCGGCGGTCAGGGCCTGGGAGTAGTCGTCGACCAGCTGCCAGACCTCGGCGGCGGCGGTGAGCAGGGCCCGGTTGTCATCGGGATCGTCGCGGGTCTCCGCCAGCAGCTCGTCCCAGACCACGCCGGAGCCGATGCGATAGGCGCGCAGCACCGCGGGCAGCGGCACCCCGATCTCGGCGCGGCGGTAACCGGTGTCGCGGGGCGTCGAGGTGTGCACGCCGGGTTTCCCGGCGAGAAAGCCGAGCACGGCGGAGAGATTGGCCTTGTTGGACCGGCGCAGCTCCTCCCGCTCCACCAGGCGCAGTTCGCCGTAGACGGGCTCGACCTGCTCGATTTCGGTGACCACCCGGTCCACCACCTCGTCGAGCCGGTCGAGGAGGGCGGTGCAGGCGCGGACCATGAAGGCGCCGGTCCGGGGGTATTCCATGGTCCGATGATCACATATCGGCTGTTGACGGCCCGCCAAGGTAGGTGTAACCATGAGGTACATCTAAATTGCTCTGGAGAGGCCCTGACAATGACGTCAGCACCCGTGAAGACCGATCCCGTCGTCGCGCTGGCTCGGCAGTACGCCGAGAAGCTGCTCCTGCTGTCGCAGGGATCGGTGGACAAACACTTCGATCCTTTCACCGATATCGATTGGGACAACCCCGATTTCGAGGTCGCCGCCGATGATCCGCGCTGGATCCTGCCGAAATCCGGCGATATGTTCGGCCGCCATCCCTGGTACCTCGCCCTGCCCGACCGGCGCAAGATCGAGATCGGACTGTGGCGGCAGGCCAATATCGCCAAGGTGGGCCTGCAGTTCGAGACGCTGCTCATCGGCGGCATGGTGCAGCACACCTTCAAGCTGCCCAATGGCTCGCCGGAGTTCCGGTACTGCACCCACGAGGTCATCGAGGAGTGCAATCACACCCTGATGTTCCAGGAGATGGTGAACCGCATCGGCAAGGATGTGCCGGGCATGGGGCCGATCCTCAAGCGCCTCACCTATGTGGTGCCGCCGCTGGCCGCGCTGTTCCCGAATCTGTTCTTCATGGCCGTGCTGTCGGGCGAGGAGCCGATCGACCACATTCAGAAGGCCATTCTGCGCGCCGGCGAAGAGGTGCATCCGATCATGCGCGGCGTCATGGCGATTCACATCGCCGAGGAGGCGCGGCACATCTCCTTCGCGCACGAGTTCCTGGAACATCATGTGCCGGAGTCGAATCCGCTGAACAAGTTCGTGCTCTCGCTGGCCTTCCCGATCGTCATGTGGATCGGCGGGCGGGCCATCATCGTGCCGCCGCGGGCCTTCTTCCGGGAGTTCGGCATCCCGGCGGCCGTGCGCCGGGAGGTCTTCTTCGGGCTGCCCGATTCCAAGGAGACCTTCGCCGGGTACTTCGGCGACGTGCGGGCGCTGGCCCAGCGGATCGGGCTGATGAATCCGGTGGCCAAGCGGGTGTGGAAGGTGCTCGGCATCGACGGCCCGGTCACGCGGTATCGCTCCGAGCCGGAACGGACGGGACGCGTCCGGGCCGCATAGCCGGTCAAGTAGACGTAACCTGAAATAACATGTAATACTCGGTGCGGCCGGACGCAGGTGTCCGGCCGCGACCAGACGAAGCGAGTTTCCTCAATGACGCGGCATGTCGACGTACTGATCATCGGCGCGGGCCTGTCCGGTATCGGCATGGCCTGCCACCTCACCCGGGAGCGGACCGGGCGCAGCTACCTGATCCTGGAGCGGCGCACCGCCATCGGCGGAACCTGGGATCTGTTCAAATATCCGGGCATTCGCTCCGACTCCGATATGTACACCTTCGGCTTCGGCTTCCGCCCCTGGCACGGCACCAAGGTGCTGGCCGACGGACCGCACATCCGGCAGTACATCGAGGACACCGCCGCGGAGTACGGCGTCACCGACCACATTCGCTTCGGCCGCAAGATGACTCGCGCGAGCTGGTCCAGCGAGCGGGGGCTGTGGACCGTCGAGGCCGTCGACGAGCGCACCGGCAAGACCGAGACCTACACCAGCGACTTCGTGGTCGGCTGCACCGGTTACTACGACTACGACAACGGCTACCGCCCGCAGTTCCCCGGCGAGGAGAACTTCCGCGGGCGCATCGTGCACCCGCAGCACTGGCCGGAGGATCTCGACTACACCGGCAAGCAGGTCGTCGTGATCGGCAGCGGCGCAACCGCTATCACGCTGATCCCGGCCATGAGCAAGGACGCCGCGCACGTCACCATGCTGCAGCGCTCGCCCACCTACATTGCCGCGCTGCCCGCCGACGATCCGGTCGCGGTCGGCCTGAAGCTGGCGAAAGTGCCCGCCGCCCTGGCCTACAAGGCCGGCCGCGCCCGCAATATCGCCCTGCAGCGGGCCAGCTACCAGCTCTCGCGCACCAATCCCAAACTGTCGCGCAAGCTCATGCTGGCGGCGGTGCGGGCCCAGATCGGCTCGGGCATCGACATGCGGCACTTCACCCCGAGCTACGACCCGTGGGATCAGCGGCTGTGCGTGGTGCCCAATGGCGACCTGTTCCGGGTGCTGCGCAGCGGCAAGGCGTCCATCGCGACCGATCACATCGACACCTTCACCGAGCACGGCATCCGCCTGCGCTCGGGCGAGGAGCTCGAGGCCGACATCGTCATCAGCGCGACCGGCCTGACCGTGCAGATGCTCGGCGGCGCGGACCTCGAAATAGACGGTGCAGTGCAGCGGACCCGGGAACTGGTGGCCTACAAGGGCGCGCTGCTCGGCAATGTCCCCAACTTCATGGTGGTGCTCGGCTACACCAACGCCTCCTGGACGCTGAAGGCCGATCTGGCCGCCGAATACTTCTGCCGCCTGCTCAATCACATGCGCGACAACGGATACACCGAGGTCGTCGCGGTGCCCGAGCCGGGCGACAAGTCCGAGGCGTCGCTCATGGGCGGCGCGCTGACCTCCGGCTACATCCAGCGCGGTGACGGCGTCATGCCCCGGCAGGGCACGCGCGGCCCGTGGATGGTCATCAACAACTACTTCCGCGATCGTGCGCTGCTGCGCAAGGGCGCGCTGGAGGACGGCATCCTGCGATTCGGCCGCGGTGCGCGCCGGGCCGCCCCGGAACCGGCCGAAACCCGGTCCGCCTGAAGCGCTTCCAAGATCATGCCAGTTTCCGGCTTGCTGGACCTTTCGGACCGGGTCCAGGGCTCGGAGGATGGGGTGATGACGATTGCGCCGACTCCAGTTCAGTTTCCGGCCGTCGCTCGGGAGATGTTCGCGCCCGCGGTGACCTATCTCAATACGGCCAGCTACGGATTGCTGCCGAAGCCCGGCGCCGCCGCCCTTGCGGAGGCCGCGGAGCGGCAGGGCCGGGGTGAGCTCGACATCCTGGTCGACGATCTGGTCCACGAGTGCCGGGTCGCATTCGGCGAGCTGACCGGATTCCAGGCGCGCCAGGTCGCCACCGGCGCGCAGGTCTCGCAACTGGTCGGGCTGGTGGCGCAGAGCCTGCCCGCGGGCGCGACCGTGGTCGTGCCCGAGAACGAATTCACCTCGGTGATCTGGCCTTTCCTGGTGCGGTCCGACCTGACCGTCCGCACGGTGCCGCTGGCGGAGCTGGCGGCGGCGGTGCGCCCCGGCGTCGATCTGGTGGCCGCCGCGGTGGCGCAGTCGGCCGACGGCGGCCTGGTGGACATGCCGGCCGTGGTGGCCGCGGCGCGCGCGTGCGGTGCGAAGGTGCTGTTCGATCTCAGCCAGGCGGCCGGCTGGCTGCCGGTGCGCGATACCGGCGCGGACTGGGTGGTCAGCGTCGGCCACAAGTGGCTGCTGGGCCCGAAGGGCATGTCCTTCCTGGCCGGGACCGATGCGGCGCTGGACACGCTGCGCCCGCTGGCCGCGGGTTGGTACTCCGGCTACACCCCGTTGGAGACCTGCTACGGCGCGCCGCTGCGGCAGGCCGAGGATGCCCGGCGCTTCGATCTGTCGCCGGTGTGGTCCGTCCTGACCGCGCAGCGGATCGGCCTGGATCTGGTGCGGTCCATCGGGATCGAGGAGATCCAGCGGCACGATGTGGCGCTGGCGCAGCGGTTGCAGGCGGGACTCGGGCTGCCGCTCGGGAACTCGGCCATCGTGTCGGTCGAGGTGGCGCCCGGCACCATGGAACGGCTGCGGGCCGCGCGGGTCGCCGGGTCGGTGCGCGATGGCCGGCTGCGGCTGGCCTGCCATCTCTACAACACCGAGGCGGATATCGACCGGGCGCTGGAAGTGCTGACCGCGTAGCGGTTTCGGGCGGGCGGGGCCGCCGGGTCAGACGGGCTGGAATCCGGCGCCGACGCCCTTGCTCGCGTTCACGACCGAGCGGACCGCGTCGAACGATACGGCGATGACCGGCGTGTGCAGCGGGTTGTTGCCGTCGGTGCAGCTGAAGCGCAGCACCCGGGTGTCATTGATCAGCGGGCCGGAGACCATGCCCACCAGCCGATCGCCCACCGTCAGCGGCCCGCCGGAATCGCCGTAGCCCGAACACGCCTGATCGATGAAACCGTAAGGGCTGGAAGCCCAGACCAGCCCGCAGGCGCGTCCGCTGGTGCGGCCGTTCTGGCAGACCACATTCCCGGCGGGCGGGGGTTCGCCGATGCCGGTGATGGTGGTGCCGCCCACCGTGCGCAGCGGCACGACCGCGCCGGCGTCGAATTCGATGACCGCGTAATCGAGTTGGGCGTCGGAGCTCACCACGACGCCCACCACCCCCGCGTCCGGGAACTGCTCACCGGAGACCGGCGTGCCCGCCTCGGCGCAGTGCCCGGCGGTGAACCCGACCAGGCGGCCCGCCCGGTCGTAGCCGATGGTTGTCAGACTGCATGTGGCGCCGCCCCCGAACACGATGCCGGATCCGCCCCCGAGCGCCGCCGGCGGACCGGCCTGAGCCGGTGCGGCCGGGAGAAGCCCGACCGTGGCGGCGACCACGGCGGGCAACGCCCACCGGGTGAATACGAGCATCTGGAACCGTCCGTCCGTCTCGTCCTGGAGTTTGCGTCCAGTTTGCCAGCCCTGCGGCCGGGCCTGCATCCGGTTCATTGTTCGTAGTGCAGGCTACCCAGGACTGGTGGATCGAATCGGCCGGTCGGCGTAGTCGTGGATCCGGTCCCGCGACGGTACCGCTACTCCCCTCCCGGTAGCGGTACCTCGCGGGCAGGTCATCCGGTCGGGCTGACGATCAGCAGGACGACCGTCACCGTGCAGGTCGCCGCCGTGATCGAGGCCATGGCCCAGCGGGAGATGTGCCGGCTCCCGGTCCGGATATTGGTGAGGCTCGAGGCCCGGAACTCGCCGCCGCGACGGGAGTACCCCTCGGCGAAGGCCGGATCGCCGCGCCGCAGATCATGCCCGTACCAGGGCAGGAAGTGCAGGCTCCAGGGCGTGCCCGCGTCATCGGTGAGGTCGAGCCGCAGGCCGGTGCGGGACCGGACGGGCGCCAGCCGGCCGGCGATGCGCGCGATTGGCGTCGAGCCCGAACGCGCCGCCGTGTGCACGCAGACGGCGGCGGTCAGCACCGCGCCCAGCGTCGCCGCCATGACCGTGCGCGGCAGCGGCGGAATGGCCTCGAGCACCAGCAGGAAGGTGGCGAGCACGAACCAGAACGGTTGCAGCACCCGCATTTCCATCGGGCTCGGGTCCGTGGTCACGGTGCCGACCAGACTGGACCGGCGGCGCAGATATCGGGGTGTGGCATCGGCGTACATGGTGGCCCCCGGCGTCGAGGGTCAGGGGCGGACCGGCGCGCTCGCGCCGCGCCGGTGCGACCGGAAATGGGCGTAGCCGGGGCCGTGCCCGCCGCGGTGCAGATCGCGCTGCGCCACTCGAACCGACAGGCGCACAACCACTTCCCGCAGCGAGATGCCCAGCTCGGCGGCGTGCACCGCGGCCATGGCCAGGGCCTGTTCGCTGTCGGCCGGCTCGGGATCGCTCAGGATTTCGTCGAGGGCCATACCGCTGATGGCCTGGTCGCGGGTGAGTTCGCGCTCCGACAGCCAGCTCAGAATCCAGACGTCGGTGGAATCGATGGCGCACACGGCGATTTCGGGAGTCAGGTCACTGGAGATCGACCAGGGCGTGATGGTGAGGGCCATGGGGTGCGAACACCTCCTGCTTCAGAAGGGCCTGTGCCATCAATGCTAGGGCACGACATTGATGACTGAAAGCGAGTATTTGTGTCTTGCAAAGCCATTGAAAGTCGCCGTGTGCTCGGAAAGTATCAGTGAAGATACTCAGTATCGTGAATGTGCTTGTATATACGCAGATTGGCTCAGAATTTCGGCCCAAGAGGCGAGTGTCAAGCTCTTGGCAAACGTCCAGGAGGGATCAAGATCCTTGTCTTGTAACGCCGTTCGGGGTCCGATCCGAACCAATCGGAAAACACTCTCTAGTTATGTGGCACGTTTGACACCTCATGCTTAGGATGGGTCCCGCATGACACGTTCTGGGCGCAGAGATGCAGATGGATGGGAGACGCAGCATGTCCCGCTCGGCCTCGGACGGTGAGCAGGTCGGCAAGCTGGTGCGCCGGCTCCGCGAGGAGCGCCGCCTCACACAACAGGCACTGGCCGACCAGACCGGCTGCTCGCGCAGTCTGATCCAGCAGATCGAAAACGGTACTCGGGTACCACCTCTCGCGCTCCGGGAGCGACTCAGTTCGGTGCTCGGTGAGCGGCTGCCCACCGCCGGCACCGAAACCGACGCCGATCTCGCGGGCAGTGAACTGCGGATGCGCTTCAGCATTCTGCTCGGCAAGGATCCGGCCGCGGTCGAACGCGTGCTGACCATCGCGGAGAGCATCGTCAATGCCAATGCGGCGCGCGCGGAGGTCGCGCCGCTGCGCTTCATCGCCGAACGCCAGCTGGAGCGCGCCGAGGAGGTGCTGACCCAGATTCCCTCGGGCAGCGCCACGGTGTGGGAATGGAACACCATCAATGACTGGCTGGCCGTATTGGGCCGGGCCCAGCAGGCCATCTGCGCCATTCACACCGCCGACCTGGGCACCATCAGCGGCGACGTGGGCGATGAGTACCACGCCGAAATTCTCCGGCTGGCCGGTGCCGGGGTGTGGGTGCGGCGGTTGTATGTTCTGGACGATATCGCCGACGTCGAGTCCTATGAGGACAAGCTCTGGCAACAGGTGCGCGCGGGTGTGGAAACGGTACTGGTCAATCGTCGTTTCGCGAGCAACGCGCAAAGCATGTTGATCGTCGATGAGAACTATGTGGCAACCGGCGAATACGATTACGCCCGCCGGGAACGGGTCGCGACCCGTTTCTCCGCACTGAAGCACGATATTCAGTTCGCACAGACCAGGTTCAACAAACTCTACGATCTCAGGAGCGTCGGAATGGCCCTCGTGGTCAACGACATCGCCGCCCTGCCGCAGCTGGCCGCGTTCCAGCGGCTCGGCCAGGACGACTGTCGCAACCTGTTCCGCACCGCGCTGCGGCAGGCTTGGAACGACGAGGGTGAGCCGCCCGTCGAAGGCGATCACCCGTGACCGAATCCCAGGCACAGCTGTGCCCGGACCCGGTGCGCATGACGACCCGCTCCGATGAGCGCAAGAAGGCCGCCCGCGCATACCTCGGCCCGGACCCCCGGTTTCCGGGCCTGGCGAGTCCCGCCTATCGCGGCGTCATCGACGCCTATCACGGCGAGGCCGGGGTGCCGATGGACGAGCCCGCCGCCGCCGCGCTGAATGCCGCGTGGGCGGAGCTCATGACGCGGACGCAGCCGGAGGAGTACCTCGACGGCGCGCTGTACGACAAGAAGCAGCCGGTGGTGCTCCGAAAGCTGGCCGCGGAGCAGCTGTTCCAGCGCTTGTCGGCGCCCGCGCCGGGGCTGTCCGGGGTGCGGATCGACCTGTCCGAGGTCATCGTGTGCCCGTATTCGAGCACCGTTCTGCTGGAGGAGGCGGTCGCGACCATCGCCCGCCCCGGCGGGGTGCTGGTGTGCCCGGAGGGGTACTACAAGAGCGCCAGCGTGCATGTGGCCAAATACGAGCTGCGGATGGTCGCCAGCGCGGCGACGCCGGACGCGCAGTTCAAGATAGATCCGCGGGCGCTGGCCGCCACCCTGGAACATCATGCGCGCCAAGGGGATCTGTGCGGCGTGCTGCTCACCCTGCCCGGCAATCCGGTGGTTGCACGGTACTCCGTCGAGGAGCTGATCGAGATCGGCCGGGTGCTGATCGCGGCGCGGGTGCCGGTCATCTGCGATATGTCCTTCGATCTGCTGGTGGACGACCACATTCCGATCGCCGCCGTCACCGTGCCCACCGCGGACGGCCCGGTTCGGCTCTACGATCACGTGCTGACGATCACCGGTAATTCCAAGGCGTACAACGCGTTCGGGCCTTGCAAGCTGGGCGCGGCCTGCACCGGCGACAAGGCGTGGCTGGCGCGGGTGCGCAACCGCCTGCAGGTCGCCTGCCAGCGCGAGACCACGCACCTGGTGCGGGCGACCATCGAGCACACCACCGAGGAGTATCTGGTGCGCAACCGTCGCGCCATGCGCGCCCAGATCGACCGCGCCTGCGGGCTGCTCGAGGGCATCAATACCCGCGCCGGCGCGGAACTGCTACGCCCGCTGGGCGCCAGGCAGGGCATGTTCCTCACCGTGGAATTCGAGGCGGCGCTGCTGGCCGCCGCCGGGGTGCGCACCAGCTCCGAGCTGGAGGACCTGCTGCTCACGGTGGCCGGAATCGATTGCGTCGCACTGGATCGCACCGGATCGCCGCGCCCGGCCGTGCGCCTCAATGTGGTGGCCCCGCGCTTCGGCCCCGGCCGCGAGGACCCGGAGCTGATCGGCGAGCTCTTCGACCGCCTCGCCTGCCTGGTGCTGCGCATGCGCGACGGTCTGCGCTATCGAGATGCCCTGCTGGAGAGGCGGATTCCCGAGATGGCGGCGGCCTCGTGATCGTCGGGGCGGTGCGCGAGACCGCGGCGGGCGAACAGCGCGTCGCGCTGACGCCCGATGACGTGGCGCGGCTGTCGGATCGGGGCGCGGAGGTCGTGGTGGAGCGCGGCGCGGGCGCCCGCGCCGACTTCGGCGATGCCGACTACTCCGCCGCCGGAGCCGATCTGGTGCCCGGCCCCGAGCTGGTCTTCGGCCGCTCCGATGTGGTCGCCTGGGTGAAACCGCCGGCCTACGACCTGGATTCGATGCCGCTGCGGCCCGGCCAGGTGCTGATCGGCTTCCAGGACCCGGTGCAGCGCGGCGACCGCATAGCCGCGCTGCGCGCGCGGGGCGTGGAATCGATTGCCTTCGAGCGCATGTCGTATGACGCGCGGGCGGCGCAGCCGGATCCGCTGTCGGCCATGAGCCGTATCGCCGGCGGGGTCGCCTATCGGGAAGGGCGCGCCCTCCTACCCGAGCGGGTCCGCTCGCGCCGGGTGCGGGTGCTCGTACTCGGTTGCGGCCAAGCCGGACTCGCGGCCATTGCCGAGGCGCGGACCCGGGGCGACGAATCGCCGGTCGCCGTCGCCCATCGGGAGGAGCACCGGGTGACGGCCATGGCCCGCGGCGCCCGGCGCTGCCTGGTGAATCCGAGCCCGGCGGCGATCACCGATCTGATCGTCGACATGGATCCGGAACTGATCATCTGCGCCGCCGGACAGCGTGGCACGCACGCGCCGCGGCTGCTCGATCACGCGGCCCTCGCGGCCCTGACCGCGGGCGCGGTGGTGGTGGACCTGACCGCCAAGGCCGGCGGCAACAGCGTGGCCACCGTGGTGAACTCCACCGTGCACCTGGACAATGGCGTGCTCGTCACGCACCGGTCGAACTACCCGTCGGCGGTGCCGCATGCGGCCAGTCGCGCCTATGGGGCCGCGACCGCCGCCGCCATCGGGGAACTACCGCCGCTGCGGACCGGATTGGACTGGTCGGGCTTGCGGAATTGACACGGTAGGTCCTTAGTCTGGCGCAGGAAGTCATGATCGGAGCGGTCGCCGCGTCCTACTGTTTGAAATGCCCGGTCTGACCGGGATATCGGATACGAGGTCCGGTGGATGGCGCCTCCGCACCAGCCACCGGGCCGCCGGTCTCGGTTGAAAAAAGATCGCCGGAGATTCGCTGCATTCCCGGACCGGGGTGGTTCGATGTCCTGGTGGACCAGCGCACGGATCTTCGAGGCGCCATTGGCGGCCTCCTCCCAGAGCTGACCGAACTGCTGGAGCAGTTCGTCGCCATCCCGTCTATCGCCTTCCCGGACTATCCCGAGGAGAATGTGCGGCGCGCGCACGACCTGGTAGCCGAGGAATTGCGCAAATCGGGTGTCAGCGACCTACAGGTCTTGAACCTGCCCGATACCTCGCCCGTCGTGTACGGGCGGATTCCGGCCCCGCCGGGCGCGCCGACGGTACTGCTCTACGGGCATTACGACGTGCAACCCTCCGGCGACGAAAGCCTCTGGCATACACCGCCGTTCACGCCGACCCTGAAGGACGGGGCGATGTACGGGCGCGGGGCCGCCGACTGCAAGGCCAATGTGGTGGCGCACATCGGCGCGCTGCGGGCCTTCGGCGGGAAGCCGCCGGTCGGCGTCACCATCGTCATCGAGGGCCAGGAGGAATACGGGTCGGCCTTCGACGACTACCCGGCCGAGCAGCCCGAGCTGTTCCGGGCCGACGCGCTGCTCATCTGCGATGCCGGCAATATCCGGGCGGGCACGCCCACCCTGGTGACCGCCCTGCGCGGCGTGGCCGATGTCTTCGTCGAGGTGCGCACGCTCGCCGCGCCGGTGCACTCGGGCCAGTTCGGCGGCGCCGCACCCGATGCCCTGCTGGCGCTCATGGCCGCGCTGACCACCCTGCACGACGAGAACGGCAATGTGGCCGTCGCGGGCCTGCGCCGCGACACCTGGACCGGGGCCGACTACACCGAGGCCGAATTCGCCGAGATCACCGGCATGGCACCGGGAATGCCCCTGCTCGGCACCGGTCCCATCGGCGAACGCATCTGGTACGGCCCCGCCATCACCGTCATCGGATTGGATGCCCCGCCGACGAAAACCGCTGCCTCCGCGGTGGTTCCGTATGCCCGCGCGTACCTGAACGTGCGCGTGCATCCGGAACAGGATCCGGCCGAGGGGCAACGGGCCGTCATCGAGCACCTGCGCAAGGTGAAGCCCTACGGCATCGAGCTCACCGTGACCGGTGGTGATGTGGGCGCCGGATTTGCCGCGGCCACGAACGGTCCCGCCTATGCGGCGATGCGCGAGGCCATGGGCAAGGCGTGGGGCGCCGAGGTGGTCGATTCGGCCATGGGCGGGTCCATTCCGCTGACCAACTCGATGGCCGCCGCCAATCCGGGGGCCGAGGTGCTCATGCTCGGCGTCGAGGATTCCCAGTGCAATATGCACGGCTTCAACGAGCGAGTCCTGTTGAGCGAGTTGGGCAATGTGGCGCTCGCGGAGGCCGAATTCTTCCAACTCTTCGCGGACAGGATGCGCAAGTGAGCAATGCGACGGCGGTAGCGGAGCCGGCGCCGGCCCGGCACGAGAAGCAGCGCTCGTTCCCCTCCACCTACACCATTCTCGCGGGCGTCAGCCTGGCGGTGTGGCTGGCGGCCTTCCTCATTCCGGCCGGTGCGTACAACCTCGACGATCAGGGGCGTCCCATCGCGGGGTCCTATCACCGCATCGAGAACACCAAGAGCTTCGTCGAACGGCTGCGGGATCTGTTCCTCGCGCCGATCAACGGCCTCTACGGCGTGCAGGACGCGCAGACCGGGCAGGTCGGCCCGGATATGTCCGGTGAGTTGTACGGTGCGGCAGCGGTTTTCCTGTTCGTGCTGGCGGTGGGCGCGTTCATCACCGTGGCCTTCGCCACCGGGGCTCTGGACGCCGGCATCGGCAGGCTGGCGTACAAGCTGCGCGCCAAGGCTTTTCTGCTCATCGTCGGCATCATGGTGGTCTTCGCCATCGCGGGCACGGTGGAGGGCTTCGCGGAGGAGACCCTCGGGTTCTACGCGCTGCTGGTGCCGCTCACCCTCGCCCTCGGCTACGACCGCATGACCGCGGTGGGCGCCATCATCTGCGGCGCCGGCATCGGCGTGCTGTGCTCGACGGTCAACCCGTTCGCCACCGGCACCGCCACCTCCGCGGCCGAAATCCCCATTGGCGACGGCATTGTGCTGCGCGTCGCCATGTTCGTGGTGCTGACGGCCGTCACCGTCGGCTATGTGCTCTGGTACGCGCGCCGGGTGAAGAACGATCCGGACAAGTCCTGGTCGGGCTGGCTGCCCGGGGACCGGGACGTGAAAGCCGAAGAGCACGAACCGGATCCGATGACCCGGCGGCAGATCGCGGTGCTCTGGCTGGTGGCGCTCACCTTCGCGTTCATGATCTTCTCGATTATTCCGTGGGCCTCGGTCATCGCCGGGCCGGACGCGAAATCCTATCCCTGGCAGCTGGATTGGTTCTTCCCGGAGCTGACCGCGCTGTTCCTGGTGGGCGCGGTGGTGATCGGCCTGGTCGGCGGCCTCGGCGAGGGCAAGATGTCGGAGTCGGTGGGCAAGGGCTTCGGCGACTTCGTGGGCGCGGGCATCGTGATCGTGCTCGCGCGCGGCGTCACAGTCATCATGAACAACACCCAGATCACCGCCACGGTGCTGCACGCCCTGGAAGGCGTGGTCACCGGAACGTCCTCGGCGCTGTTCGCGGTCGGGATCTTTCTGGTGAACGTGCCGCTCGCCTTCCTCATCCCGTCCACCTCCGGGCATGCCACGCTGGCCATGCCGATCATGGCTCCGCTGGCCGACTTCGCCAATGTGCCACGGTCATTGGTGGTGACGGCCTGGCAGTCGGCGTCCGGCTGGGCCAACCTGGTCACGCCGACCACCGCCGTCGTCACCGGTGGCATCGCCCTGGCAAAGGTGCGCTACGACCGGTACGTCAAATTCGTCGCACCGCTCATGGCAATCCTGTTCGTCCTGATCTGCGTCTTCCTGGCCGTGGCGGCCTGGCTCGGCTGAGCCTCAGGACAGCTGCACAATGCTCATGACAGCTGCACGACGGCCGTGGCCCGCCCGAAGATCTTGCGGCCGTTGTGCAGTGCGGTGAGCGCGACGGTCGCGGTGTGCGCATCGGGATCGACGGACTTGACCCGGCCGCTGAATTCGACGCTGCTGGGCCGATCGTCGGCCACATAGACCGGGCTGGTCATGCGCACGCTGTACTGCCGCAGCGCACCGGGATCGCCCAGCCACGAGGTGATGAACCCCGCCCCATAGGCCATGGTGAGCATGCCGTGTGCGACCACCCCGCGCTCCAGTCCGAACAGGCGGGCGGCGTCGATATGCCAGTGAATGGGATTCGGGTCCTCGGCCACCCCGGCGTAGTGCACCAGATCGCCGAGCGCCACGCTGACCGTGCGACCGGGTAGCTCGTCCCCGGCCGCCACCGAATCCAGCGTGCGCGCATGCGTGCTCCAGTGCGCGCCGACGGCGGGCCGCCAGGTGGAGAGCTCGATCAGCCGTTCCCGCGGCGGCTGCGGGCCGCTGCGTACGATGCCGGCCAGCAGCGCGGTGGTTCCGGTGTCCGCGGCCACCTGCCCGGAGCGGGCGATGAGGCTGGTGCGCGTGGTGACCACGGCCTCGTCGAGCTGATTGGTCACCGCGATCTCGATGACCAGCAGATCGCCGCCGAAGGCCTGCCGGAAGGAATGCAGCGACAGATTGGCGGTGAGCCGGTCGCCCACCACGATCGGGCGGTGGAATTCGTAGACCTGATCGGTCTGCACCGAGGCGGTGAGGTCGTAGCCGGCGAGGATCTCGGTGAGCGCGCGCCGGGCCATACCGCCGAGCAGGCAGGTGAAGGTGGGCGAGGCGGTGGTGGCCGCGTAGCCGAAGTCCTTGGCGGCCTGATCGTTCCAATGGATCGGATGGAAATCCTGGACCGCCCCCGCGTACTCCCGGACCTTCTCCCGGCCGACCTCGTAGAAGTCGTCCACCCGATAGCGCCGGCCGACCACCGAGCGCGCATGGGCCGCCGGATCGAATGGCGTTTCGAAGCTGGTATCGATGCTGCGCACGTGTCCGTCCCCTCGTTCAGGCTTCAGGGTGTCTGCCGGCCGTCCCAATTTGAAGCGGCTGCTTGGTTATCGGGATCGATCGCCGAACCGTATCCGTGTGAGGCCCCTTCCGGGGCGGAAATCCGGTTGGTCATAGCTCTGCTCTATGGGTGCATCGACCCGAGGCCGCTACCGGACAGCAACCGGTAGGCGAAAAGTAAGGGGTGACCGAATTCCCGAGGAAACCAGGACACCATGTACACCTTGCTCTTCGCACTCATTCTGCTGTGTGTGCTGGCGGTGGTCCGCGACTGGCCGCGCCGGTACTCCATGTCGCTGTGCTCGGCGACCCTCGCCCTGTCCGTGCTGGCCTTCCTGCCGCACGTCATCGACCATCAGTTCAGCCTCGGCCTGTAAGCCGACCATCCAGGAGAAAGCTCCCATGACCACCTTCGCGATTCCCGCCACCGAGACCGGCCGCGGTACCACCGAGCCCGCCGCCACCGGCCTGTCGCATCGGCTCGGTCTGTGGTTCGCGCACCTCTATGTGATCGGCATGTGCGCCACCCTGGCCGGCGCCTACACCTTCCAGTTCGGCCTCTGGGAGTATCCCTGCCCGATGTGCCTGATGCAACGAATGTTCTTCCTGCTCAGCGCCATCGGACCGGTCTGGATCATCGTCCGCTCCCGCACCGGGACGGTCACCACCCGGGAATTCGCCACCGGTTGGGGCTGGGCGGTGCTCGCCGCCATACTCGGCAGCTTCGTCTCGCTCGCCCAGGTCCTCATGCACATCGCACCCGATGATCCGGGCTATGCCGGAGCCCTGTTCGGATTGCATCTCTACACCTGGGCTTTCGTCACCTTCGTCGCCGCCGTGATCGCCGCGGGCATCATGCTCTTCCTGACCCAGTTCACCGAACCCGGTGCGGTGGCCGCCACCTCCAAGGCGCTGGCCCGGGCCGCCAGAGTCACCCCCGCCATCCTGATCGCCTTCGCCGCCACCAATCTGATCGCCTGCTTCTTCCTGCAGGGCCTGCACTGGAAGATGACCGGCGACCCCACCGGCTACCAGTTCTTCACCGACCTCGGTTGGTGAACCTCCGGCAAAACACCGCCCGCCGCACCGGAATCCGGTGCGGCGGGCGACCGGTTGTTTCAGCGCAGGGCCGGCAGCACCTCGCGCTCGAAGAGCTCGATGCCGGAGGTGTCGTACGCGGCCTCGGGGAAGTTGAAGATCGAGTAGGACAGGCCGAGATCGCGGACGCGTCCGATCCGTTCGGCGATCTGCTCGGGGGTGCCGACGGCGGCGGAGGTGCGGAACATGGAGTCGACCCAGCCCTTGGCCGTATCCGCGCCGGCGACGGGGGCGAGGCGGTCGGCCAGGGCGGCGAGGCGGTCTTCCACCTCGGCCTCGGTGGCGCCGACGACCGCGTTGAAGTTGGCGCTGCGGGTGATGGCGTCGAAGTCGGTGCCCACCTCGGCGCAGTGACCGCGCAGCAGCTCGGACTTGCGGGCGAACTCCTCGGGCTCGGCCGAGAAGTTGGTGTACTGCGCGTATTTGGCCGCGATGCGCAGGGTCACCTTCTCGCCGCCGCCCGCCACCCAGATCGGAATGCCGCCCTCCTGCAACGGAAGCGGGCGCACAATGGCCCCGTTGACCTGGTAGTGCTTGCCGTCGAGGGTGGCCGAACCGGTGGTCCAGGCCTGCTTGAAGATCTGCACGCCCTCGTCCAGCCGGGCCAGGCGCTCACCGGCGGGCGGGAATCCGTAACCGTAGGCGCGCCATTCGTGCTCGTACCAGCCGGCGCCGATGCCCATCTCGACGCGGCCGCCGGAGATGAGATCGACCGTGGCGGCGACCTTGGCGAGGTAGGCCGGATTGCGGTAGCTGATGGCGGTGCACATCTGGCCGAGCCGCACCCGCGAGGTGGTGGCGGCGAAGGCCGACATGAGCGTCCACGCCTCGTGGGTGGCCTCCTCGGTCGGCACCGGCACGGTGTGGAAGTGGTCGTACACCCAGAGCGACTCCCAGGCGTCGTTGTCGTCGGCGCGCTGGGCGAGACCGCGCATCACGTCCCACTGTGCGGCTGGGTCGATCCCGACGAGATCGAGCCGCCAGCCCTGCGGGATGAAAATGCCGAATCGCACGAGTTTTCTCCTGTCGTCCGTGTCTCCCGAGCTTGTGGCTCAGGGGGTATCGGTGGTCGGGGTGGGTAGGTCGGTGGGGGAGAGCACTTTCCGCAGCGCGGACGCCACGGTGTCGAGTTCTCCGCTGTCGAGTCTGCCCCCGAAGCGGCGTTCGATGCCCGCCAAATAGTGCGGAGCGGCCGCGCGGAAGCGGCGTCGGCCCTCCTCGGTAATGCTCACAAAGGCGGAGCGCCCGTCGTCAGGGTTGGATTCACGCCGAACCAAACCCTGCGCCTCCAGTTCGGTGACCAGCCGGCTCACTCGGGTGCGGCTGAGCACCACCCGCTCGCCCAGATCGCTCATGCGCAGCCGTTGCGGCCCATCGAGTTCCAGCAGGACGTCGTACCAGCTCAGCGGCAGCCCGGTGGCGCGGCGCAGGTCGGCGTCGAGTTCGGGGACCAGCCTGGCGTGCACCTGGAGCAGGGCGGCCCAGGCGCCGACGGCGGGATGGGATCGGTTCGGCACGCCTCGATCATAGCCACTTGCGTGCGCGCGCACATACTTGATAGCGTGCGCACGCACATAAATTCGTGCCAGGAAAGGAAATCCCATGACCGCGTTGATCACTCGCGACGAACTGGCCAAGGAAATCGAGGCCGGATCGGTCATCGTGCTCGATGCCCTCGGCGGCGAGTACTACGCCAAGCAGCATCTGCCCGGCGCGCTCGCCCTGGTCGAGGCCGAGGTGGAAGCCCGGGCGTCCGAACTGCTTCCGGACAAGGCCGCGGCCGTCGTCACCTACTGCAGCAATGCGGCGTGCCCGAACAGCCAGAATGTGGCCACCAAGCTGGAGCGGCTCGGCTACACCAATGTCCGCAAATACCGTGACGGCATCGAGGATTGGGCCGGGGCGGGGTTGCCGCTGGAGAACTGATTCATTGTCCCAGACACGTTAGGATAGCGGTCGGTTCCTGTTCTCTCCTTCGAACGCAAAGGGCTCGACGATGAGCACGATCGAACTGACCGCACCCGACGGCCCCATCGAGGCACTGCTGGAAGTCCCCGCCGGGACCGGGCCGTGGCCGGGCGTCGTGGTGCTGCACGACGGGACGGGCATGGGGGCGGACGTGGCCCGCACGACCCGTATGCTCGCCGACCACGGCTACCTGGCCATCGCCCCGAATCTGTTCTCCCGCGGCCGGGTTCGCTGCGTCCCGAGCATGATGCGCGAGATCATGGGCAACCGCGAAGGACAGACCACCCGGGACATCCTCGCTGCCCGGGAGCACTTGCTCGCCGACGGGCGGTGCACCGGCGGCGTCGCCGTCGCCGGCTACTGCCTGGGCGGCGGCTTCGCACTGCTGGTGGCCCCCAAGGGATTCGACGCGGCCGCACCCTTCTACCCCTCGGGCCGCGGCAACTACGAGGAGTTCCTGCGTGGCTCCTGCCCGATCGTGGCCAGCTACGGGGCCCTCGATCCGCTCAACCCGGGCCGCGGCCCCAGGCTCGAACGCGTGTTGACGGAGTACGGCATCGACCACGACGTGAAGACCTATCCCGGCGTCACGCACTCCTTCGCCAATCAGCTGCCGGTCGAGCCGTTGCTGCGTGTCACCGGCCTCGGGTACAGCGAGGAGGCGACCGCGGATGCCTGGTCGCGCATCTTCGCCTTCTTCGAGACCCACCTGTCCGCCGGCCGCCCACCGGGCGAACAGTCGGTGTGACCGAACCGCTCGGGTCAGGCGTTGCGGCCGCGGGCGACCAGGGCGAGGCACCCGACCACCGCGGCCGCGAGCGCCAGGAACATCGCCGGATAGCCGAGACCGGCGTCCTCGTGCAGCACCGCCATGATGGCGGGCACGGCGAAGCCGAGGTAGCTCACCGAGTAGAAGACGGCGGTCAGGCCCGCGAGGTCGTCGGGGCGGGCCATGCGCTCGATTTCCACCAGCCCCGCGACCAGGCCGATGCCGTAACCCGCGCCCAGCACCATGGCGGTGGCGAAGGCGAGCCAGAGCGACAGGGTGGCGGAAGCCGCTGCGGCCAGGGCCATTCCGGCCAGCACCAGCGCCAGCGTCAGGACCGGGAGGCGGATGGTGCCGGGACGGTCCAAGCGGCGGGCGGCGGATTGGATGCCGAAACCGCAGCCGAGGGTGACGACGGTGATCAAGGCCGAGAAGGCGATGGGGGCGCCGTGCACCTTGGGCATCATGAGCGTCGGCATGATGGCGTAAGCCGTTGCCGAACAGGCGAACAGCCACAGCGCGACGGGCAGCACGATCAGCCGGAAGCGGCGGTGCGCGATGGCCGGAATCTTCAGATCGTCCAGCAGACGTCCCGGGCGCGGTTGGGGGACAGCGGTTTCCGGCGTGCGCAGCAGCCACGCCGCAGCGGCCAGGCACAGCGTGACATTGATCAGGTAGGGCAGCGTGCCCGGCCACGGGCCCCACTGCGCCAGCACGCCGGCGACGCCCGCGCCGATGCCGAAACCGGCGGTCAGGCTCATGGCGGAGCGGCGAGCCCCGGTGCCGGAAGCGGTTTCGGGCGCGAACGGCGGCGAGGACAGCTCCTTGAGCCAGCTGCTGCCCACCGCCATGGCGAGGCCCAGCGCCACGCCGCTGAGCACGCGGCCTGCGGAAAGCATTGGCACGGAAGACGATCCGAAGGCCAGTAGCAGGGACCCGGCGGCCGCGATCAATGGCGCCGGGCGCATGAGCGGGCGGCGGCCGTAGCGGTCCGACAGCGGGCCGCCGATCAGCAGCGCCGGAACAATGCCCAGCACGTACTCGAACAGCAGCAGATCCACGGTGGCCAGCGGCAGCCCGTCCCGCTTGTACATCACCAGCAGCGGCGTGAATTCGTTTCCGCCCCAGGCGATGGCGAAGATGGCCGTGGACACGGCCAGCCAGGCGCGGGTGGTGGTGCGGGTTCCGGTCGCCGGGTTGCCGGCCACGGCCAGGGTGGCCATCACAGTCCTCTCAATTCCACGCCGTGCACGTGCGTCAGGTGCTCGGCCAGGGCGGCCGCGAAACCGGCGGTGTCCCCGGCCTCGATGAGATCCGCCAGGCGGGTGTGCTGGTCGATGATGCGCGCGGTGTCGATGGCGCCGTGCCGCAGCGCCACGCTGTTCATGCGCCGCTGCCGTTCCCGCAGCGAGTCGTAGAACCCGGCCAGCAGCGGATTGCCCGCGGCCACCACGAACTCGCGATGGAAATCGGCGTCCACCACCGCGAACTCGTCGAGGTCGCCGGCCGCGGCCAGGGTGCGCTGCTTGTCGAGCGAGGTCCGCAGCGCCTTCATGACCGCGGTCCGATCGGTCTCCGCCAGCACGCGCACCGCGCCGGTCTCCACCACGTACCGCGCCTGGGTCACATGCTCGGCCTCGTGCGAGGGCACCGGCACCACCAGCGCGCCGCGCTTGGGGTACAGCTTCATCCAGCCCTCGGTCTCCAGGCGCAGGAAGGCCTCCCGCACCGGAGTCCGCGAGGTGCCCAGCGCCTCGGCGATCTCGCCTTCGCTGATCAGTTCGCCCCCGGGCAGGGCTCCGCTCAGGATGCGTTCCTTGACCTCGCGGTAGGCGCGCTCGGCGGCTGAATACGTCTTAGACACAAGTTGCATCCTAGGCGCAGACCAGGCGGTATTCGCTGGCCTGTGGCGGGCTTCACCCCCGGCGGGAACTGCGGTAGCCTGCCTGCACTTGCGTCGGGCGCCGGGTTCCGGCGATGATTCTCTCTACTGGCGCTGTGCCAATACGTGAGCGGCGCCGAATGACAGACATGGAGGTCCGCATGACGACTGAAGCCGCCCCGCCGCTGCACGAGATCATCAACGGCGCGATGGAGGCCACCATCCCCGTCGTGCACAACATGGGTGTCAAGGCCACCGAGGTGCGTCCCGGCTATGCGGCCACCACCGTGCCGGCCGAGGGCAATGGCAATCACTTCGGCGTGATGTACGCGGGCGTCCTGTTCACCGTCGCCGAGGTGCTCGGCGGCGCGCTGGCCATTGCCAGCTTCGACACCGCCAAGTTCTTCCCGCTGGTCAAGGACCTGCACATCTACTTCCGCAAGCCGGCCGCCACCGATGTGAAGGCCGAGGCCACGCTCACGCCGGAGGAGATCGCCCGCATCGCCGCCGAGGCGGAGGAGAAGGGCAAGTCCGATTTCACCCTGAAGGCCGTCGTCACCGACGCCAATGGCGTGGTGGTGGCGGAGACCGAGGGGCTGTACCAGCTGCGCGCCCACGGCAAGTAGCCGCGACGGCGGCCCGGCATCGTCATTCCGGCGTGCTTTTGGCCGGAATCCACCGCGGATCCCGGCCAAGAGCACGCCGGGATGACAGGGTGGTCGATCCGGGCCGCGCGTTCAGCCGATCGGCAACTGCGGCACCTGCACCTGCGGCACCTGCACCTGCGGCATCGCGGGCAGCTGCGGCACCGAATCCGGCGTCACCGGGCTGAGCACGATTCGCCCGGTGCATCCGGTTCCGGCGCTGCCCGGCCATTCCGGTGACGACACCTTGAAGTTCAGGATGCCCGGCCCGGGCACCCCGAGATCCACCGTGGTGGTCACCGGCCGATAGGTGTCCGGCAGCGCCACCGAATTACCGGGCAGCTCGATGACCGCACCGTCGGTGAAGTTGTCCGAGGTATTGATCTCCAGCGTGGTCGGCACTCCCGACCTGGCCAGCAGTGTGGTCTTGCCGCACTTGCCCTTGGCGAAGTCCAGCACGATGCGCTGCGCCGGCTCCGTCGCGGACGCACCGGGCGCGACGAGCGCACCGGCCAGGCCGAGCGCGGCGGCGGTCAGGGTGACGCGGCGGAAGTAGCGCTTCGACACGGTTTTCACTGGCAACGAGCCCCTCTCCATTGGTCACGTACGGCTTCGATCGCCGACATCATGCCGTGGCGGGGGCCCGGACACTCCGCAGACGCGCGGAACGGATCAGCAGAGGTTGTCGCGCAGGCACGCGAGCAGCAGCAGGGTCACGTCCGCCTTGGGCGGGGCGGTGGTGCGCGGTTGCAGGGCCAGCGGGATCTGCGGGAAGTCGGCGGTATCGGCGGCGCCCAGCTGGGTGGCGGAGCGGAAACCATAACGCTTCCAGGCGATCTCCTGGATCTTCGGATCCTGCAGGGCGGTAATGAGCCGCTGGGCCTCGGCGGTGAGGGCCAGGATCGGATTGCTGTTGAAGATGGTGGGGTCCGGATACAGCATGCGGGTGCCCGCCAGCAGCGCGTCGGTCGCGGACTTGTTGTCGCGGTAGGCGGAGAGCTGTTGCAGGACTTGGTTCTCGTAGCCCGCGTAGAGGGAGCTGGCGCCCTGGATCAGCCATTCCCGGAAACCGCCGTCGGAGCTCTCCGATTGCAGGCCCTGCGCGTCGTAGAGGCCGCGGACGGTGGGCAGCCCGGCCTTGGCCTCGGCGAGGGTGGGCGGGGAGAAGATATCGCCGGAGGCGACGATGGTGAGTTCCAGCTGGGCCAGGGTGAAACCGGAGTTCGAGGTCTTCGGGTCGGTGCTGGTGATGCGGATCGGGCCGACCAGGTTCTGCGCGCCGATGGCCTCCCACTTCTGTTTGGGCAGCACGTATTCCAGCAGCAGCCGCTCGAGATCCACGATGTAGTAGGAATTGTCGCGCTGGGCGATGATGCCCGCGCGCAGCAGCGCGTCGGTGGCGGCGGGCCCGGCGTAGATGACCTCGGGGGATTCCAGCACCGATTCGGCGCGGTAGTCCGGGAAGTCGCCGGTGTCGTGCGTCTGCTCGAATACGCTGCGGGCGCTCGCCGACGACGGCCACAGGCAGCCGATCTGCTGGGCGCGCAATTGATCGGTGGGGATCTGCACCAGATCGTAGGAGCCGCGCTTGTCGAAGCGCACCTCCAGCCGGAAGTCCTCGCGCAGGATCCGCTGCACATCGGGATCCGCCATGAGCGAGGACTTCTCGGAACCGCCCAGGCAGGTGAGCTTGGTGATGGCGACCGGGGGTTCATTGGCGTCCCGGATCACCACGACGCCGACGGCGATCGCGACCACCGCGAGCACGAGCGCGATCAGCAGGGGCAGGCGGGATCTGTTCATCGGTCCTCGATCCGGGGCAGCGGTGGGGGAGAGAGCAATTCCAGATGCGCCAGCGCGGTGAAGAACGACTCCATGTTCGCGCCGCGCAGCTGCTCGGCGCTGTGCTCGGCGAAGGCCTCGAACCCGGTGAGCACCTGGCGGCTGTGCGCGAGCAGCGCCGCCGCGTCGTGATAGCGGCCGGGGCGGTTCTGGATCTCCAGATAGCGCTCCAGCACCGCCTCGACGCTGCCGAGGTAGTCGTCCAGCGTGCGATAGGTCGTGGAAAGGCTTGCCGGATCGACCGTTTCGGTGCGGGCCAGCAGCACGGGAACGGTATCGCAGGCGCGCAGCAGCGAGGCGCGGGTGTGCACATCGGTGACCTGGCCCGCGAGCTGGGCCACCCGCGCATTGGACTTCTGTACCCGCTGCTGCAGCTGCCGCCGCGCCCGGGCGGACGATATCGACTGTCCGGCAAGGGAAACGATGACCGCCGCGCCCGCCGCGATGAGCGCCGCGCCCAAGGCGGAGCCCAGCACGGCATAGAGCCCCAGGAACGAGGCGACGAGGACGACCAGCGCCGCGATCAGGACGGAATTGCTGGGCAAGCGGGCTCCTACCGGTACCCGGTGGCCTGGCGCAGGGCCGCGACCATATCGTCGGAGGTGAAGTACGAGCCGCCGGTGCGCTCGGCGATCTGCTTCAGAGCGTCGTCGTTGACGGCGTCGCCGAAGCCGATGGTCACCACCGGAACACCGGCGCTGGCAATGGCATTCGCGCTGCCGCCCTCGGTGTCCATACCGTCGGTCATGAGGATGACCAGGCGCTTGCGATCCACGTCCGCGGAGCCGTTGAACTGGCGCGCGGCGGCGTCCAGGCATTTGTAGATGCCGGTCTCGCCGCCGGGATCGCGGTCCCGGATGGTGGCGCGCAGCGTCTTCAGGACCTGCTCGGAATTGCCGTCCAGCCAGGGGGTGCCGGTGGTGACGGCCTCGAACAGCTGGATGGAGGTGCGGTCGCGCGGGCCGGTCTGCAGGAAGTACTTCTTGGCTTCGACCGGATCGAAGAGCAGGTCGGCGGCGCGCTGCACGCCGTCCCAGCCGCCATTGTCGGCCATGCTGCCGGAGGCGTCGATGCAGTAGACCAGATCGGTGGGGGTGCGGTATTCGGTCTGGTACTTGTCCAGCGCGGCATCGATGACCGCCGTGGCGGGGAAGGTGATCGGCTGGCCGGTCAGCGTGGCCTGAATGCCCCAGTCGGGGTTGAAGACCGCGCGCGGGGCGTCGGGCAGTGACAGTCCGATGCTGGTGATGGGCCGCCGGCCCAGTTCGGTCAGCCGCTGCTGGGTGTCGGCGGCGAGCAGGAAGTCCTGCAGCTGCTGGAAGTTGCGCAGCTTGTCCGGATTGTCGCCGTGCGGGAAGAAGCCCAGCGGTGCGTCCGAAATGGCCAGCACGCCTTTGGGATACACCACCTCCAGCGGTTCCTGGCCTGTGGCCACCAGCTCCTTGTTGCGCTCGATCACCAGATCCTCGTAGGTGAACAGCGTCTTGCACTCGGTGGAGGCCAGGCATTCGTCCATGAGCAGGCCGGTCGAGGGCGGTGTGCGGGCGAAAGCGCGGGCGAAGCGGGTGATTCCAGCGCGCACCGGTTCGGAGTCGAGCTGTTCGCGGGTGAGCGGCACGCCCGGGCCATTGCCCGCGAAATAGTTCAGGTAGCCCAGCAGAACCGTGGCGCCGGAATTGGATTGGGTCGGGTTGGTCATCCATGCGGTGGTCTTCTTCGCCTCGACGGCGGCGAGGATCTCCTCGATGCCGACCTCGCGGCCGGAGAAGCCCAGCTTGTCCAGCTCGGATCCGCGCCCGGCGTAGACCAGCGGCGTGCTGAACATCGGCTGCACCTCGCGCAGCCGGTTGCCGGTATCGCCGAGCTGCTGGAAAACGCTGCTGGCGAACCAGAATGCGTCATAGGGCGTATCCCCGGACTGCAGCACCCGCGCCTGATCCACCGAGCCCAGTTTGGTCATGGTGCAGGTCAGATTCTGGTCCCGGCACCACGGTCCGACGATCTGCTCGAATACCGCCTCGTGCTCGGAGCCCGCCACGAAGTTCAGCACGTCCGCGCTGGGGTCGTATTCGGTGACCCGGCTCGGGTCCTGTGTATCGTCGCCGCTGCAGCCCGCAATCACGGCCGCAAGTGTGAGCAATACCGCGACAAGCACTTTCGTGCGCCGGACGGGCAATTTGGCGCCACCTTCCCCTCGATGTCCGCAGCCTAAACAGGGCAACAGGGAGGTTGGGTGAACATTCGGTGACCGCCGAAGGAACCCTGCGGGGTCAGTGGGAGATGGGCGAATCCGAGCGCAGCAGCGGCAGCAGATCGGGGCGTTTGGGGACGCGGGCGTCGCCCGAGGAGCGGCCCTGCAGGCGATGGATGGCCCACGGCACCAAGGCGGTTGCCACCCACTGCAATTCCTCCGAGAGGGCGCCGAGCACACCCGGGGCGGGCAGCGGCGGGGTCAGCGGCAGCGTCCAGGCGTCGGAACTGCTCGGCAGCGCCAGCGCGTGGGCGACGGCATCGGCGATGAGCTGATGCCCGAGCGGGCTGGCGTGCAGCCGGTCCGCGCTCCACAGGCGCCGGTCGGCGACCACCGGGTGATGCCCGGTCTCGGCGACGATCACGCCGTAGCGGTCGGCGGCCGCCCGCATCCGCGCGTTCATGGCGTGCACGCGGCCGCGAATCGGCCGGGTGAGCGGAATGATCTGCCCGACATCGGGAAAGGTCAGCGTCACCACGGTCGCGCCCTGCGCGGTGAGGGCGGCGAACATGGCGTGCAGGTGCTCGGCGACCTCGTCCGCGTCGAAGCTCGGCCGCAGCAGATCGTTCATGCCGGCCATGACGGTGACCAGATCCGGCCGCAGCGCCAGCGCCGCGTCCAGCTGCTGGGCCCGGATCTGCCCGGCCAGCTTGCCGCGCACCGCCAGATTGGCATAGCGCAGCTCCGGATTGACCACCGCCAGCCGCTCGGCCAGCCGGTCGGCCCAGCCGCGCAGGCCGGTCAGATCGTCGCCGTCGCCCACGCCTTCGGTTTGACTGTCGCCCAGGGCGACATAGCGGGTGAATATGCCGTCGCGCATGATGAATCGCCTTTCGGTGACTGTAGACAGATCATCACCGATGAACCGCCCGCGCGGGCAGTGAAGTCGCCCGAAGTTCACTCCATCGCAACTGGAGACCTGTCAGTCGTTCGCGAGCCGGACCAGCATCTTGCCGGTATCGGCGCCCGCGCAGGGTGATTCGCTTGCCGATTGCCAGCGGCAGCTGGCGGGGCCCGGCCGGGAGCTCGACATCGTTGTAGACGGAGATGGCGCCGCACAGGGCGACCCGGCCGAACCGGTTCATGGCCAGCAGGGCGGCGTCGAGGTGATCGCCGCCCACATTGTCATATCGATGTTCCTTCGAGGTCTTTCGGGTGAAGCCCCGCGAGCAGGGCATCCGAGGTGCGGCGCAGCAGATCGGCGCGGCCCGCGCCGAGCAGGCCGCAGGCGGCGGCCAGCAGGATTGCGGCGGTGTCCTCGGCATTGGGCCGATTCGCCGCGGTCAGTACGCCGGTGAGCAGTGCGCGCAGGTCATCGGTGAAACGGCGGCAGATATCGCCGCAGAGCCGGGCCTGTTCATCGAGAAGCTCTGCGGCGTGCGGTGATTCGGCGAACGGCCCGGCGGTGAGCTCGAGCTTCGCCGACAGGATGGCGAAGACGCGATCCGGCAGCGGTGCGTCCCCGCCCGCCGCCGCGCGGGCGTGCCGCAGCGCCCCGTCGTGCAGCCGGGCGGCGACCTGCCGCACGGCATCGTCCTTGTTGCGGACGTACTGATAGACGGCCGACCGGGAAACGCCTGTCTCCGAGGCGATATCGTCCATCGTGGTGCGTCGCGCCCCGTAGCGCAGCAGACAGCGCAGGGTGGCGTCGAGCACCTCGGCGGTCCGGTCGGCCATCGCGCTCAGAGCGCCTTCAGCAGCTCCGCGGCCAGCGGGGCGGAGGAGGCCGGATTCTGGCCGGTGTACAGGTTGCGGTCCACCTCGATGTGCGGCGCCCACGGCGCACCCGCGCGGAAGTCGGTCCCCAGGGCGACGAGGCGGTCCTGCAGCAGCCACTTGGCCTTGTCCGCGAAGCCCGCGATGGTCTCCTCGGCATTGGTGAAGCCGGTCACCCGGTAGCCCGCGAAGGGAGAGTTGCCCTCGGCATCGGCGGTGGCCAGCAGGGCGGCCGGGGCATGGCAGACCACGCCGAGCGGCTTGCCCGAGGCCAGCGCGGCCGCGAGCAGCCTGCCGGAGTCGGCGTTCACGGCCAGGTCTTCCATCGGACCGTGGCCGCCCGGGTAGTAGACCGCGTCGAACTCGGCGAGGTCGACCTCTTCGAGCCGCACCGGGCTGGTCAATGCGCTTGCCTTGCGCAGGGTTTCGGCTATCTTCTCCGCGCCCTCGGGGCCGCCGTTGGCCTCCGGAGCCAGGCTGCCGCGGTCGACCGCGGGCGCCACGCCGCCCGGCGTCGCCACCACGATCTCGTGCCCGGCGGCGGTGAACGCCTCGTAGGGCGCGGCGAACTCCTCGGCCCAGTAGCCGGTCGGGTGCTTGGAACCGTCGGCCAGCGTCCAGTAGTCGACGCCGGTCATGACGAACAGGATTCGCGACATGCGATTCTCCTCGAGTGGGAAGTCTTGTCCCGACGTCCTGACACTCCGAATGCGGAATGTCAGTTCGTCGCGTGGTCAACGGTAGGCACCCTCGGATCGGATTGCCAATAGACTCGTCGATATGGGACATAGAAATGCCGATGGCTCGCTGGACTTGGCGCAGCTCCGCACGTTCCTGGCCGTGTACCGGGCCGGATCGCTGACCGCGGGCGCGAATGCCGTCGGTCTGTCCCAGCCCACCGTGACCGCTCAGTTGCAAGCGCTGGAGCGCCGGCTGGACCGCCCCCTGTTCGAACGCCTGCCGCGCGGCGTCGCCCCCACGGCCGTCGCGCACGACCTGGCCGCCCGCATCGCCGCACCCCTGGATTCCCTCGCCACCGTGCTCGGCGCGGCCGACCCGCACGCTCGCGCCGAACCTCCCGTCCTGCTCGGCGGCCCCGCCGAACTGCTCGCCGCCCTGGTGCTCCCGACCCTGGCGCCGCAGCTCGCCCAGGGCGTCCGCCTCGTCGTCACCACCGGCCTGGCCGACGACCTGCTGGCCGACCTGCGCGTCGGCAAACTGGATCTGGTCATCTCCAGCATTCGCCCCCGCGGCCGCGCCGTCCTCTCCGAACCCCTCGCCGACGAGGAATTCGTGCTGGTCGCCGCCCCCGACCTGGCCGCCCGCGCCGACCCGGACCGCTTGCGCGCCAACGATTTCACCGGCGTGCCCCTGATCAGCTACGCCCCCGATCTGCCGATCCTGCGCCGCTATTGGCGGCATGTGTTCGAAACCCGTCTGGAAGCCGAGCCCGCCCTGGTCATTCCCGACCTGCGGTCCGTCCTGTCCGCGGTCGTCGCCGGGGCGGGCATCTCCGTTCTCCCGCGTTACCTGTGCTCGCGCGAACTGGCCGCCGGTTCGATCGTCACCCTCCTGGACCCCGAAGACGCTCCCATCAACACCATCTACCTGGCCCGCCGGGTCGGCGGGCCGGGTAGTCCGCACCTCGATCTAATCCGCTCCCGCCTGCGCGAAGTGGCCGGCATCTGGCGAGTCTGCGCGCACTGACGATCCGTCGCGGTCCAGGTACACGGCCAGGGCGGCGATGCCCAGGCCGATCGCGGTGACCACAGCGCCGGCCAGGTTGAGCGCGGGATAACCCGCGCCGCTGCCGATGAGCGCGCCGCCGAGCAGCGGCCCAAGGGTATTGGCGAGATTGAAGGCCGCCACATTGGCCGAGGAAGCCAGTGCCGGGGCATCGCCGGCCTTGGCCATGATGCGCATCTGCATCGGGATGACGGTGCCGCCCGCCGCCGCGCCGAACAGGAAGACGGTCACGCAGGTGGCGGTCTTGTCGTGGACGGTGACGGTGAACGCGGCCAGCACCAGGGCCAGGGCGGCCACCGCCGTGAGCACGGCGGCGCGCGGGTGGCGGTCGGTGACGCGGCCGCTGATCAGGTTCCCGGCGAACATGCCCAGGCCGAACAGCATGGTGATCCAGGTGACCGCCCCCGCGCCGAAACCGGTTACCCGGGTGACCATTTCGGCGATATAGGTGTAGGAGGTCATGACGCCGCCGAAACCGAGCACGGTCGCCGCCAGCACCAGCAGCACCTGCGGGCGGCGCAGCACGGTCAGTTCGCCGCGAATGTCGCCCGTCGCGGCGGGCTCGGCCCGCGGCACCAGGGTCATGATCCCGGCCAGACCGATTGCCGCGCACAGGATGACGAGCCAGAACGCGGACCGCCAACCCAGGTGCTGTCCGACCAGCGTGCCCAGGGGCACGCCGAGCACGGTCGCCACGGTCACGCCGGTGGCGACCAGCGAGACGGCGCGACCGCGCTTGCCGGGGGCCACGAGATCGGCCGCGGTGGCCATGGCGACGCCCATGAACGCGCCGTGCGCCAGGGCGGCGGCCACCCGGCCGATCATGAGCATGCCGTAGGCGGAGGCGAGGGCGGAGAGCGCAGTGCCGGCCAGGAACAGGGTCATGAGCCCGGTGAGCAGGCGACGGCGCTCGGTGCGGCCGGTCAGCGCGGTGAGCACGGGCGCGCCGACCACGACGCCGAAGGCATACCCCGACACCAGCATTCCCGCCGTGGGAATCGAAACGTGAAGGTCTCCAGCGATATCCGGCAGTAGCCCGGCGACCACGAATTCGGTGAGACCGATGGCGAACGCGCAGACCGCGAGCGCGACAACAGCGATAGGCATGGGAAGAGCACACCGCGGCGGGCGGTGGCAACCAATGGGCATTGCGTGCTCGCAGCGATATCGAATGCTTATCGTTGCTGCTCGGGCGGATCGCCCGCGTGCGCGAGCAGCGCGGCGAGCAAGGTCAGCGTGGCCGAGGTGGAGTCTCCGCGTACCGCGAGCGCGATGGGCAGCGACATGCCCTCATCGGCGAACGGCCGGAATGTCACGCGGGGGTTGTGCAGCTGACGGGCATTGGCGGCGTAGACCACCGTCCACATGGGCGGACCGGCGCCGATGGCGGCGAGGGTGTCCTGCAGCGTGGCCGCCGCGGGTAGCGGAGCCGGTTCGAAACCCGCTCGCACACAGGAGGTTACGACAAGATCCACCAGGCCCGGATGATTGCGGCGTTCGGTCAGGCTCAGCGGTGTCGACGCCAGCTCGGCCAGGCGCACCGAGTCGTGCGCCGCCAGCGGGTGCCGGGCCGGGAGGGCGGCCACCAGGGGATCGTTCCAGGCGGGCAGGAAATCCAAGTCGGGACTGTCCGCCGGGGAGGGGGAGCGCACGAACGCGGCGTCGAGGCGGCCGTCGGCCACCTGTGCCATGCGCTCGCGAACCGGCAATGCCACCAGCTCGACGCGGACCTGCGGCGCCTGCTCCGCGAAGGCGTCGAGCACGGTGTCGAGGCGTTCCCCCAGGCCGGTGATCGTGCCCAGCCGGAACACCTCCGCCCGCCCGCGGGCCAGCTCCGCCACCGATGCGCGGGCCTGATCGGCGGCCGCGAGCACCGTGCGAGCGGCCGGGAGGAAGCGCGATCCGGCTTCGGTCAGCCGCACCCGCCGCGGGGACCGATCCAGCAGCTGCACCTGCAGTTCCCGCTCCAGCCGGCGCACCTGCTGGCTGACGGCCGGCTGCGCGATGTGCAGTCGCGCCGCGGCGCGGCCGAAGTGCAGTTCTTCGGCCACGGTCACGAAATAGCGCAACTGTCGCAGCTCCACACGGTCATGTAACCAGTTGCGGCGCATCCCGCTTGCTTCGCCGAGCCCCGGCTGTGAGGTGGGACACGTCCGGTCGCCATCGCCTTGACCTAAATAATTGTTCAGGTTTCAAGATGAACTCACACGAACTTCACAGCTTCGACTCAGGAGATCATCATGACCACCGTGGCAACCACCACCGCCGCCAATGTCCGTCCCGCCCTTCGCATTCCGGCGCTGAGCCGTCCGGTCGCCGTGCTCGGCGCGGTCGCCGGGGCCGTGCTGGCCAATGTGATCGTCTGGCTGCTCGGGGAACTCGCGGGCGGATCCTTCGAGGTGAGCAATGGCAGTCGGGTTCAGGATGTGGCGCCGGGCGGCATCATCATGATGACCGCGGTGCCGCTGCTGATCGGGCTCACCGCCGCCGCACTGCTGTCCTACAAGTGGGTGGGCGTGCTGCGCCTGGCGGCCGTGATCGGCTCGGTGCTCGCGGTCGGGACCATCGCCATGACCGTGGCCGCCGATTTCGACACCGCCTCCACCATCGCCCTGTCGGTCACCCACCTGACCCTGGTGCCCGCCCTGGTCGCCGCCACCGAGGGCATCCGGCGCACGCTGATCGGGCGCTGAATGTGCGAATCGAGCGCCGCCTGTAGGGAAGGGCCCGCATCCCATGGATGCGGGCCCTTCCCCGTGTTGTGCGGCGGCCTATTTCTTGTCGCCGATGAGGCCGTACTCCGCCATGAGCTCACCGATCTCGGTCCGATCGAGCTTGCTGATCAGCTTGCGGCGCAGGAACTCCGGGCCGGGGATATCGATGGGGTCGCCGTCGCGCAGCCGGGTGACGGCGGTCAGCAGGGTGCGGACGTCATAGGTGGAGTTGAAGACCTCGGGGACGCCGCGTTCGATATCGAGCAACTGGTAGGCGGCTTCCATGCCGGTGCGGACCGAGTACTCGGTGGTGAATATGCAGTCGCGGGTGGTTTCGGCGAACTGGCCGATGAAGGCGAAGTTGACCGAGCCCTCGGGGACCACGTCGGGGCGGTCACCGGCCTTGCGCGGCATGAAGAAGGCCGTGACGTAGGGCATCATGCACGGAACGCACTTGGCGGCGTCGGCGGCCAGCTCCGGGATGTCGGCCTCGGGAACGCCCATGTGGTACAGCCATTCCTGGGTGATCTCCTCGCCGTTGCAGTCCTGCATGGGCTTCTTCACATAGTCGCCGGGTTTGTCCACGAACAGCGAATAGACCCAGACGACGATCTGATCCTTGGGCTGCTGCTTGAAGTGCGGCTGGCGGTTGACCGTCCAGCTCATCAGCCAGCTGGAGTCCTTGACGGTGACGATGCCGCCGGTGACCACCTTGCCGCTGAAGGGATCCCGCTTGCAGATCTTCTGAATGTATTCGGGGATGCGCTGATCGAGCGTGGTGACGGTGGCCGACTCCCACTTGGTGCGGGAGATGTCCCCGGCGAAGACGTCCGGATGGCCGAAGGCCTTGTCCTTGGCGGCGATTCGCCGCCACAGATCCCAGGCCGGGGCCGGGCCCTCGTTCAGCTTCGCCGGGGTGTGCTGGTCGCCCTCGTCGGAGTTCTCGGTGAGCGAGCCGATGGTCATGAGCACCAGATCGTCCGGGCCGAGATCGACCCCGCCCGCGACGCCCTCGCTGACCCAGTGAATCCGGGTGGCCTGCTTGCGTTTCGCGCTCAGGTCGAAGTCCACGTCGGTGACCGTGGTGTCGAATTTGAAGGTCACGCCCTGATCGAGCAGCCAGCGGTAGAGCGGCAGCACCAGTGACTCGTACTGGTTGTACTTGGTGAACTTCAGCGCCGAGAAGTCCGGCAGTCCGCCGATGTGGTGCACGAAGCGGTGCAGGTACAGCTTCATCTCCAGCGCGCTGTGCCATTCCTCGAAGGCGAACATGGTGCGCCAGTACATCCAGAAGTTGCTGTCCAGGAAGTCCTTCGAGAAGACCTCGTCGATGCGCTTGTTCTCCATCTCCTCGCGGGTGGCGAGGAAGATCTTGGTGATCTCCTTCTGCGCCTTGTCGTTCAGCGTGAACAGGCCGTCGGTGTGCGCGTCCTGACCGCGCTTCACGGTGGCGCGCTGCAGCGAGTAGTTCGGGTCGTCCTTGTTGAGCCAATAGAATTCGTCCAGGACGCTGGCGCCGTCGATCTCGATGGATGGGATGGAGCGATAGAGATCCCACAGGCATTCGAAGTGGTTCTCCATTTCGCGCCCGCCGCGAATCACGAAGCCCTTCTTCGGTTCCTTGATGCCGTCGAGCGCGCCGCCGGGCAGCTTCAGCTCCTCCAGGATGGTGATCTTCTCACCGGACATCTGCCCATCCCGGATCAGGAAGGCCGCGCCGGACATGGACGCGAGTCCCGCGCCCACGAACCACGCCGTCTTGCCGTCGACCCCCGCCGGTTTGCGTGGCCGGGCGAACGCCTCGTAATTGCCGTTGCTGTAGAACATGTGACTCCTCTCCCGCAGGTGGTTCGAAGTACTGCCGCGCTGTTCTAGCTGTATTTGTAGAAGCCCTCCCCGGTGGCGATGCCGAGCTTGCCCTTGTCGATGTAGTTGTCCTTCAACCACTTCGCGAGTTGCTTGACGTTCTCGTCATCGCTATTGGCGAGAATGTTGTAGGGCGTGGTGAGGCCGATCACATCGAGTATGTGGAAGGGCCCGGCGGGTGCGCCCGTGCCGATCTGCCAGGTCTGGTCGATCGCCTCCGGATCGGCGTAGCCGCCGGCGGCCAGGGCCATGGCGGAGTTCAGCAGCGGCACCAGCAGCGAATTGAGGACGTATCCCGCCTTCTCCTTGTGGATCTGGATCGGCACCATGCCGATGGCCGAGGCGAAGTCCACGACCTCGTGGAAGACCTCGGGATCGGTTTCGGTGGTGCCCATCACCTCGGCGGTATTGAAATGCCAGATCTGATTGGCGAAGTGCAGGGCCAGGAATCGATCCGGGCGGCCGGTGAAATCCTTCATGGCGCTGGGCAGCAGCGTCGAGGAATTGGTGGCGAAAATGGTCTTCTGCGGCGCGAGTTCGGCGAGCTTCTCATAGGTCTGCTGCTTGATCGAGAGCACCTCCGGCACCGCCTCGATCACCAGGTCGGCCTCCCGCACCGCGTTCGCGAGATCGGCGGTCAGGGTGATGGCGGCGGCGGCCTGCTCGGCCTTGCCGTTCCCGCCGCCTTTCACCTGGGTCCGGTAGACGGCCGCGAGTTTCTCGAAGCGCGCTCGTCCGGCTTGCAGGGCCTCCTCGGTGATGTCGTAGGCGGTGACATCGAATCCGCTGAACGCGGTCTGGAATGCGATCTGCGAACCCAGGACTCCGGTGCCGAGGACGGTCACCTTGCGAATGGTCATGCTTTTCTCCTGTTCTCGAGCGAAGCGAAGAAGCCGGCGACGATCTGGGCGATCTGGGCGCGCAGATCGGCGAGGGCATTGTGGCCGGGATGTGCGCCTGTCGCAGGTTGGACAACGGCCAATTGCAGAACCGCGAAGACGGTGCGCCCGGCCAGCCTGGCCTGACCCTCGAGCCGGGGTGAATCGAGGCGGCGGGCCCGGGCGTCCTGGGCCAGTCGTTCGGCGATCATGGACTCCAATCGGGCGACCAGGGCGAGCCCTTCCGAACGGTATTTGTCGGTGGGGGATCCGAACAGCAATTCGCGTTGGTACACAACAGTATTCGCGGGATGCCGGTTGGCGGCCTCGGCAATCGGCGCGGTCATGGCGAGAATGGCTTTCACCGGGTCCCGCTGCGCCCGCGCCTCGCGTTCGCCGCGTTCCAGGGCTGCCCGGAAATCCTCGTTGTACACCATGAGCAGCAACTCGCCCTTGGTCGCCGCGTACCGGAACAGCGTGCCCGCCGCGATATCCGCGCGGTCCGAGATCTGTTGTGTCGTAACGTTCTCGAAGCCGCGTTCAGCAAACAGCGTGGTCGCGGCTTCGAAGATGCGCGATTGCTTATCGTGCATATTTCGCAAGCGCCGGCCGACCTGCGCCGACGTGGGCGGTTCGGTCATCCGGCACCTCCGGACCTGCGGCTGGTAAATGATTAGGCTCAGTAATGAGCGTACTCCCAGTTATCGATCTGGCAACCCCTGATTCCGGGCAGGGGGGTCGTGGCACGCCGTCCCGGACACCGCTAATCTCGAGATCGGGACAATTACGGCGCTCCCCGTCATGGAAGCCGGGCCGAGCCGCTGCGCAAGCCACCCACGTCCACGTGACCCGTGTTCGAAAGGCATTGGAAAACAACAGTTTTGGAGTTCGACTGATTATGGCAACGCGTACGGTACCCGCAGCGGCCTTCCACCCCCGTCCACCCGCCACCACCCCCGACACCTGGCATCCCGGCTCGCTCTGGTGGGATTCGAAGTCCGTCCTGGTGACCCGCCCCATCGCCCCCGGCAGTGTCGCCACCACCCCGCACCTGGTGTTGCCCGCCGATCACGGCCGGCTGGCCTTTCTGCTCTCCTCGCACGGCGCGGAAGCCGAGCAGCTGGCCTATGACGGCCGGGTGGTGATCCAGGCCGGTGATTGGCGCGGCCGCCCGGCGCTGGGTTCGCGCCAGCATTACGGCACCGCCCGCATTATCGGCGACCACTATCTGGCCGAGCGGATCCACGAGGGCATGCGCATCAAGTACGGCGCGCGAACCGCCCTGGCGCGCATGGTCCATCGCCTCGCCAATGGCTCGGTCCCCTACGGTGACCTGGTCGCACTCGTCGAACTGCACCCGCCGCGCCCGCTCATGATCGGGTCGTAGCGCGCCCGCCGATCAGTCGGCGGGCAGCCGCCCCCGGACCTGCTGCGCGCGGCGTACGAGTCCTTCCAGATGCCGGTCGGCGCGGCGCAGGACGTCGCGCGCCCGGCGTTCAGCGGCCACGCTGAAGCGGCGCTGATCCTCGGCCCGGGCCAGCTCGTCGCGCAGGCCCGCGATGCGGGAGTCGAGTTCGGCCAGGTCGGCGGCCGCGCGGTCGTGCTCGGATGCGGCGGAAGCCTGTTCGGCGCGCGCGGATTCGACCTCGGCGATCAGCTCCCCGAGTTCACGGCGCACCGCGGCCCCCGCATCCGGGGACTTGTCCGTGCGCGGCGCTTTACCGGCTGTGCGCGTGGCCGCGGTGACCTGCCGATCCTGCTGGTCAGCGGCTTTCGATGCCCTGGAATCGGATTCGCTGGACCGGTCGGTCCCGACGGCGACGAGGGCGGCCGGGCCGAAGCCCTCATAGCTGGCTGCCGCGGTCAGCGTCCCGGCCCGGACCTGCTCGGCGACCTCCGGATCCGCCAGCGCCGCCTGCAGCGTGCTGCCGACATCGCGCAGTACCGATTCGCTCGGCCGCTGCCCGTGCGCCGCGGCCAGCTCACCGGCCTTCCGGGTGAGCGCGTTGACCACCTGCTGGCGCTGTGTGGTGAGCGTTCGCAACTGCTCACCCGACAGCCGCCGCTGCGCCTCCCGCAGGGCGTCGCCCACCTCCAGCAGTGCGCCCACATCCTCGCCCGCTTCGCGGGCCAGCAGATTCACCGCCCACGCCGCCACGGTCGGCCGCCGCAATGTGCCGATGGCGGTGGCCAGCGCCTTGTCCCCGCCGTCCCGCGCCTGCTGCGCCCGCTCGGTGCGCACCGCCACGAACTCTCCGGGCGGCACCCCGTACAGCTCGGCCGCAACCTCTTCGAGGTTCATACCGCCCAAGCCTACGAGCATGCGGACTCGTCGGTTCGCTACAGCCCGGATCAGTGCGCGCGCAGGCCGTTGTCAGCGCTTGCGCAAACCGTTGAGCAGCAGGTCGAGAATGGCGTCGAGATTGTGTGCGCGGGCTTCCGGTCCCAAGGGGCCGGACATCATGTCGACCATGCTGGGGGTCAGCATCATGTAGATGGCACGGCCGAGGGTGTGGGTGTCGATGTCCGCACGCAGGTAGCCCCGGGCCATACCGAGTTCGAGCGCGGCGGCGGTGCCGGCGGCGAGCGCTTCGTTGACCGCCAGCAGCCGGGCGGTGAGTTCGGCGTCGACGGCGGTGCCCTCGAACATGAGCATGCGGACCATGCCGGGTTCCTCGTCGACGGCGCGCAGCACGGCCTCGCCGACGGCGCGGACATGGGTGAGGAAGCCTTCGAAGTCCTCCGGCGGGCCGTCGCCCCAGGCCTCGCGGGCCACGTCGAACATCTTCTCGATGCCGAAATCGATGACGTGGTCGAGCATGTCGCGCTTGGAGTCGAAGTAGCGGTAGAAGGTGCCGGTGGCGACGCCGAGGCGATCGGTGATGTCGCTGACGCCCGCGGCGGTGTAGCCCTTCTCGATGAAGACGGCGTAGGCGGTCTCGATCAGCTCGCGGCGGCGCTGGGCGGCCAATTCGGCGCGCGGGGGACGGCCGCGTTTGGGGCGGTCGGGGGCGGTCGATCCTTCGGCGGTCATGGGCGCTTTCTCGGGGAGTGACGGCGACGGGAACAGCGTACCGCCCGGAAAATTAGGTGAGTGAGGTCTCGTTCACTTATTTACAGAGGTGTCGGGCGGCTGTTAGCTTTTTGGTGAATGAGACCTCATTCATTGATGCGGGCGACCGCAGATCGCCCGTTCAGCAGCATGGAGACGAACATGGCGAAAGATCCCGTGTCCAAGAAAGATCCGGTGGACAAGGAGGTCCCCACCTCCCGCGCGGTGCGTACCGCCGCACTGGGCCGCATTGCCGCCGGCCAGGTGCTGCGGCAGGCCGGTGCGAAGGTCGCCACGGTGGGGCGCGGCGAGGACAAGAAGAAGGTGGTCATGGACCGCCGGCAGGCCGAGGCCATGCGCGCGCTGGTCAACGGGCTGGGCACCATGCGCGGGGCCGCCATGAAGATCGGGCAGGCGCTGTCGGTGGTGGACGGCGGCATCTTCCCGGACGAGATTCGCGAGGACTTCCAGAAAGCCCTTGCCCAGCTGCGCGATTCGGCGCCGACAGTGTCGTTCGACAAGATGCGCAAGGTGATCGAGGAGGATCTCGGCGGCAAGCTGGCCGAGCACTTCGCGCACTTCGAGGACGCGCCGCTGGCCTCGGCCTCCATCGGCCAGGTGTACCGGGCCCGGCTGCACGACGGCCGCGAGGTCTGCGTCAAGGTGCAGTACCCGGGCATCGACAAGGCGGTGCGGGCCGATATCAAGAACATGGCGCTGCTCACCCACGGGCTGAAAATCATTGCGCCCGCTCTGGATACGAAGGCCATGGCCGATGAGATCCGGGATCGGGTGGAGGAGGAGCTGGACTACGAGCTGGAGGCGCAGAATCAGCGCGCGGCGGCCCGGCTCTATCGCGGGCATCCGTTCATCGTGGTGCCCGATGTGGTGTCGAGCCTGTCGGGGCGGCGGGTGCTGGTCACCGAATTCTTTGCGGGGCGTGGATTCGAGGAGATCAAGGACGCCGATCAGCAGACGCGGAATCGCGTGGCGGAGATACTCTTCCGCTTCTTCGGCGGCGGCATGCTGCGCTACCGGCAGTTCTCCGGTGATCCGCATCCGGGCAACTTCCTGGTCGGTGATGACGGCCGGGTCGCATTCCTGGATTTCGGTCTCTACAAGTACGTCGCGGCCGAGGCGGTCGAGCATCAGCTCCGGATCCAGCGGGCCATGGCCGAGGACGACGCGGTGGGCGTGCATCGGGCGCTGAGCGAGGCGGGCTTCATTCCCGAGCCGGACTCCGTGCCGGTGGACGAGGCCGCGGGCATTGTCGGCGCGGTGATCGGCTGGCTGACCACCGATGAAAACCTGTGCATCACACCGGAAATGGTGAACGACGCCATGGCGCAGACCATTGTGCCCACCTCCGACAGCTTCGGGCTGATTCGCAAGCAGTCGGTGCCGCAGGAGCAGCTGGTCACGCTGCGCACCCTGGTCATGGTGATGGCGGCGCTGGGACAGCTGCGGGCCGAGGGCAATTGGCATCGCATCGCCCGCGAGTGGCAGTACAACGACGCACCCGTCACCGAACTCGGCCGCATCGAGGCGGAATCCGAGTGGGCGATCACGACTCTGGCCGCGGCCGGCTGATCGTCCCAACCATTCGCAAGGAGGAACCCGTGATCACCAATCTGCTCAACGACGTGCTCAGCAACCCCATCACCCGCGGGGCGATCGACCGCGCGCAGGACGCCCGCGATGCCGCCCTGGAGGCGCAGGAGGCGGTGCTCGGCCTGTTGAACCTGCCCACCGCCACCGGTGTGGACACCATCCTGCATCGGATGAAGTCGATCTCGCAGCGCCTCGAACTCCTCGAGGACGCCGTGGAGAATCTCAATCGGTCGGCCGCGACCATCGCCTCCATCTCCAAGAAGCTCGCCGAGCTCGACAAGCACCTCGAGCAGGTGCTCGCGGAGCGGGCGGCCGAGACCACCGTGTGATCCACGATCGAATATTTGGCCTGCGGCTTTCCGAAAGTTAAGCCCGGGAAGCCGAACCGTCATGCACGAGAATCTGAACGTTCAACCATCCGGCCTACCGTCGAGTAGAGGGCACGACGGAGGTTCCGATGCAGAACGCACGTCTTCGAACCGTATGGCTGGCGAATGTGACCGCGGGGGCGGCGGTGGTGACGGCGCGGGCCTCGCTCCCGCGCTCCGCGTTCACCGTTTATCAATCGGCGATCTCGCGATCGGAGGCCGCGCGGGTCCGGCGCAGCGCCATCGTGGCCTCGGACCTCGAGGTGGTCACCGTGACCGATCGGTCCGTGGTGTTGACCTGGACCACCCGGGCGCGGGACAAGACCGGGCGGCTGCGGCCGGCGCCGGCCGATACCGAGGTGCGCATCACCCCGGCCGACGGGGTCGCGCCCGCGCTGCCGCTGTATGCGGACGAGCGGCCGACCGCCTTCCACTACGCGGAGATCGACGGGCTGGAGCCGGGGCGGAGCTATCGGTTCGAGGCGTACTCGGCCGGGCACCGGGTGGTCCCGGCGCGCACGCGGGTGACGCAGCGGGCCGGAACACCGGAGACCACCGGGGTTTTCACCACCCTCACGCCGCCGCCGGGCCGTCTGCTGCGCACCCTCGCGCTGGCCAATGACGTGCACTACGGGGAGGAGGCCAGCGGCATCTTCGTGGCCGGATGGCCGCCGGGGCTGCGGCACGACACCGAGGATCATCCGGAGGTCATGCTCGACGCGCTGCTGGATGACGTGCGCGAGCCCGGGCGGGGCGCCGATCACCTGATCCTGGCGGGCGATCTCACCGACAGCGGGACGCTGGCGCAGTCGCTGGGCGTGCGCGCCCGGCTGGATCGCTGGGGTGCGCTCGGCCGCGACTATTTCGTCTGCCGCGGCAATCACGATGCGCCGCTGCGGTATCCGGACGATCCCTGGGGTTCGGTCTTCCATCCCCGCCAGCAGCTGGTCGACAACCGGGCGGGCGGGTTGCGGATCATCGGCCTCGACACCACCCGGCTGCGCGGGGCGGGCGGGACGATCGTGCGCCCGCAACTGGATCACCTGCGCGAGCTGCTCACGGCGGAGCCGGAGCGCCCCACCCTGATCTTCGGCCACCACCCGGTGACTTCCTGTGCGGCGGTGAGCAATCCGGGCGGTCCGGGCTTCGTGCTGGACCGTTCCAACGCGGCCGCACTGCACGATCTCTACCGCGCCGCGCCCGGAGTCTTCCTGCACCACTGCGGCCACACTCACCGAAATCGCCTGGGCCGCCCCGATTCCGGCATCGACGTGGAATTCCTCGAAGTAGCCGCGGTCAAGGAATACCCGGGCGGCTACCTGCTGCTGCGAATCTACGAGGGCGGCTACATGGCCAACTTCTACAAGACGCGCACGGAGCCGGCCCGCAGCTGGAGCACCCGCACCCGCCGCCAATTCCTGGGCATGTATCCCGATCACGCACTCGGCAGCTTCGCCTCGCGCAATCATGTTGTGCTGCGCGACTTCTCCGGTCTGGCGGCCGCGGACTCCGCGGCCGTCGTTCAGCGCGGATGGGCGGCGACGTAGCGGGCCACCTCGAAGTCGCGCAGTTTCTGGGCCTCCGGATTCTTCAGGTCCTCGGGCAGGCCGTGCTGGCGGAGCCGATGGGCGCGGTTGAGGTGCATGTGCGCCGAGCAGTAGAACCACGCCAGGATCATGGCCAGCAGCGTCATCGCGCCGCGCAGCCACAGCTCGCCAGGGAAGCACAGGAATGCGGCGAACAGTGGTGAGAACGGCACCATCCCGCGAATCAGGTGCCGCATATAGGAGTGCTTGCAGGTCAGGTCGTAGCGGACCCAGTCCGTCATCGAATCCGGCAGGCGCCGCCCGAGGGCGTAGCCGAGCCATTGGATCGGATTGGGCCGCCGTTGTGGTTTCGATGTCATACCCACAGTCTTCGCGCGCGCGAATGTGCCCGGTAGCGGGTGCGATTCTGGTTATGCATAGAACGGTTCTATGGCTTGCGGGCCGGGAAGCGTTCCTCGAGGAAGTCGGCGAAAACCTGCCGGGAGATCTGCGTACCCCAATCACCCCAGGTGAAGTCGTACACATGCTCGCCGTAGGGCACCGGCAGCAGTTCGTTCGGCACGCCCGCGTCGTCGAGGCGATCGATCAGGGCCACCGACTGCTCGTAGGGGACCACATGATCGCGGGTGCCGTGCATGATCAGCGTGGGCGGCAGCCCCGGGCGCACATAGTTGATCGGCGACGCGGCCGCGTAGTGGCTGGGCACTTGCGCGGGCGTGCCGCCGGTGTAGTCCTCGACCAGATCGCGGATCTCCGGTAGCAGCCGCGGATCTCGCCATGCGGCGGCGAGATCGGTCGCCGGATAGAAGGTGGCGACCGCCCGCACGGAGGTGTCGGGCACCGCGCAACTGGGCGCGATCGGATCGGCATAGGCCGCCATGAGCGCCAGATTCCCGCCCGCCGAACCGCCCGCCACCATCACCCGCTCCGGATCGATCGTGTACTCCAGCGCATGCTGCTTGACCCACCCGATCGCGCATTTCACATCCGCCGCCGCCTGATCCCACCGCGGCGGCGGCGACATCCGGTACTCGATGGCGAACACCGCATACCCCTTGTCGTTCAACCACTTGTGCCACTTCGGCGCCTCCCCCCGATCCCCGTGCGCCCACCCGCCCCCGTGCACCCACACCACCGCGGGCCGCGCCCCCGACGGCCCGCCCATGGGCACCTTGGCATCCAGCAGCAAGGCCGTCCCGTCGATGGTGTTGTAAATCGTGCTCAACGACTCGACCGGCCGCCCCGAATTGGACCCACCGGTGACATAGTCCAGCACCGACAACTTCGCCTCGTACCGATCAGCCGACCGATACGAACTCACCACCGGAAACACCGCCGCGACAACCCCGATCAGGCACACCACCGCGGTTCCAATGCCGACCACCCGCAGCGCACGAGCCATTCGCCGCTGTGCGAGCAACGCCGACAACCCGGCGCCGAACAATCCCAGCGGTATCAAATAGAACCCGTAATTGCTCACCAGATACGACAGCTCGACCATTTCGGCGGGAATCCGCGCGGTGGCAATCACATACGTGAACAACCCCATCGCCACCGCGACCAGCACGGCCACACCGGCCGAGACCAAGCGCACGACCATGCCGCCCATTAACGCATGCACTCACCACGCCGACCCCCGCCGACACGCCCCCACTCCGGACGCCGAGCTCAGCTCGCCCGGAATTCGGCGGTGGTCAGTCCGGCGACGCCCCAGTCCTCGAGTTCGACCTCGTCGATGAGGACGAAGGTGAGGCGGGGGTCCTTGTCGAGGACGTCGACCAGGACCTGGGTCATGCGGGCGATGATCTCGGCCTTCTGTTCGGGGGTGGCGCCTTCGCGGGTGATTTTGACGTTGACGTAGGGCATGGTGGGGCTCCTTTGAAGGGGTGGTCAGCTGAAGGGGTGGTCAGCGGCGGGCGGTGACGAAGCCGCCGTCGTGGTCGAGTTGGGCGCCGGTGGTGAATTCGGCGTCGGCGAGATGCAGGACGGAGGCGGCGATTTCGGAGGGCTCGGCGACCCGATCCAGGACCGCGAGAGCGCCCAGGCCGTCCACGTCGGAGGCGTGCAGCGGGGTGCGCACGATGCCGGGGGAGACCTCGTTGACCCGGATGCCGTAGGCGGCGAGTTCGGCCGACAGTGAAACGGTGAGGGCGCGGACACCGCCCTTGGACACCATGGCGGCGCTGGCCGGGAAGCCGGCGATGGAGTGGGAGAGCAGGACGGTGGTGATGTTGACGATGGCGCCGCCGGAGCCCTGCTGGATCATGCGGCGTGCGACGGCCTGGGTGATCAGGTAGGTGCCGCGCAGGTTGCCCTGCAGGAAGCTGTCCAGCTGAGCGGGGGTGACCTCGGTGAACGGGGTCGAGGCGAAGGTGCCGGCATTGTTCACCAGGATGTCCGCCGAGCCGAACGCCTCGACCGCGGTATCGACCAGGGCTTGTCCGGTCGCCTCGTCGGCGAGATCGCCGACCGTGAACCGGCTGCGCACACCGCCGTCCAGCTGGGCGACGGCCTTCTCCAGCTTGGCCCGGTCGCGGCCGCCGATCACCACATTGTCGCCACGGGCGACCAGCGCCGCCGCGACGGCGAAGCCGATGCCGCTGGAACCGCCGGTCACGATCGCGGTGCGTGGATTGCTCGTCATCTCATCCTCTTTCGTTTCCGCCCGGCTCTCGATCGCCGGCGCCCTTCGAGGATCGTCCGGAGGCGCTATATAAGTCCACGACGTAATAGTTCGCCAACCGCTAAGCTGAGCTTATGGATTTGGATGTCCGCGATCTGGAGCTGCTCGACGCGCTGGCGACCGGCGGCACCCTGCAGCAGGCGGCCGATCGGCTCTATGTCAGTCAGCCCGCGCTCAGCCAGCGGCTGCTCAAAATGGAGGAGCGGCTGGGTACCCCGTTGTTCGACCGGGTGGGGCGGCGGCTGGTGCCCAATATGGCGGGAAAACGCCTGTTGCCGAGAGCATCTCGCATTCTCGCCGATCTCGCCGCCGCCGAGCAGGAGGTGCGCGAGATGGCCCGCTACGGCGATCGCCACATCCGCCTCGCCACCCAGTGCGCGACCACCTTCTCCTGGCTCACCCCGGTCATGCGCGAACTCCGGATCAATCGCCCCGACAGCCTGATTCGCGTCCAGAACATCGGCGACGAGGACCCCATCGACGCCCTGCTCGCCCAGCGCATCGACGTCGCCGTGGTCACCAAACTGCACTCCACCGCCGACCACGTCCACCTCACCCACCTCATGGACGACGAGATGCTGGCCGTGGTCGCCCCCGACCACCCCTGGGCCACAAGGGAACACATCACCGGCGCCGACTTCGCCACCGAGAACCTGATCCTCTACGACACCTACGATCCGAGCCGCCCCAACCCGACTCCGCCGCCGCTGCCGCCCGGCACCCACCCCGCCCGGCTGACCCTGATCCCCATCCTCACCGAACTGTTCATCGAATTGGTCGTCGCCGGTGAGGGTGTCGGCGTCCTCCCGTCCTGGGTAGCGGCCCCCTTCGTGGCCCGCGGCGATATCGCAACCGTCCGCATCGGCGCGGGCGGCGACATGAGGCCCTGGTACGCCGGCGTCCGCCCCGATGACGACCGCCCGCACATACGGGATTTCGTCGCTCTCATCCGAGCGCATTTCAATGCCGAACCGGCCGAAGCGGCGGCCCGCTGGGACGCCGCTTCGTTCTGATCCCGCCCTGGCCTGGTTCACGCGGGCACGATGACGACTTTGCCTGTCACCGTGCCGGATTCGGCGAGCTCCAGGGCGCGGGCCGCTTCGCTGAGGGGGATGCGGGCGGCGACCTGGGCGTGCAGGACGCCGGTGGCGCCGTTGACCACGAAGGTTTCCGCCTCGGCGGGATCGAGGGATTCGGGGACCCGGACCAGGTCGGCGGCCTCCAGCAGGATGTGGCTGCTCCAGCCGCCGATCTTGGTCAGGGCCGCCACGCGGCGGCCGACGAGGCTCGGGTGCCGCGGCGCATCTGCTGTTCGGCGAAGGAGACGCCGGAGGCGTCCACCCGGACCAGCGCCTGATGCGCTGCGGGCGCGGGCAATTCGCGCTCGGTCACGAGCAGGCCCTGTGGTTCGACCTTGCCGGGGTTTTTCGGGATTGTCCAGAGGGGCCTCGGGAATCCCGGGCCGTCGATACCGTGGAGGGGCGAGACGGCGGTTCCGATAGTTGGAGGTTGCGTGAATTCCCTGTTCCCGGCGGCGGATTCGCCCAAGAAGGCCCTGATGAACGTGCGAATCCTCGATGGATCGGGCATATCCGGTCCGACGACCGTGGTGATCGACGGCTCCGTCCTCGGCAGCGACCCCGAGGGTGCGGAGCGGATCGACGCGCAGGGTGCGGTGCTGCTGCCCGGCTTCATCGACTGCCATATTCATCTGCACGGCCGGGAGACCCTCGACCAGCTGGCGGCGCACGGCGTCACGACGGCCTTGGATATGACCACCTGGCCCGTCGAGAAGCTGGCCGGGCTGCGGGAAGTGCCCGGTACCAGCGATATTCGCAGTGCGGGCGTGCCGGTGATCGGCGGGGGCGGAGTGCACGCCAAGCTGCCCGGGCTGGCCGCCGAGGCGGTCATCGCCGATACCGCGCAAGCCGATCGCATGGTGGCCGAGCGTGCGGCCGCCGGTTCCGATTACGTGAAGCTGGTGCTGGAGGCCCCCGGACAAGGCGGGCCCGAGCCCGAAGCCGCCGCGGCGGTGGTGACGGCCGCGCACGCCCGGGACCTGCGGGTCATCGCGCATGCCACCGCGATCAGCGCGTACGCCCTGGCCGCGCAGATCGGCGTGGACGTCGTCACGCATGTGCCGTTGGACGGCGTGGTCCCCGCGGAAGTGGTGCGGCTCTTGGCCGAACGCGGCCTCACCGTCGTCCCGACCCTGGTGATGATGGAGGGCATCGCGGCGGCGATCGGCGCGCCCGAGGCTTTCGACGGCTGCCTCGCCACCGTGCGCGCCCTGCACGAGGCGGGCGTGCCCGTCCTCGCGGGCACCGATGCCAATGCCCAAGCGGGCGTTCCGTTCCAGCCGCCGCACGGGGCCGCGCTGCACCGCGAGCTCGAACTGCTGGTGTCCGCCGGGCTGACCCCGGCCGAAGCTCTCCGCGCCGCAACACTGCTGCCCGCAGAGCATTTCGGGCTGCACGACCGCGGCCTGATCGAGCCCGGCCTGCGCGCCGACCTGGTGCTCCTCGACGGCGACCCGCTCGCCGATATCCGCGCAACGCGTGAGATCACCCGCGTCTGGTGTGCGGGGACCGAGCACGACGTGGCGAAACCCGATAACTGACAGCCGGTTCCACCTCGCACCAAGGCGCTGTGCGGCCCGCGCCCTGTGCGGTCCTCGTCGCGCCGGCACTCTCTATTCGGCATTGCGCCCCGCTGCCGTCAGGCAGCGGGGCACGAGATCACAGAGCTACTTCAGCGCGTGCTCCGCGCCGCGGTTGAGCGGGACCGGGTTGGTATTGCCCGCGGTCGCGCGGTCGATGCCCTTGGCGGCCGGGTTGGCTTGCACCAGTTGGTCTTTGCGATCGAAGAGGACCTTGGTCAGCACGCACGCCAGGTTGGCGTCGATATTGTCGCGGACCAGCAGGACATTCGGGACCACGATCGTCTTCACATCGGCGGGCAGGCCGTAGGTGGCGGCCGGAATGACGCCCTGCTCGTAGACCGGGTTGACCGTGCGCATCTTGTCGAGCTGATCGGCGATATCGAGGAACTTCACCGAATCCTTTGCGGTGGTGAACAAGTCGGTGATACCCGGCGTGGGCAGCCCGCCCGACCAGAACATGGCGTCGACCGAACCGTCCTTCATGCCTTCCACGGTCTTGGTCAGGTCCAGGCGCTGGGCGGAGATGTCCGAGTCCGGATTCAGCCCCGCGGACTGCAGCAGCCGGTTGGCGATGACCTCGGTCCCGGACTTGGGCGAGCCGGTGGACACCCGCTTGCCGCGCATATCGGCAATGGAGTTGATGTTCGCGCCATTGCGCACGATCACCTGGGTGTAGTTGGTGTAGATGCGCGAGATCGCCTGGATCGGCTGCTTTTCCTTGAAGGTGTCCCCGGCGCCGAGCACGGCGTCGGCGGCGGAATCGGCGAGGGAGAACGCCACCTGATACTGCCCCTGCACGAGCTGCTGGATGTTCTGCACCGAGGCGCCGGTCTCGGCGGCGGTCGCCTTCACCTTGCCGCCGGTGGCCGCCGAGATCTGCTCCGCGTAGGCATTGCCGAGCGCGTAGTACACGCCCGTCGCATTGCCGGTCGCAATGCTGACCCGCGTCTCCTGCGTCACCTCGCAGGTGATCTCGCCGCCGGTGTCGGCCGTCGGAGTGTCCTGCCGGCCACCGCATCCGGTGAGCAGCGCGGCCGTGACCGCCGCCGCCACCGCGATCGTCGCGAATCTGGTCATGATTTCCCCTCGTGTGAGACCGGCTTCGAAAGAGCTTGTGCCGGGGCCGGTTCCCGACGGTGACTTGTGAAGCGGGTGAGCGCCCAGGCCGCGGCCAGCAGCGCCGCCCCGATGCCGAGCGTGACGAAGTTCGGATACAGCAGCACGACACCCGCCAGGGCCGCGAGTATCCGGGCGACCCGGTCGGCGTGCCCGGCGCCGAGAATCCAGCCGCCGGTGGCCATGGCCAGCGCCGCCACCGCGAGCGCGACCATCAGGCTGGTGATGACGATTTCGACGATCGGCCCCCGGCCCAGCAGCCGCTCACCGGAATCGGTGAGCACGAACACCAGCGGAACCAGGAAGGCGGGCAACGCATATCGCAGGGTCTGCCACATGGTCGGCAGCGGCCGGGCGCCGGTCACGGCCGCCGCTCCGACCGCCGCGAGCGCCGTCGGCGGCGTCACCTCCGACAGCACCGAGTAGTAGAAGACGAACATGGCGGTCGCGGGCGCGGACACGCCCAGCGTCAGCAGCGCCGGCCCGATGATCACCCACCCGATCACGAACGACGCCGTCACCGGAATGGCCAGCCCCAGCAGCGCCAGCGCGATGGCCGCCAGCGCCACCGTGGCCGCCAGCACCACGGTCGCATTGTCGGACAAGGCCGATGCCGTCCGCACCAGCACCGCCGCCAGCTGCGCGCCCAGCCCGGTCTTGGTGGTCATCGAGGTGATGATCCCCGCCGCCGCGCACACCGCCACCACCGGCAGGGCCGAGCGAATGCCCGCCGACAGCGATGACAGGCTGCCCGTCACGAACTCCCGCACGGCCGCGCGATCGAACGAACCCTGCTGCCGCACAGCCCGATCGATCAAGGCCAGCACCAGCGCCAGCGCCGTGGCGTACGCGACCGCCTTGGTCGCGCTCACCCCGATCAGCAGCAGCACGATGATGGCGATCAGCGACAGGAAGTGATATCCGAAGCGCCCCAGCAGTTTCCACGCCGGCACCGGCGGCTGTACCACTTCACCGTTGGTGGCGGCCGTGCCCTGCGAGTGGAACCGCCGCGCATCGATCTCGACCGCCAGCAGAATCCCCAGGTAGTAGAGCACCGTCGGAATCGACGCCCAGACGAGCACCTGCAGATACGAAACCTCCAGGTATTCGGCCACAATGAACGCCGCGACCCCCAGCGTCGGCGGCGACAGAATCGCCCCCACGCCCGCCGCGGCGAGCATCCCGCCGGCCTGTTCCGGCGAGTATCCCGCCTTCCGCAGGATCGGCCACGTCACCGCTCCCGTGCTGACCGCGGTAGCCGTCCCCGACCCGGACACGGTCCCCAGCAGGAATCCGGACGTGACCGCGGTCCGCCCCGGCGCGCTGTTCGACCGCCGGAACGCCGCCACCGACAGCTCCACGAAAAACCGTGCCGCCCCTGAGAATTCGAGCACCGCCCCATAAATCGTGAACAGCACGATGTAACTGGCGGCCACATCGAGCGGAGTCCCGTAGAACCCGCTGGCCGAGTTGTACAGCGCATCCACGATCTGCGAAAAGTCCAGTCCCGCATGCGCCACCGACCAGTCCTGCGGCAGCAGCCCGCCGTAATACCCGTACGCCAGGAAGATCGCGCCCACCAATGGCAGCACCCACCCCGTGGTCCGCCGGCAAGCCTCCAGCACCAGCAGCAGTACTACCGCGCCCATTCCGATATCGACGGGATCGAGCAACCCCTGCCGATCCAGGAATTCGTTGTAACCCCCGCCTCCGGAACCAATTTCAAATGGAAGCACCGGATAAAGGCAGGCAACCAGCGCCACCCCCGCCAGCACCCAATCCAGCCACACCGGCCGATCCACCCGATCCAGCCGCCGCCACCCCGACCCGTAACTCAGGAAAACCAACGGCAGCGTCAACCCCAGGAACAGAACGAGGTAATACTGACTCCCCTGCGCCAGCGGCCGGAAAACCTGCCACAGCGCCAGCGCCCCAATCCCGAACGCCCACACCGAAACCAGGCGATTCGACCACCCCCGCAATGCCCGCGAGGGCCGCTCCTCATCGTCCACCCCGAGCTCGGCCGGCGTAGCCAGACCCGTACTGGCACCTTGCGCAGCCAACATGTGCGAGACGATATAACGCTCAGTTTGTTTCCGCAGACGAACAAAGCCCCCATTTCCGGACTACGCCGCACTCCGGTGCGGATGATCGAGCGTGGCGCGGGCCCGGATCAGAACCTGCGCGGGATCGAAGGCGTCGGCATGCCAGAGGTCGGTGGCCACGGTGACCCGACCGCGCCAGGCCCGGACGATCTCGGTGTGCACCGGCCATCGAACGAACCGGCGCATATCTCGCTCGGACTCCCAAACGGTGATCGAACCACCCCGGAACTCGCCGGGACGACCCCAGAGCCACAGCCCCACGGCTCCTTGCATGACCGGCCAAGTCCGGCCCAATTCCAGCCCGAGCTCATAGATCTGGCGGACATCGTCCTCGGAGCCGGTCTGGAAATCCGTCACGCTGACACATACCGGACCCGGGATGTCATGGCGTGGACCGGGTTTCCATGGCATGAGGACGGTGCCGTCGGCGAAGGCGGGTACGGAGTCAATAGTACGCATGTGCATACCGTATGCGTAAGCCTATGATTAAGCAACAATGGTGAGCGCCGTCGAGGGGCTCCGGGGTGCGGATATTTCGACCCGCGATACGCCGATATGGCACGATCGTGCAGGTGAGCAACCGGACCGGTACTCAGCAACATCTGCAGGATCTGGCGCGGCTGCGGCGGGTCAAGGATCGGATCGACCGGGAGTACGCGCAGCCGCTGGATGTGGAGCGGCTGGCTCGGGATGCGCATATGTCGGCGGGGCATTTGAGCCGGCAGTTCAAGGCCGCCTATGGGGAATCGCCCTATTCGTATCTCATGACGCGACGGATCGAGCGGGCCATGGCATTGCTGCGGCGGGGGGATCTCAGCGTGACCGAGGTGTGCTTCGAGGTGGGGTGTTCGTCGCTGGGGACGTTCAGTACGCGGTTCTCCGAGCTGGTCGGCGTGTCGCCGAGTGTGTACAAGCGGGAGGCGGAGGAGGCGCGGAATACCGAGGGGATTCCGCCGTGCGTGGCGAAACAGGTCACCAGACCGGTCAGGAATCGAGAAGCACCGGCCGCCGGGCAGCAATTAGCGTGATGCGCATGGACATCAGAATTGCTCAGAGCTACTTACCGCAGACCGATCCGGAGGCCGCGATCGGCTTCTACCGCGACGTGCTCGGGTTCGAGGTGCGCTCCGACGTCGGGTTCCAGGGCATGCGCTGGATCGCCGTCGGGCCGCCCGGCCAGCCCGATATCGCCATTGTGCTGTACCCGCCGGGGGCCGATCCGGGAGTCACCGAGGACGAGCAGAAGGTCCTAGAGGAGATGATGGCCAAGGGCACCTTCGCCAGCATCAACCTGGCCACGCCGGACCTCGACGGGGTCTTCGAGAAATTGCAGGCCAGTGATGCCGAGGTCGTGCAGGAGCCGACCGACCAGCCCTACGGCGTGCGCGACTGCGCCTTCCGGGATCCCTCCGGCAACATGATCCGCATCAAGCAACTCTGAGGAGACGGACGGATGAGCCCTGCCACGAAAGCGAAGCGGGCGCCCGCCCTGCCGGCCGCGGACAGTCACGATCTGATCCGGGTGCACGGCGCGCGCGAGAACAATCTCAAGGACATCAGCATCTCGATTCCGAAGCGCCGGCTCACGGTGTTCACGGGCGTCTCGGGCTCGGGGAAGAGCTCGCTGGTGTTCGCGACCATCGCCGCGGAATCGCAGCGGCTGATCAATGAGACCTACAGCGCTTTCGTGCAGGGCTTCATGCCGACGCTGTCGCGGCCCGACGTCGACGTGCTCGAGGGGCTGACCACGGCCATCATCGTCGATCAGGAGCGGATGGGGTCGGACCCGCGCTCCACGGTCGGCACCGCCACCGACGCCAATGCCATGCTGCGCATTCTGTTCAGCCGGCTGGGCAAACCGCATATCGGCTCACCGCAGGCGTTCTCCTTCAATGTGGCCTCGATCAGCGGGGCGGGCGCGGTGAGCATCGAGCGCAATGGTCAGACGGTGAAGGAGCGGCGCAGCTTCAGCATCACCGGCGGCATGTGCCCGCGCTGTGAGGGGCGCGGGTCGGTCAACGATATCGATCTGACCCAGATCTACGACGAGAACAAATCGCTCAACGAGGGCGCGCTCACCGTGCCCGGTTACAGCATGGACGGCTGGTACGGCCGGATCTTCAGCGGCAGCGGCTTCTTCGACATGGACAAGCCGATCAAGAAGTTCACCAAGAAGCAGCTCAACGACCTGCTCTACAAGGAGCCGACCAAGATCAAGGTCGAGGGCATCAACCTCACCTACGAGGGCGTCATCACCAAGCTCCGCAAGACCACCCTCGCCAAGGACGTCGACTCGATGCAGGCGCACGTGCGGGCATTCGTGGAGCGGGCGGTCACCTTCCAGACCTGCCCCGACTGCGAGGGCACCCGGCTCAGCGCCGAGGCCCGGTCCTCGAAGATCAAGGGCATCAGCATCGCCGACGCCTGCGCCATGCAGATCAGCGATCTCGCCGACTGGGTGGGCAAGCTGAAGGAGCCGTCGGTGGCCCCGCTGCTGGAATCGCTGAAACACACGCTCGACTCCTTCGTGGAGATCGGGCTGGGCTACCTCTCGCTGAACCGCCCGTCCGGGACGCTGTCGGGCGGTGAGGCGCAGCGCACCAAGATGATCCGCCACCTCGGCTCCTCGCTCACCGATGTCACCTACGTCTTCGACGAGCCCACCGCCGGCCTGCACCCGCACGACATCCAGCGGATGAACAATCTGCTGATCCAATTGCGGGACAAGGGTAATACGGTGCTCGTGGTCGAGCACAAGCCGGAGACCATCGTCATCGCCGACCACATCGTGGACCTCGGTCCCGGCGCGGGCGCGGCGGGCGGCGAGGTCTGCTTCGAGGGCAGCGTCGACAAACTGCGCACCAGCGGCACCATTACCGGAAGGCACTTCGACGATCGCGCGTCGCTCAAGGACGAAGTGCGGAAGTCCAAGGGCGCACTGAAGATTCGCGGCGCGAAGGCGAACAACCTGCGCAACGTCAATGTCGACATCCCGCTCGGGGTACTGTGCGTGATCACCGGCGTGGCGGGCTCGGGCAAGAGCTCGCTCATCCACGGATCCATTCCGGCCGCGGAGAACGTGGTGGCCGTCGACCAGACCCCCATTCGCGGCTCGCGCCGCAGCAATCCGGCCACCTACACCGGCCTGCTGGAACCGATCCGCAAGGCCTTCGCCAAGGCCAATGGCGTGAAACCCGCCCTGTTCAGCGCCAATTCCGAGGGCGCCTGCCCGAACTGCAACGGCGCCGGCGTCATCTACAGCGATCTCGCGATCATGGCCGGCGTAGCCACCGTCTGCGAAGTATGCGAGGGCAAACGCTTCCAAGCCGAGGTCCTGGACTACAAGCTCGGCGGCCGCGACATCGCCGAAGTACTCGCCATGTCCGTAGCCGCCGCCGAAGAATTCTTCGCCTCCGGCAAAGCCCGCATCCCCGCCGCACACGCCATCCTCCAGCGCCTGGCCGACGTCGGCCTCGGCTACCTCACCATCGGCCAGCCCCTCACCACCCTCTCCGGCGGCGAACGCCAGCGCCTCAAACTGGCCACCCACATGGCCGACAAAGGCGGCGTCTACGTCCTGGACGAACCCACCACCGGCCTCCACCTGGCCGACGTCGAAAACCTGCTGTCCCTCCTAGACCGCCTGGTCGAATCCGGCAAGTCCGTCATCGTCATCGAACACCACCAAGCAGTCATGGCCCACGCCGACTGGATCATCGACCTGGGCCCCGGCGCCGGCCACGACGGCGGCACAATCGTCTTCGAAGGCACCCCCGCCGACCTGGTCGCGTCCCGCTCCACCCTCACCGCCGAACACCTCGCCGACTACGTCGGCGCCTGACCGCCGCGCAATCCGATTCCCGGGCACCCGGCAGCACGCGCTGCCGGGTGCCCGTCGGGTCTGTCAGGAATCCCGGGCGAGCAAACGTGCCAGTGGCCGCCGGTGGTGCGGGCGGTAGCGGTCGGCCCAGCGGGGGTTGTCCTCGTTGCGGCGGTAGGCGGCGACGCGGCCGACGATGCCGAAGCGCAGGCGGGTGCCCTCGCCGATGACCTCGCCGTCGGCGGCGACGGCCTGGGGTGCGGTGAGGTCGACAATGAGTTCGCGGGTTTGCCGTTCGCCATAAACCTTGCTGTGCCCAACCGCCGCCAAGGCCAGGGCGAGCACCGCCCGCGTCCGAGAGAAGCGCAGGTCCGCCCGCAGCCAGCGGACATCGAGCAGTCCCTCGTCGAGCCGGGAGCGAAACGCGGGAACAGCCCCGTGCGGGTGATACGGCCCATTGCCCACGAACAGGAACCACACATCATGCCAGCGGTCGTCCACCCGAATGCGAATCGGCGTGGCCCGCCGCAGCGTCACCACCAGGGCCGCCGCGAAAGCCGGCCACTTACCCCAGCGCTCCTGCCATTTCTCGCGCAGCCGCACCAGATCCGGATAGGAGCCGAGGCTGGCGGTATTGATCCAATAATGCGTGCGCACCCCATCGGCGGTATCGAATTCCACACCGGCGATATCGACGGCCACGGCTTCCCCCGCTCCGGTGGCGTCGACAACCTCCCGCAGGTCGTACACGCCGAGATCGCGCGCAAAATGGTTGAGCGTGCCGGTCGGTATGACGACCAGCGGCAGCTTGTGCCGCACCGCGACCGCCGCCGCCGCGGCAATGGTGCCGTCACCACCGGCCGCGCCCACCGCCACGATCCGATCCGGATGCGCCGCCAGCGCCTCTTCGAGCTGCTCGACGCAATCCCGCCCGGGCTCGGTGCGCAGCACCAGCGCGGCGGGCAGCGCCGTGGCGATATCGAGCGTCGGGTCGTAGTAGGGATCGCCGGACACCGGATTCACCGCCAGCACCAGCCCATTCCCCGCCACCAGGGCGGGTGCGTCGCGCACCACGCGCGCCTCCGCCTCATCGGATTCGCGCACCGGCCACCAGCGCCGGGTGGCCAGCGCGACACCGGATCCGATGGCCGCGCCCACCAGCACATCCGAGGGCCAGTGCACGCCGGTGTGCACGCGCGAATACGCGACGGTCGCCGCGAGCGGCCCCACCGCCAGCGCGGTGCGCGGGCTCTCCAGGGCGACGGCCGTGGCGAAGGCGGCCGCGCAGGCGGCGTGCCCGGACGGGAACGACGAGGACGTCGGCACCTTGACCAGCCGCCGATGCGCCGGCAGCACCTCCGCCGCCGGCCGACGCCGCACGAACAGCGATTTCAGCACGAAGTTCACCACCACGGTGGTGCCCCCGACGGACACCATGCCGCGCAGCGCGGCCCGGCGGGTGGAACCCGGTTTGGTGGCCAGCAACGCCGCGGTGACCGACCACAGCAGGCTGTGATTGGCGGCGGTGGTCAATCGCAACATGCCGGAATCGATTCCGGACTTGGGTATCCGGGCGACCACCCCCGTCATCGATCGGTCGATATGTCCCACCCTGCGGAATCTCCGCCGCAACCGCGCACTCACCTGTTCGACCCTACCGACCTTGACGGCCAGTGCATTTCGAACGGTCCGGCAAATCCGGACCGGCCTGTTTGCTGGACCGGTGGGCGCAATGCCCGATACGGGAATATGCTCAAGGTAACCGGCTGGTAGTTGTATCGAGGTTGCCGTGGCGTATATCGATCCGCTCTCCACGCAACGTTCGCCGACCTCCGGATTCGCGGCGGAACTCGAGGCTGCCGGGTTCGCCGACGCCATCGAGATCGGGCGGGGCGGCTTCGGCGTCGTGTATCGCTGCTTCCAGGCTGCCCTCGACCGGATGGTGGCCATCAAGGTGCTCACCGCCGATCTGGAATCGGAGAACCTGGAACGCTTCGTCCGCGAGCAGCTGGCCATGGGCAAGCTGTCCGGGCACCCGAACATCATGACCGTCTTCGAGGTGGGATCCACCGCGACCGGGCGGCCCTACATCGTCATGCCGTATCAGGCGCACGGCTCGCTGGATGCCCGGGTCGCCGAGCAGGGCCCGATCACCTGGCAGGAAGCGGTGCGCATCGGCGTGAAGATCGCGGGCGCGCTGGAGACCGCGCATCGGCGCGGCATGCTGCACCGCGATGTGAAGCCGGGCAATATCCTGCTCACCGAATACGGTGAACCACTGCTCGGCGACTTCGGCATCGCCCGGCTGGTGGGCGGTTTCGAGACGACGGCCGGGACCGTCACCGGCTCGCCCGCCTTCACCGCCCCCGAGGTCCTGCAGGGGCAGACGCCCGACGCCACCGCCGATGTGTACAGCCTGGCCTCCACGCTGTTCTGCGCGAGCACCGGGCACGCGGTCTTCGAGCGGCGCAGCGGCGAACAGCTGGTGGCGCAGTTCGTGCGCATCACCAAAGCGCCGATCCCGGATCTGAGCGGATCCGGGCTGCCCGCCGATCTGACCGCGGCCATCGAGGGCGCCATGGCCCGCGATCGCGGGAAACGGCCCGGCACCGCAGCGGAATTCGGCGAAATGCTGCGGGAGGTGCAGGAGCGGCACGGCCTGCCGCTCGATGAGATGGCAGTACCGTTGCCGGCCGCCGAACCGGCCGCCCATCGCACCGCGCCGACGCCGACCGGATCCAGCCGCCGGCGCGGCACCTCCTCGGCGCGCGTGACCCCGCCGGTTCCGGCCACCCGGCTGCGGCCGCCGGTGCTCACCCGGGCGCTGGTCGAGCGGGAGCGGCTGATCGACCGGCTGCGGCAGGGGAGCGGGCGGCGGCTGGTGGTCATCCACGGCCCCACCGGTTTCGGCAAGACCACCCTGGCCGCGCAGTGGGCGGCGGCGCTCACCGCCGACGGCGTCTCGGTGGCCTGGCTGACCGTCGATCACGACGACAATAATGTGGTCTGGTTCCTGTCCCATCTCATCGAAGCCATTCGGGCCGTGCGGCCTTCGCTGGCGCGGGAGCTGGGGGAGCTGCTGGAGGAGCACGGTGACGAGGCCGAACGCTTCGTGCTCACCTCGCTGATCAACGAGATCGACCGGCGCGGTGAGCAATTGGCGATCATGATCGACGACTGGGATCGCGTCACCGATCCGGCCACCACCGGTGCGCTGCGCTTCCTCATCGAAGGCTGCTGCCCCGGCGTGCAGACCGTGGTGACCAGCCGGCGCCAGACCGGGCTGCCCATGAGCTCCATGCGCGGGCGCGACGAGCTGGTGGAAATCGGCACCGCCGCACTGCGTTTCGATATCGACGAGACCTACGAGTTCCTGGTCGAGCTGAGCGAGCTGGAGCTGGATCGCGGGGATGTGGAGGATCTCACCGAATCGACCGGCGGCTGGATCGCGGCGCTGCAGCTGGCGGTGCTGTCCCTGCGCGGCAGCGAGGATCCCGCGCAGCTCATCGGCCATCTGACCGGACGCCACCACGCCATCAGCGAATTCCTCGCCGAGAACGTCCTGGACACCCTCGAACCCGGAATCCTGGATTTCATGGTGGCGACCTCGATCACCGAACGGGTCTGCGGCGAGCTGGCTTCCGCGCTCACCGGTGTTCCCGACGGGCAGGCGCTGCTGGAGCACATAGAGCAGCAGGATCTGTTCCTGCGCAGGCTCGATGGCGGCCAATGGTTCCAATACCACCGCCTGTTCCAGGATTTCCTGCAACAACGCCTGGAACACGATCTGCCCGAACGCATCGACGATCTGCACCGTGCCGCCTCGGCCTGGTTCGCCGAACATCGGCACGTCAGCGAGGCGGTCGATCACGCCCTGCTCGCCGGGGACGAGCAGCGCGCGGTGGAAATCGTCGAGCGCGACGGCATGTCGCTGCTGGAGTACGGGCAGATGGCCACTCTCATCGGCTTGGTCAATAAGCTGCCCGCCCCGGTCATCGAAACCCATCCACGGCTGCAACTCGACCTGGCCTGGGCCAATATCCTGCTGCACCGCGCCGTGCCCGCCGAACGCGCGCTGCGGCTGGCCGAGGCGACCATCGACCAGGGCGGCCTCGATCCGGAGACGGCCGCGCTGCTGCGCGCCGAGGCCGGTGTGGTGCACGCGGTCATCACCGTCCGCGCCGATGTCCTCGCCGGTGTCGAGGACATGCTGGCCCCCTGCTTCTTCCGCGCCGACGACCTCTCCCCGTACGTGGTCGCCATCGGCGCGAATGTGGCCAGTTTCGCGGCCGGCTACCGCTACGACTTCGACGAGGCGCTGCGCATCCAGGAATGGTCCGCCCCGTACATGCGCCGCAACAAAGGCTTCTACAACAACGTCCACGGCCTGTGCTTCCTGGGCGGCGCGGCCAGTCTGCAACTCGATATCGCCGGGGCCGAGAAGTATTTCCGCAAGGCCCTCAAGGTCGCCAAGCAGTCCGGCGGCAGCCACTCCTACGGCGCGCGCCTGGCCGGATCCCTGCTCGGCGAACTCCTCTACGAGCGCAACGAGATAGCCGAGGCCGAACGCCTGCTCGACGAGGGCTACAAACTCGGCCCCGATGCGGGCGTGGTCGATTTCAAGCTCGCCCGCTATGTGGTCGGGGCCCGCGTCAAGGCCCTGCTCGGCGACCGCAGCGCCGCCATCCGCCGCCTCAATGAGGGTGCGCGCGTGGCGCATTCCATGAACCTGCCGCGCCTGCGCGCCGAAGTCGAGAACGAACGCCTCCGCCTGGGCCTGCCCCCGCATCCCGAATTCGGACCCCTACCGGTGGTCGACTACAACAATCGCCGCACACCGGTGGACGCCATCGACGAATTCACCGTCCTCTACGAGGAATTCACCTCCATCCGCCTCCTCCTCGCCGACGAGACCCCCGAAAGCACCGCCCTGGCCTGCACCTGGGCCAAGGAGTGGGTGGACAAACTCGAATCCGTTCACCGCCCACGGGAACTCCTCAAGGCCCGCCGCCTCCTGGTGGCCTGCCTGGCCGCGGCGGGCCGCACCGCGGAAGCGAAGACGCTCCTGGCCACGGTCACCGCCCAATGCGCCGAACTGGGTTCGGTCCGCTACATCCTCGACGGCGGCCCGCACGTGGTGGCCACCCTGGCGGCCCTGCACGAGGACCAGACCACCGGCCGCTGGCAGACCGACTGGCCCCACGTCCCGGCCGCCTTCCTCCAGGCCCTGGTCGACGCCCACGCCGCCCAAACCATCTGAAGCATCATCGACCGGGAACTGGTGGCGGGCGCTACTCGGGAATCGGCGTTGTGGTCCGCGTGATGAGAGCCGTTGCCGCCAGTGCGATCAGTAGGGCGGCGGCGCAGATGTAGGCGGAGATCTCGATACCGGTGCTCATGGCGGCGCGTGCCGACTCCGCGACCGCGGTGGTGCCCGGATCGGCGGCGAGCGCGGGGATGACCGCACCCGCGCTGTCGGCGACCGTGCGGCTCAGTTCGTCGGCGGCGGGGTGGCCGGTGTCGGCGAGCCGGTCGCGGACGCCGGTGCCGAGGAGGCTGAAGAACACCGTCGTGAGCAGTGCGATGCCCAGCGCCGAGCCCAGTTCGCGGGCGGTGCTCTGGATTCCGGAGCCTTGGCCCGAGAGTTCGGCGGGCACGTCGGCGAGGACGGCATTGGTCACCTGGGCGGTGGCGAAGCCGACGCCGATGCCGTAGACGAACAAGGCGATGGCAATGGCCCACCAGGCGGTGCCGGTCCCGGCGATCAGTCCGAGCAGTGCCAGCCCGCCTGCTTCCAGCAGCAGTCCGATGCGCACCTGGGTGAGGGCGGAGGCGGTCAGGGAGAAGCTCGCGCCGCTGGCGCAGAAGCTGCCGACGGCAAGTGCCGCGAGTGCCAGCCCGGCCTGCAATGCGCTGTAGCCCAAGGTGAATTGCAGCCAGAGGGGCAGCACCGCGATGATGCCGAACTCGCCGAGGCCGACGATCAGGGTGACGGCATTGCCGGTGCGGAACGAGCGGATGCCGAACAGGCGCACATTCATGAGCGGCTCGCCGCCCGTGCGCGTCAGGGCGGCCTGTCGTCGCCAGCAGGCGTAGAGGGCGAGACCGGCGGCGAGGAAGGCGACGAGGACCGGCGATGGTCCACTGTCCCAGCGGAATTCACCGATGCTCAGCGGTGTGATGGTGACCAGCCAGCCGTAGGTGCGTCCTTCGATCAGGCCGAAGGCGAGCAGTCCCAGGCCGATGATCGACAGCAGCGCGCCGATTCGATCGACTCGCCCCGAAATGCGTTGGGGAGCGGGAAGGTAGCGCAGGACGCCGATGGCGATCAGCGCCACCAGCGGGAGGTTCACGCCGAAGGCCCAGCGCCAGGAGAAGTCCGCCAGCCAGCCGCCCAGCAGCGGACCGACGGCGGCGGCCGCGCCGATGGTGGAGCCCCAGATCGCGAACGCCTGCCCGCGCGCCTTGCCGGTGAAGCTCGCGTTCACCAGCGCCAGCGAGGTCGGCAGGATCAGGGCCCCGCCGATGCCCTGGAGGAAGCGTGCGCCGATGAGCAGCGCGCCGCTGGGTGCGATGGCGGCGAGCAGGCTGGTCGCGCCGAAGACGGCCAATCCGATCAGGAAGATGCGCCGCGCGCCGTGCAGGTCGGACAGCCGCCCGGCGAGCAGCAGCAGGGCGGCGAAGACGATGGCGTAGGACTCCTGGATCCATTGCGCCTCGATCGAGGTGATGCCCAGATCGTCGATGATCGGCGCGACGATCACATTGACGATGGTCATGTCCACCACGATCAGCGCCACGCCCAGCGAGACCGCGATCGAGCCGAACCACACCCGCCGCGCGGGTGCGTCTATCTCGGTAGCCAATGTACCTCCATGGTAAAGTAACTTCATCATGAAGCTAAAGCGGCGACGGGTAGGTTGTCAATCCGATCGACGAATGACGAAGGAGGGACCCGGATGGCGGGGCAGTCGCCCGAAGGCATGGCAGGGAAGTCGCCCGAAGGCATTGCCGCGCAACGAGAACGGCTGGCCGAGGGGCTGCAGGCCTATGGCGCCGCGTTCACCGAGCTGGGCCGCCGTTTCGCCGTGACGCTGAACGTGCACTCGACCGATGCCTTCGCGCTGCTGGAGATCGCCTCGGCCGAGGCCAAGGGCGCGCCGATCTCGCCCGCGCAGCTGAGCAAGCGCATCGCGCTGACCTCGGGCGCGATGACCACGCTGCTGAACCGGCTCGAGCAGGCCGGATACATCGGCCGCACCCGTGAGCACAGTGATCGCCGGGTGGTCACACTGCGCGCGAGTCCGCTGGTCAAGGAGTTGGGTGACGACTTCTTCGGGCCGATCAACGCCCGGCAGGACGCGGTCCTGGCCGAGTATTCGCCGGAGGTGCTGCGCCAGTTCGAGACCCTGGTGGCTCGCCTGCGCGCCACGATCGAGGACTACAACCGCTGAGTGCTGCATATTTATGTGATGTAGCGGAAAAGTATTTACATTCGCGCGTTGGCCGCCTACGCTCCGAGCGATGGTGACAATCGCTGTGCTGTCCGATGTCCACGGCAATACGCCCGCCCTCGCGGCCGTCCTCGCGGAGATCGACCGGCAGCGCGTCGACCTCATCGTGAACCTGGGCGATATCGCCTCCGGCGGCGTCGACCCGCGCGGCACCTTCGACCTGCTGCGGCAGCGGCCCGAAATCATCACGGTGCGCGGCAATCACGAACGCCAGGTGCTCACCTTCGCGGAGGAGCGCATGAGCCGGTCCGACCGGCTCGCCGCCCGCCTGGCCACGCCCGCCGACCGCGCCTGGCTCGAAAGCCTGCCCGCCACAGCCGAACCCGCCCCGGGCGTGTTCGCCTTCCACGGCAGCCCGGCCGATGACCTCTGCTACCTGACCGAGACCGTCGAGCCGACCGGACTGCGCGAGGCGACCGACGAGGAGATCGTGCGGCGGCTCGGCGAAACCTATGGCCGCCACCGGGTTTACCTGTGCGGCCACACGCACCTGCAACGCACCCGCCGCCTGCCCGACGGCTCCCTCGTGATCAATCCCGGCAGTGTCGGCTGGCCCGCCTACGACGACGAGCTGCCCTATCCGCACAAGGTCGAGGCCGGCACCCCGCCCGCCCGGTTCACCATTATCGACGACGGCGAACCCGGTTGGATCGCAAGGGAGTTCGTCGTCGACTACGACTACGAGGCCGCCGCGCGGATCGCCGACGCCAACGACCGCCCCGACGTCTCGTATGCCCTGCGCACCGGCCGCATGCGCTGAGCGGGTGCGGCCTCAGTCGCTCAGGTGGCGAATGAGGCGCTGGATCTGCTCGATATAGAAGCGCTGGAATTCGGGTGAATCGGGATCCAGGCCGGTGACGCGCCGGACGACCTGCGGCAGCACGGTGGGGACCAGGGCCGCGCCCATGACGGTCAGCAGGAATGCGCCCGGATCGATGTCGGCGGGGAACTGCCCCTCGGCCTGGCGGCGGCGCAAGTCCGAGAGGTCCTCGGGCGCGTAGTCGACCGGCGGTGCGCCGCTGGATTCGGCCAGGCCCTCCCAGGCCAGCAGGCGGCTCATGCGGGAATCCTCGAAGCCGTTGCGCAGGTAGGCGGCGGCCAGCTCGTCGAGGGGGAGGTCGGGGGCGGCGAAGCCGCCTTCGATTTGCAGCCATTGCTGTTGGAGGGTCTGGTAGAGGCCGTCTTTGCCGCCGAAGTAGTAGGTGATGAGCTGTTTGTTCACACCTGCGCGGTCGGCGATCTCCTGGACTCGCGCGCCGGCGAAACCCTTGGCGGCGAACACATCCAAGGCGGCGGCCAGCAGCCTGCCGCGGGTGCGTTCGGCGTCTCGCTGCCGTTCGTCGGCGGTGGGTACGCGGCGTGCTCGGCGGCCTGCGCCGGTGTCTTCATTCGGGGTCTCATCAGCCATAACGGGGTGTAACTGTACTCGTGGTTGACACAATCATCCAAATGGATGATTATTTACGGCATGTCGAAGCACACTTCCGAAACCACCATTGCCATTGCCGGAGCCGGGTTGAGCGGCCTGTGCCTGGCGCAATCGCTGCTCCACGCCGGGTTCGACGTCCAGGTGTACGAGCGCGACGAAGCGCCGCACGCCCGTCGTCAGGGGTACCGCATCACCACCGACGAGCACGGGATCGAGGCGCTGCGGCGCTGCCTGCCGCCGCGGCTGTTCGAGCTGTATCTCGCCACCGCGAGCGATACCCGCGAGGGCGGGCACTTCCGGTTCTTCAACCAGCGCATGCAGGAGATCTTCAGCCTCGCCTTCGACGGCGATCCCACCGGCGAGGACCTCACCAAGCCACGGCAGTCCGACCGTCAGACACTGCGCGCCCTGCTGCTCGACGGGCTCGAGGGCCGCGTGCACTTCGGTAAGGTGGCCGCGCGGGTCGAGACGGGTTCCGACGGCGCGACACTGTATTTCACCGACGGCACCGCCGTGCGAGCCGATCTCGTGGTCGGCGCGGACGGCGCGAACTCCCCGCTGCGCGAGCAACTCCTACCGGACTGCGCGCCGAAGAACACCGGTATGACCGCCGTCTACGGCTGCTCGCAGCTGGTTCAGGACGGTGATGCCCTGGTTCCGGCGGCGCTCGCCGACAGCGGCGTACTGTCCGTGGGCGCACCCGGATCGGCCTTCTTCTTCACGACCATGCCGTTCAAGGAATCCCCGGCGCAGGCGTTCGGCCGGCTGGCCCCGGCCCAGCGTCCGCCCGTCGAGGACGACTACGTGATGTGGGCGATCATCTTCCCCGACACCGTGTTTCCCTCTGATCAGCGGCTCGACAGCACCGCGCTGCATGGACTCGCGTTGGCGGCTTCTCGTGAATTCCACCCTGTACTACAGCGTTTGGTCGAGCGCGCCGATATCGAGTGCACCCTGGCGGTTCCGTTGCGCGCTTCCATCAAGCCCGCGCATTGGCCGCCCGCTCGCGTCACTCTCATGGGCGACGCCGTCCACACCATGCCGCCCTTCGGGGCGCACGGCGGCAATACCGCGCTGCGCGACGCCGCGCTCTTGAGCGAAAAGATCCAGGCGGCAGTGCATGCCGGCGCATCCCTCGAATCGGCCGTCGACGCCTACCAGCGGGAGATGCTCGCCTACTCCTTCAAGGAGGTCGAAGCCTCCGAGAAGATGATGGCCCGCTTCACCACCCGCAACCCGATCATGCGCTGGGGCATGATGCGCGTCGCCCCGTGGATCCAATCCCTGCGCGGTAAGGCGGTCGATCTCGAAGCCGCCTGAAGCCCGATTCTCGCGGCTATCGTGAATTCATGTCTCGCCCCAGTGTTCTCGCCACCGCCGAGCCACCGGCCATTCCGGGCGTGCGCCGCTCATTCGTGGAGGCCCGTGGGGTCCGATTCCATGTCACGGAGTCCGGCGATCCCACCGGCCGCCCCGTCGTGCTGCTGCACGGCTGGCCGCAGCACCATTACGCCTACCGCGACCTGCTCGCCGATCCGCCGGAGGGGCTGCGCATCATCGCACCCGACCTGCCCGGATACGGCTGGTCGGGCCCGGCCCCGCATCGCTGGGCGAAGGAGGACATCGCCTCGGATGTGCTTGCCCTCCTGGATGTTCTGGGCCTGGAACGGGTGCTGCTGGTCGGCCACGACTGGGGCGGGTTCATCGGCTACCGGATGGCGCTGCGCGAGCCCGAACGCTTCTCCGGCTATCTGGTCCTGAACATGGCCCACCCCTGGGTCCCCGCCCCCATCGTGGCCCGCAATGTCTGGCGCTTCCTCGTCTATCAGCCGCTGATCGCCGCCGTCGGCGTTCCCCTCCAGCAGCGCACCCGCTTCCTGGAATGGACCATCGGCGCCGCTCTCACCAACCGCGCCGCCCTCTCCCCGGAACAGGTCCGCATCTTCGCCGACCGTTTCCGCGACCCGATCTGCGCCCGCGCCGCCACCGACACCTACCGCACCTTCTGGCTGCGCGAAATCCCCGCCTCCGCCCGCACTCCCGAGCGTCGCCGCGCCACCATCCCCGTCCGCGCCCTCTTCGGCGTGAACGATGCGGCCGTCCACTACTCGCTGGCCGCGCCCGAAACCGCCCGAGCCGACGACTACACCCTCGAACTCGTCTCGGACTGCGGCCATTTCGTCGTCGACGAACGCCCGGACCTGGTCCGTGCCCGTCTGCTCGAACTGGCCGCCGCCACGAAGTAGGCCGATCAGCAGACCAGGTAGGGATCGGCGCCCGCCCACGCCTGCCGGCGTTCGGCCGGAAGACGGTCGTCGGTCAGGCGTGGCTGGGCGTCGAAGGACATGCACGCCCGGTTGTCCGGGGTGAACGACGGCCACGCGGGTAGGTCGGGTACGGCCGGGTCGCCGGTGTGAGCGAAGGCGGTGAAAGCGGAAACCATTGCCTTGGAGAGCTTTTCGGTGGTCGCCGGTTCGGTGAGCTCGGTGGTGTCGAGGTTGCCGAAGCTGTAGGGGACATCGGCCCCGTGCACCGCGCCCCGGGGGCCCGCGGCGGCGTAGTCGAAGGTGTACTGCCAGACCTTCGCGCCCGCGCGCTGGGCGTGTTCGGCGAGCCACACCGAGGGCATGACGGCGAACCAGCCGCTGAGGATGTCGTTGAGCGGGACGTGGCCGTCTACCGGTGTGCCGGTATAGGTCTGGAGGATGTGGTTCCAGGTTCGGTCGCCGATCGCTTGGCGGGCCTGGGTTTCGAAGCGGGTGCGATTGGCCGGATCGATGAGGAAGAGGTCGGCCTCCTTGGCGCAGGTGCCGATGAGCAGATCGACGCTGCCGTCGACGGTGCGCAGGGGATGATCGGTCAGCACGATGCCGTCGATGACGTGTGGATAGGGTTCCAGCAGTTCGGCATTGGCGTGGGCGGCGACAGACGCGTCCAGGAGGTCCCGGGTGGGGACGTCCATGAGACGGGCCGGATCGTTCAAGCCGAGGGTGCGCAGGACGGCGGTGGTGGTGAGGGCCGCGAATTCGGGCGTGCGGACGGGGCGGGGGCCGCCGCTGGACAGGATCGCGCGGTGGAACAACCGGCGGGCGACCTGAATGCCGAGCAGCGGGCCGATGGACATGGCTCCGGCGGATTCGCCCATGACGGTGACATTGTCCGGGTCGCCGCCGAAGCCGGAGATGTTGTTGCGCACCCAGTTCAGCGCCGCCATCTGGTCGAGCAGGCGCAGGTTGCCGGAACCGGGCTTGCCGGGCTGATAGAGGCAGCCGAAGGCCCCGAGCCGGTAGTTGACGGTCACCAGCACGCAGTCGCGATCGACGAAATGCCGGCCGTCGAACCGCGTGTCGCCGCCGGTGCCGACCACGAACGCGCCGCCGTGAATCCACACGATCACCGGCCGCTGACCGCTGGTCGAGCGGGACCACACATTCAGGTAGAGGCAGTCCTCGCTCTGGTTCGGCGCCGCGGGCGTGCCCGGCGCGAGCGGTCCTTGCGGTGCGACGGGGCCGAATTCGGCGGCCTCGCGAATGCCGGTCCACGACTCGGCGGGCTCGGGCGCGGCGAATCGGCGCGAGCCGGTCGGCGGTGCGGCAAAAGGGATGCCCTTCCAGGTGATGACACCCTCGGATTCGATGCCCCGCACCTTGCCCTGCCGCGTGGTCGCCACCGTGGCGGCGTCCGAGGCCGCCCCGCTGCCGCACGCGGTGCCCAGCGCCACGCTCGCGGCGACCGATCCGGCCGCACCCAGGAAGCGCCGCCGGGTCAGCGGGCGGTCGGCGGACCGGCTGTCGATCATAGTGTCTGCCTTTCGAATTCATTGTCGGCCGCGACGGGCTCGGCCAGGTTTCGGTGCCGCGTCTCGGAGATGGCCAGTACGCACGCCACCGACAGCAGCGCGAAGGCCGCGACGATCAGTGAGACGCCGATGGTGTTGTTATCGAAGGACTTCTGCATGCTCGTGAAGATCAATGGCGCGACGCCCGCGCCGATACCGGCGAGCTGATAACCCAGGGAGGCGCCGGTGTAGCGGGAGGAGGTCGAGAACATCTCGCTGCACAGCGCCGCCAACGGCCCGTACCAGGCCGGATGCAGAATACCCACACCGATGACGAGGGCGATGAGCAACATGGGCCAGCTGCCGGTGCGAATCAGGGGGAACAGGGCGAAGGCGAACACGCCCATCGACACCGCGCCGGCCAGGATCACGGGTCGGCGGCCGACCCGGTCGGTCAGGCCCGCCCACACCGGAATCAGCACCACCGAGCAGGCCGAGGCGATGGTGAGCGCGTTGAGCACCGAGGGGCGGGCGAAGCCCACGTTCACCGCGTAGGCGACGACGAAGGTGGTCAGGGTGCCCTGCGCGATGAACGCGCCGAGGCCGACGCCGACCGTCAGCAACAGATTGCGCCAATGGTCGCGCAGCACCTCCAGCAGCGGGAAGCCGCGGTCGTGCACGGCCTCGTGCAGCTGCTCGAAGGCCGGTGTCTCGCGCACGCTCAGCCGGATGTAGAGGCCGACCGCCAGCAGACCGAGGCTGAGCAGGAATGGAATTCGCCAGCCCCAGGACAGGAACTGCGCATCGGTGGTGAGACCGGCGGTCGCCGACATGACGGCGGTGGACAGCACCAGGCCCGCGGGTGCGCCGGCATTGGTGAAGCTGGCCCACAGCCCGCGCCGCGAGGTGGCGTGCTCGGCGGTCATGAGGACCGCGCCGCCCCATTCGCCGCCGACGGCGATGCCCTGGACCACGCGCAGCAGGGTCAGTAGCAGCGGGGCCCAGAAGCCGATGGCCGCGTAGGTGGGCAGCAGGCCGATGACGGTGCTCACGCCCGCCATCAGGGTCATGGTCAGCACCAGCATCTTCTTGCGGCCGAGCCGATCGCCGAAGTGCCCGAACACGATTCCGCCGATGGGGCGCGCGAGATAGCCGGCCGCGAAGGTGGCGAAGCTGGCGATGGTGGCGGTCAGGCCGTCCAGGTTGGAGAAGAAGACCTTGCCGAAGACGACCGCGGAGGCCGTCGAGTACAGCATGAAGTCGTAGTACTCGATGAGGCTGCCGGTGAAGCTGGAGGCCACGACCCGGCGCATTTGGCTGCGCGCGTCCGCGGGGGAAATGGATGACATGGGGAGCTCCCAGAAGTGGTGCAAAAAGATCAGAGTTCCTGATAGTCAGGAACCCTGATGATTATGCTGTGTGGTCCAGCTCACGTCAAGAGGCCGAGCAGACCCGCGGCATTGTTCTTGAAAATCCCGGGCAGCACGTCCTCTTTGAGGCCGAGCGTCGCGAAATCGGCGAGCCAGCGCTCGGGTGCGATGAGCGGATAATCGCTGCCGAACAACACTTTCCGGCGCAGCATGCCGCCGGCCGCCTGCGCCAATTCGGCGGGGAAGTATTTGGGGGACCAGCCGGACATATCGATGAAGACATTGGCCTTATGGGTGGCCATGGAGATGGCCTCGGCCTGCCAGGGCACCGATGGGTGCGCCAAAATGACTGTCAGACCGGGGAAGTCGGCGGCGATGTCATCGAGCAGCAACGGGTTGGAATAGCGCAGCTTGATGCCGCGCCCACCGGGCAGGCCCGCGCCTATGCCGTTCTGGCCGGTGTGGAACAGGGCGGGCACGCCGAGTTCTTCCAAGGCTGCCCACAGCGGATTGAACTGCGGCTCATTGGGTGCGAAACCTTGCAGGCTGGGGTGAAACTTGAAGCCGCGCACGCCGTATTCGGTGACCAGCCGCCGCGCCTGCGCGATCGCGGCGTCCCCGCGCAGGGGATCCACCGAACCGAAGGGGATCAGCACATCCGCGTGCTCGGCCGCCCGCTCGGCGATCTCCTCGCTCGAAATGGCCGGGTGCCCGGTGGAAGTCGCGGCGTCCACGGTGAACACCACCGCTGCCATGCCCGCCGCGCGATAGCGTTCCGCGATGTCGTCGACGGTCGGCGTGCGATTGTCCGACGATTTGAAATAGGCCGCCGACGCGTCCATCAACTCCTGATCCAGCGAGAGGCACCCGTGGTGGTCCTGTTCGATATGGACGTGCATATCGAGCGCGGTGATCGCCTCGACATCGATCTTGCATTCGTACTTCACGGGTTCTCCTCGTTCACCGCTCCGTGTAGTTCACGAATGCGGGCCTTGATCAGCTTTCCGGAGGCGTTGTGCGCCAATTCGTCCACGAACACAACGGATTTCGGGATCTTGTAGCGGGCAATGCGGGTGTCCAGGAAGGCCAGCAATTCGGCCTCGGTGAGCGCCGCGCCCGGGCGGAGCACGACAATGGCGCGGCCGACCTCACCCCAGGTTCGATCGGGAATGCCGATGACCGCGCATTCGGCCACGGCCGCATGGGCGTAGATCGCCTGCTCGACCTCGGCGGGATAGACGTTCTCGCCGCCGGAGATGAACATGTCCTTGAGCCGGTCGACGATATAGAGGTGGCCGTCCGCGTCGCGGCGGCCCAGATCGCCGGTGTGCAGCCAATGCCCCGCCTCGTAGGCCGCGGCGGTGGCGTCGGGCCGATTCCAGTAGCCGGGACTGACATTCGGGCCCTGCACCAGGATTTCGCCGGTATCGCCGGAGTCGCCGGTCAGCCGGACATCGGTGAAGAAGCACGGCGTGCCCGCGGAACCCAGTTTCGCGCCGTCCGCGCCGGGATCGGTGTCGCGCAGCATGGTGACCCCCGGCGACGCCTCGGTGAGGCCGTAGCCCTGGATGATGTTCAGCCCGCGCGCCCGGTAGGTCTGCAGCAGTGCGACCGGAATCGGCGCGCCGCCGCTGAGCGCATTGCGCAGCGAGGACAGCTCGGCGGTGTCGAACCCGGGCGTCAGCGCCAGTGACTGATACATCGAGGTGACGCCGAAAAGCATGGTGACGCCATCCTTTTCGATGAGCCGCAAGGCCCGTTCCGGATCCCATTTGGCTTCGATGAGCGCGGTGCCGCCCTTGAGCAGTACCGGGAACAGCGCTTGATTGAGCGCCGCGGTGTGGAACAGGGGAGCCGTGACCAGCGCGACCTCGGTACTGCGAACGTCCATGTCCACCAAGAGGTTGTAGACGTTCCAGGTGATATTGCCGTGGGTGAGCATGACACCCTTGGGCTGCCCGGTAGTGCCGGAGGTGTACTGGATCATGAACAGGTCGCCGAGGGCGATCGGCTCGTCCAGCGCTGTGCCGGAACCGGATTCGCGAATCTCGCCGAGCGTGGTCGCGCCCGCCCTCACCCGATCGTCGACGCCCACCAGGTCCAGCCCGAGCGCCCGCACCTCACCGGAGTCGAGCACGGCGTCGAAGCCCTGATCGGCGATGAGCAGCCGTGGCGCGCAATCCGCGAGGATGAACGCGGTCTCGGGTGCGGCCAGCCGTGTGTTCAGCGGCACCACCACCGCCCCCAATTTGGCGACCGCGAACATGGTTTCGACGAACGCGACCGAATTCCAGCCCAGATAGGCGACTCGATCCCCGCGCTCCACCCCGCGCAGTCGCAGCCCGTGCGCCAGCCGCGTCGCCCGCACCTCCAACTCCCGATAGGTCGTCGCCACCCCATCCTGGGCCAGCGCCGCTCGCTCCGGTGTCATTCGGGCGCGCCGAGTGGTCCAGGACCCCATGCCCCGGTCGTTCATCGGTGTCTCCAAACTTCGCTGTCTGCCAATGCCACTTCGCTGTCCGGCAATGTCTCGGGCATATCAGCCGAGCCCGTGCCGGTTCTTGAGCGACAACAGGTCTCGCAATGCGTGATCCCGCCGCTCCAGCAACTCGTCCGCCGCGGTCTCACCGAGCTCCTCGGCAACCCCCGTCACCAGGCGTTCGATCAATCCGGGCGTCAGCTCCGGCGACCCCATATCGGCCCACCAGTCCACCATCGGCGGCCCGAGATGCTCGAGCACATGCCCCAGCCCGCCCGGCCCACCGGACAGGTGCTGAGTAGCGAACGGCCCCAGCAACGCCCACCGCAGCCCCGGCCCCGCCGCAATGGCGGTATCGATATCGGCCACCGACACTACGCCCTGCTCCACCAGGTAATACGCCTCCCGCCACAGCGCGGCCTGCAACCGATTCGCCACATGCCCCGGCAACTCCCGCCGAATATGCACCGGCTCCTTACCCCAGTACCGCAGCACCGCCATGGCGGCGGCGATGGCTTCCGCCGAAGTTTTCTCACCCCCGACCACTTCCACCAGCGGCACCAGATGCGGCGGATTGAACGGATGCGCCACCAGCACGCGCTCCGGATACCGGCACACCTGCTGAAAACCGCTCGGCGCAAGCCCCGACGAACTGCTCGCGAGCAGCACCTCCGGCCCCGCCGCCGCATCCAGCTCCGCGAAGATCTCCCGCTTCACCTCCAACCGTTCCGGCCCGTTCTCCAGCACCAGATCCGCGGCAGCGGCCGCCTCGGCCAGTTCAGGGGTGAAGCTCAACCGCTCCCGCCAGTGCGACACTTCCGCGCCGCTGTGCAGCCGTGCGCGAGTGGGCGCTCCGAGCGGACTGCCGCCTGCGCCGGGGGAATCCGCGACTCCGCCGGCGCCCTCGACGGTGTCGTCCGCCCCGAGGTCGGCCAGCAGGGCATTCACCGTGTCGGACAATGACTCCCGTGCACCAGGCGCGGGGTCGGTGGCGATCACCGTGAGCCCGCGAGCCAAGGCCAGCGCCGCCCAGCTCGCTCCGATCGAGCCCGCACCGACAATCGCCACGGTCCGCACTTCCTCGGCCGGGATCACAACGCCACCTCCTCTCGTGATGCTTCCTTCGTCATTCCGGCGTGCTTTTGGCCGGAATCCACGGCCGTGTGCGAGATCCCGGCCAAAAACACGCCGGGATGACGGGTGTGGGTCGCGTCGGGATGCCTTATGAGGCTTGTGTTTACGTGCTCGGGTGTGATCACGGTGCAACCGCCCTTCGGTCTTCGGCGAGTGCGATGAAGGGGTCGAGAGCGGTGGGGACGGCGAGGGCGTCTCGGCTGGCGACAGATTCGGGCAATGCGCCGAGGAGGATCCGCTTTGCGGGGAGTTCGAGCTTCTTGCCGGTGAGGTTTCTGGGTATCAACGGGATTTGGTGGATCTCGTCGGGGATATGCCGGGGTGACAAGGAGGTGCGCAGGACTCGGGTGATCGTCGCGCGGAGATCCGTGTCGAGGTGGAGGCCGGGCTCCAGGGCGACGAACAGGAGGAGGTCGCCGTTGCCGCCGTCCGGGTCTTCCAAGTGGACGACCAGGCTGTCGGCGATGCCATTGATTTCCTCGACCACGCGGTAGAACTCGGCGGTGCCGAGGCGGACGCCGCCGCGGTTGAGGGTGGCGTCGGAGCGGCCGGCTACGTGGCAGGTGCCGTTGGCGTTGAACTGGATCCAGTCGCCGTGACGCCAGACGCCGGGCCAGCGGTCGTAGTAGGTGGAGCGCAGACGGGTGCCGTCCGTGTCGCCCCAGAAGGCGACGGGCATGGAGGGCATGGGGGAGGTGATGACGAGTTCGCCGAGTTCGCCGGTGACGGGGGTGCCGGATTCGTCGAAGGCGTGGGCGTCGACGCCGAGGCAGCGGCCGGAGATCTCACCCGCGTGGACGGGGAGGAGCGGATTGTTCTGCACCAGGCCGGAACACACGTCGGTGCCGCCGCTGCCGACGTTCAGCTGGACGCGGGGGCCGAATTGATCGCGTATCCAGGCGTAGCCCTCGGGCGGGAGGGGCGCACCGGCCGAGCCGATGACGCGGAGGGGGAGGTTCAGGTCGCCGGGCCGCAGTCCCGCCTTGCGGGAGGCCATGAGGAAGCCGGGGCTCGCGCCCATGATGGTGGCCCGGGTCTGCTGGGCGAGCCGCCACTGCCAGCCCACGTCGGGGTGCATGGGGTTGCCGTCGATCAGGACGATGGCGGAGCGGGTGAGCAGGCCGGACACCAGGGCGTTCCACATCATCCAGGCGGTGGTGGTGAACCACAGCATGCGGTCCTCGGGGCCCATGTCCCAGGAGAGCATGTGATTCTTCAAGTGCTCCAGCAGGATTCCGCCGTGGCCGTGCACGATGGCCTTGGGCTTGCCGGTGGTGCCGGAGGAGAAGAGGACGAACAGCGGGTGGTCGAAGGGCACCGGGAGGAATTCAGGTGTGCCGCCGGGGGCGGCGGAGAGCATGGCGTGCCAGTCGAGGGCGTCGTCGACACGCCATGGCCCGTATTGGATGTCGGCCACATGCCGCACGCTGGGCAACTCGGCGCGGATCTCGGCGATCTGCGGGCGGCGGTCGATGTCCTTGTCGCCGTAGGCGTATCCGCCCGCGACCAGCAGCATCGCCGGTTCCAGCTGGGCGAAGCGATCGATCACGCTGCGCGGGCCGAACTCGGGGGCGCAGCTCGCCCAGATCGCGCCGAGGCTCGCCGTCGCCAGGAAGGCGACCAGGGTTTCCGGCGCGTTGGGCAGGTATCCCGCGACCCGGTCGCCGGGACCCACGCCGAGGTCGCGCAGGACATTGCGTGCCCGCGCCACCTGATCGCGCAACTGCCCGAAGGTCAGCTCGATATCCGGCCGGGTTTGCGAAATGCCCAGCACCGCACTGCGATCGGTATCCGCTTCGGTGCCCATGGCATGTTCGGCGTAGTTGAGCAGCGCGCCGGGGAACCACTGTGCGCCCGGCATGACCCGATCGGCGAGCACGCTGTCGTACGGTGCGTGGCCGATCACGCCGCCGAATTCCCAGATGGCGGACCAGAATCCGGCGAGATCGGTGACCGACCATCGCCACAGCTCATCGTGACTGCTGAACTCGAGTCCGCGATGCTCACGCAACCAGCTCAGAAACTGCCCAGCCCGGCTGCGCTCGAGCACATCGGCCGATGGCGACCAGACGATCTCGCCCTGTTCGATGCGCCGACCCGTCGCCCGGCCGTCACCCCTCATGGAATCGCTCCGCGATGCAGTGCTCATGCCGGCTCCTCAGTGACCTTGGCCGTGCGCCCGGCGAGGAAATCGCCCATGCGGCGCTTGGCATCGTCACTGCCCGAGGCAATGGCCGCCATGAGCGATTCCATGAGGTATCCGTCGCGCGGATTGGCTTCGGCAATGCGTGGCAGGGCTTGCAGCACGGCGTAATTCGTCTGCGGGGCATTGCCGGCCATGCGCTCGGCCAGTTCGAGAGCCTTGTCCACACCGGTCCCGTCGGCCACCACGTACTGCGAGAGGCCGATGGCAAAGCCCTCCTGCGCGTTGTACTTCCGCCCGGTGAGCATCATGTCCGTCATGCGGGCCACGCCGATGAGCCGCGGAATCCGCACGGATCCGCCACCGCCGACGAACAATCCGCGCATGCCCTCCGGCAGCGCGTAGAACGTGGACTCCTCGGCCACCCGGATGTGCGCGGCGGCGGCCAATTCCAGCCCGCCGCCCACCACCGCGCCCCGCAGCGCCGCCACCACGGGCACCCGCCCGTTCTCGATGGCCTCGAAGACCCGGTGCCACATCCGCGAATGCGCCACCGCGTCGAGCGTGTTCCGCTCGGTCATCTCCGCCAGATCCAGTCCGGCACAGAAATGTTCGCCGTCGGCGGTGATGACCGCCGCCCGCACGTCGGGTCCCAGCGAGGTGAAGAACCGCTCGATGCCCAGGATGGTGTCATCGCTGAGCGCATTGCGCTTGTGCGGCCGGGCCAGCGTCAATACCGCCACGCCGCCCCTCATGGCGGCGCGCAGGGTATCGGGCAGGGTGACGGCGGAGAGCGGTCGGGGCGGGGTCAACGAATCCTCCGAAGCAGCAGATCATCAGGTTTCCTGATAATGAATCAGGTTTCCTGACTATGCAAGATCCTGCTTGAATGGCCGTGTGACCGCTTCCGATGAGCCGGCCCCCGCCACGCTGCTGTACCTGATCAAGCGCCTCGAACTGGCCAGCCGCGCACAGCTGGACGCCCTGCTCAAACCGTCGGGTGTGACGGCCCTGCAGTACACCGCCCTGTCCGTGCTGGAGCGGCGGCCCACCATGTCCTCGGCGGATCTGGCGCGGGCGTCGTTCGTGCGGGCGCAATCGACCTCGGATCTGATCGGCGCGCTGGAGCGGCGCGGGCTCATCGAGCGCGCCGTGGATCCGGCCAATCGGCGGCGGCTGCTCATCAGCCTCACCGACGAGGGGCGAAAGTTCTTGGCGCGGTACAACCCTCGCGTTGCCGAGATGGAAGAGCGCATGGTCGCGGAGCTGAGTGCGGAAGAGCGGCGCGTCTTCCGCGAGTTCCTCGTCACCAGCCGCCGGGCGCTGAGCAAGGACTCCGACGCCTGAGCGAAGCCGTTTCCGGCTCGCTCGCATCCGCGGGTCTTGAGTCGATGACGCCTGCGCGTTAATGTGTGCGTATAGCAACCATGTGTTCGTATAGCGCACATTCTCTAGGGAGTGAGTATGGCCAAGATCCAGTCCTTGGCTGCGGCGGTCGCCGAACTCGTCCACGACGGCGACACCGTCGCCTTGGAAGGGTTCACCCATCTGATCCCGGTGGCCGCCGGGCAGGAGATCATCCGGCAGCGGCGGCGCGAGCTGACGCTGGTGCGAATGACCCCGGACATCGTCTACGACCAGCTGATCGGCGCCGGCTGCGCGCGCAAGCTGGTGTTCTCCTGGGGCGGGAATCCGGGCGTCGGCTCACTGCACCGGTTCCGCGAGGCCGTGCAGCAGGGCTGGCCGGCGCCGCTCGAGATCGAGGAGCACAGCCATGCGGGCATGGCCAACCGGTATGTGGCCGGGGCCTCCGGGCTGCCGTTCGCGGTGCTGCGCGGCTACGCCGGAACCGATCTGCCGACGGTGACCGACACCATCAAATTCATCGAGTGCCCGTTCACCGGCGAGCGGCTGGCCGTTGTGCCCGCCATCAATCCCGATGTCACGATCATTCACGCCCAGCGCGCGGACCGGCAGGGAAACGTGCAGCTCTGGGGCCTGCTCGGGGTGCAGAAGGAGGCCGTGCTGGCGGCGCGGCGCAGCCTGGTCACCGTGGAGGAGATCGTCGACGAGCTGACGCCGGTGCCCGGCGCCATCGTGCTGCCCGGCTGGGCGATCACCGCCGTCGCCGAGGTGCCCGGCGGGGCGCATCCGTCCTATGCGCAGGGCTACAGCGAACGGGACAACGCCTACTATGCGGCATGGGACGCGATCGGCCGCGACCGTGACGCCTTCACCGGCTGGCTCGACCGGCACGTCTTCACCACCACCGGGAGCCCGGCATGACACTCACCGATATCGAGTCCGCGACCGCCGCGCCGGAGTACACGGCCGACGAGATGATGACCGTCGCGGCCGCGCGGGCGCTGCGCGACGGCACCCGATGCTTCGTCGGCATCGGCCTGCCCTCGACCGCGGCCAATCTGGCCCGCACCACGCACGCGCCCGGACTCGTCCTGGTCTACGAGTCGGGGACGCTCGGGTCGAAGCCGGATCGGCTGCCCGCCTCCATCGGCGACGGAATTCTCGCCGAGACCGCCGACGCGGTGATCAGCGTGCCGGAGGTGTTCAACTACTGGCTGCAGCCGGGGCGCATCGACGTCGGATTCCTGGGCGCGGCGCAGATCGACAAGTACGGCAATATCAATACGACCGTCATCGGCGGGGACTACGCGGATCCGGGTGTGCGGCTGCCCGGCGCGGGTGGTGCGCCGGAGATCGCGGCCTCCTGCGGTGAGGTGTTCGTGGTGGTGCGGCAGTCGCGGCGATCGTTCGTCGAGCGGGTGGATTTCATTACCTCGCTCGGGCACGGGCGGGGTGACGGTGAGCGGGCGCGGCTCGGAATGCGCGGGGCGGGACCGACTTTGGTGATCACCGACCTCGGCGTCATGCGGCCGGATCCGTCCGGGGAGCTGGTGCTGACCGCCGTGCATCCCGGGGTGACGGTGGCACAGGTGCGGGCGGCCACCGGCTGGGAGCTGCGGGTCGCGCCCGAGCTGTCGGCCACCGAAGCGCCTACCGCCGAGGAGCTTTCGGCGCTGCGCGCATTGAAGGCGGCGTCGTGAAACAGGCATTTCTCTACGACGGCATCCGAACCCCGTTCGGCCGCTTCGGCGGCGCATTGAGCCGGGTGCGGCCCGACGATCTGGCGGCACATGTGCTGCGGGTGCTCGCCGACCGCACCGGGCTCGATCCGGAGACCGTGGACGAGGTCGTGCTGGGCGCGGCCAATCAAGCCGGGGAAGACAACCGGAATGTGGCGCGCATGGCCGCGCTGCTGGCCGGGTGGCCCACCACCGTTCCCGGAACCACGGTGAATCGGTTGTGCGGGTCGAGCCTGGATGCCGTCATCCACGGCGCTCGGATGATCGAAACCGGGGACGCGGCAACGATTGTCGCGGGCGGTGTGGAATCCATGAGCCGCGCGCCGTGGGTGATGGCCAAGCCCGCCAAGGGCTTTCCCGCCGGGAACGAGACCCTGCACTCCACCACGCTCGGCTGGCGGCTGGTGAATCCGGCCATGCCCGGCAAGTGGACGGTCTCGCTGGGCGAGGGCACCGAAATCCTGGCCGAGCGCTACGGCATCGGGCGTGCGGCGCAGGACGAATTCGCCGCGCGCAGTCACCAATTGACGGCCAAGGCGTGGGACAGCGGGTTCTACGAGGATCATGTCATCGCCGTGCCCGGGACCGACCTGGCCCGGGATGAATCGCTGCGTCCGGCGACCACCGTCGAGACGCTGGCGGGGCTGAAACCGTCCTTCCGCGGCGACGGCACGGTCACGGCGGGCAATGCCTCACCGCTCAATGACGGCGCGTCGGCCTTGCTGCTGGGTGATGAAACCCTTGCCGAGCGAATCGGTTTCGCGCCCATGGCCCGGATCGCCGGGCGCGGTGCGGCCGGTGTGGATCCGGACGCCTTCGGCATCGGACCGGTGCAGGCGGCGCGAATGGCGCTGCGGCGCGCGGGCATCGGCTGGGAGGATCTCGGCGTCGTCGAGCTCAACGAGGCGTTCGCGGCGCAGGCGCTGGCCTGCCTGTCGGAGTGGCCCGCGCTGGATCCGGCCATTGTCAATATGAACGGCGGCGCCATCGCCCTCGGGCATCCGCTCGGGGCGTCCGGCGGTCGTCTCGTCAATCAGCTGGCTCGCGAGATGCGGCGCAGCGGCAGCCGGTGGGGGCTGGCGGCGCTGTGCATCGGGGTGGGCCAGGGTCTTGCCGTGGTTCTGGAGGCCGCATCGTGAAAATCCTTACCAGCCAGCAGCTTCCGGTCTATCGGCCGGATGAGGCGGGTACGCATCCGCCGCTGGATTTCCCGGACTACAAGTCGACGGCGCTGCGGCATCCCAAGGAGCCGTTGGTGCTGCTGCCGCAGACGCTGACCGAGATCACCGGCCCGGTGCTGGGCAACGGCCTGGTCCGGCCCGGCGATCACGATCTCACCTACCAGCATCGCGGCGATCCGATCGGCCAGAAGATCCTGGTCTTCGGCCGCCTGCTCGACGGCGACGGCCGACCCATTCCGGACTCGCTCATCGAGATCTGGCAGGCCAATGCCGCCGGGCGCTACCGTCATCTCGGCGATCGCTGGGATGCGCCGCTGGACCCCAACTTCGACGGTGTGGGCCGCACCCTCACCGATAAGCAGGGCCGCTACGAGTTCGTCACCGTCAAACCCGGGGCGTACCCGTGGGGCAATCACCACAATGCCTGGCGACCGGCGCACATTCACTTCTCGGTCTTCGGCCGCGCCTTCACCCAGCGCCTCGTCACCCAGATGTACTTCCCGGACGATCCGCTGTTCGGCCAGGACCCCATCTACAACTCCATTCCGGAAGCCGCGCGCCCCCGGCTGATTTCGCGCTTCAGCCTGGAACGCACCAAGCCGAACTGGGCGCTGGCCTTCGAATTCGACATTGTGGTGCGCGGGCGCGCCGCCACCCCGTTCGAGGAGCCGCACGATGACTGAGACCGGATTGCCCGCCACGCCCTCGCAGACCGTCGGCCCGTACCTGCACATCGGCTTGGACTGGGGTGATGACGGCCGACTGGTGGTGCCAGAAGGAACGCCCGGCGGGTTCTGGATTCGCGGCGCGGTGCTGGACGGCGCGGGCGAGCCCATCCCGGACGCCATGATCGAAACCTGGCAGGCCGATCCGGACGGGCGTTTCGACCATCCCGACGATCCGCGCGGGCGCGTGCACGGCTGGCGCGGTTTCGGCCGCAGCGACACCCGCCTCGGCGAATTCGCCGTCCACACCGTCCATCCCGGCGTGGTGCCGGATCGCGACGGCCGCCCGCAGGCCCCGCACCTGGACGTCTCGGTCTTCGCGCGCGGCATGCTGAACCGCGTGGTCACCAGGATCTATTTCCCCGACCACGCCGACCGCCACGACGCCGACCCGGTGCTGGGATCGGTGCCGCCGCACCGCCGTCCGACGCTGATCGCCCAGCCCGCACCCGGCGGATACCGTTTCGACATCCGCATTCAAGGCGAGCACGAAACGGTGTTCTTCCATGTCTGACGGGTTGTTCGACGGCGTGCTCGCGGCCGGACCGGTCGCCGAGCAGGTGAGCGACCGCGCCTGGGTGCAGGCCATGCTCGACTTCGAGGGAGCGCTGGCGGGTGCGTCGGCCGAGGCGGGTGTGATTCCCCCCGAGGCCGCCCGCGCCATCGAAAGCCGCTGCCACGCAGAGCTGTACGACATCCCCGCACTCGGCGAACGCGCCGTGAGCATCGGCAACCCCGCAGGACCGCTGGTGCGGGCCCTCACCGCCCGCGTCACCCCGGAGGCCGCCGGATACGTCCACCTCGGGGCCACCAGCCAAGACGTCATGGACACCGCGGCCATGCTGGTGACCGCCCGCGCCCTGGCCGCACTGCGAAACGACCTGCGCGCCGGCGCCGACCACCTGGCCAACCTCGCCGAAACCCACGCGGCCACAGTGCAAGCCGGTCGCAGCCTCCTGCAACAGGCACTCCCGGTCACCTTCGGCCTCACCGCCGCCAACTGGCTCTCCGGCCTCATCGCGGCCCTCGACCGCCTCGACGCCGTCCGCGACCGCCTGGCCGTCCAATTCGGCGGAGCCGTAGGCACCCTGGCAGCATTGGGCGACAAGGGCATTCCCGTCCGCGCCGCCCTCGCCCGCCGCCTCGGCCTCTCTGAGCCAGCTCTGCCTTGGCACACCGAACGCAGCCGCATCGCGGAAGTCGCTGCCGCCCTGGGCCAAACCTGCGGCGCGATCGCGAAGATCGCCCGCGACATCACCCTCCTAGCTCAAACCGAGGTCGCCGAGGTCTCCGAACAGGGCCCACCCGGCACCGGCGGCTCCTCGACCATGCCGCACAAGCGAAACCCGGTCGCCGCGGTCCTCGCCGCCGGCTCCGCCGCCCAAGCCCCCGCCCTGGTGGCCGCCCTACTGGGCGCGAGCGCCCACGAACACCAGCGCGCCGCCGGCTCCTGGCACGCCGAATGGCGCCCCTACACGGAGTTGCTGCGCACCACGGGCTCTGCCGCGCACTGGCTGCGCACAAGTCTGGACCGGCTCCAGGTGGATCCCGAGCGCATGCGGGCCAACCTGAACCTGACCGGCGGCCTGCTCCTGGTGGAAAACGTGGCCATAGAACTGTTTTCGGCCTCCCACGGTGAACTCGGCAGACAGGCCGCCGCCGACCTAATCGCAGCCCGCTGCGCACCCACCGCCCCCACGGCCGAAGACTCACCTGCTCCTGTGGGTGAGGGCTTGCCTGCTCCTGTGGGTGAGGGCTCGCCGGCTCCCGTGGGTGAGGGCTCGCCCGCCCCCATGGTTGACGACTCGCCCGCCCCCATGGTTGACGACTCGCCCGCCCCTATGGTCGACGACTCGCCCCGTCATTCCGGCGTGGGTTTTGGCGGGCTGACCCACCCCCGGGGGGGTTCCGGGCAAAAAGAAGCCGGGGTGGGGGGGGGGGGTGGGGGGGA
>NZ_JBHXVO010000028.1:0-9090 GCF_042672265.1 Nocardia sp. NPDC127526 | reverse complement strand
TGCCCCTGGGGGGTGTTTCGCCCCCACCCCCCCCCCGCCTTGCCCCCCCCCCCCCCCCCCCACGCCGGGATGACGAGCGGGGCTGCCGGGACGGCGAGCGGGGCTGCCGGGACGGCGAGCGGGGCTGCCGGGACGGCGAGCGGGGGTGCCGGGAGGGCGAGCGGGTCTGCTGTGCAGTTGAGCGGGGCGGGTGAACTTGCCGCTCGGCTGGCCGCTGATCCGGTGATCGGGAAGTACCTGGGGCAGGAGCGGATTTGGGAGTTGCTGGATCCGGCGCGGTACCTCGGCTCGACGACGGAGTTCATCGCCGCCGCGTTGCGCGACTGGAAGGAACGGGCGCGATGAGCACCGCAGGTGTGGATGCGCTGGTCGCAGAGTGGGAGACGGGGACGATGGCCGCGGTGGTTGGCGCGCTGGGCGGTCAGCCGTGTATCGACGGGTGGAAGGTGGTCGGGCGGTGAGTGTTTCGGTGAACTTTGTGGCCGAGGGGCCGGAGGATGGACCGGTCGTGGTGCTCAGCGGGTCCATCGGGAGTGATCTGCGGATGTGGGAGGCGCAGGTTGGGCCGTTGACCTCGGCCGGGTATCGGGTGGTTCGAGTCGATCATCGCGGGCATGGGGGGTCGCCGGTGCCGGAGGGGCCGTACCGGCTGGCGGATTTGGGTGGGGATGCGGTGGGGCTGTTGGATCGGCTGGGGGTGGAGCGGGCGCATTGGGTGGGGTTGTCGTTGGGCGGGATGGTGGGAATGTGGTTGGGGGAGAACGCGGGGGAGCGGCTGGCGTCGTTGACGCTGTGCTGTACGGCGGCGGAGTTGCCGCCGGTCAATTGGGCCGATCGGGCGCGGATCGTGCGGGAGAAGGGGATGGGGTGGCTGGCGGAGACGTCGATGAACCGGTGGTTCACGGCGGGGTGGCAGCGGGATAATCCGGAGGGGGTGCGCTATTTCAGTGCGATGGTGGCGAGTCAGCCCATCGAGGGGTATGTGTCCTGTTGCGCCGCAATCGAAACCATGGATATCGCGGCGGGGTTGGGTGGGATCACGACGCCGACGCTGGTGATCTCCGGGGCGGATGATCCCGCGACCACCCCGGAGGACGGGCGCAGGATCGCCGCCGCCATTCCGGGGGCGCGGTTCGAAATCGTCGGTCCCGGAGCGCATTTGGCGACCACCGAGGCCGCGGCACAGGTCAATCCGCTGATTCTGGAGCATGTGAAGGAGAATTCGTGAGCGAGCGCGCGGAGCAGGGTATGGCGGTGCGCCGCGAGGTGCTGGGCGATGCGCATGTGGATCGCGCGGTGGCTCGCACCACCGACTTCACGCGGCCCTTCCAGGAGTACATCACCGAGGCCGTGTGGGGCTCGATCTGGACGCGTCCGGGCTTGGACAGGCGGACGCGCAGTTGCGTTACGCTGGCCGTGCTCACCGCCCTCGGGCGGCACGAGGAGATCGCCATGCATGTGCGCGCCGCGCTGCGCAATGGCCTCACCTCGGAGGAGATCGCCGAAGTGCTGCTGCACACCGGCGCGTACGCGGGCGTGCCCGCCGCCAATGCCGCCTTCGCGATCGGGCAGCAGGTGCTGGCCGAGATCGCGGCGGAACGCTCGGGCGAGGAGGATCGATGACCGGTGAGCCGGACGGCTCGGGCGACCCTGCGCTGGGCGCAGCGGAGGACACCCCGTTGAGCGCAGCGGACGACACCGCCCGGGGCGCGCATTATGTGCAGTCGCTGGAGCGCGGGCTCGCGGTCATCAAGGCGTTCAGCGCGCACAGCCCGCAGCTGACGCTCTCCGATGTCGCCCGCTCCACCGGCCTCACCCGCGCCGCCGCCCGCCGCTTCCTGCTCACCCTCGCCGACCTCGGTTACGTCCGCACCGACGGCAAACGCTTCTCGCTCACGGCCAAGGTGCTGGAGCTCGGCTACTCCTACCTGTCCAGCATGACCCTGCCCGAGGTCGCGCAACCGCACCTGGAACAGCTCTCCGCGCAGGTGCGCGAATCCAGTTCGGTCTCCGTGCTGGACGGCTCCGACGTGGTCTACGTGGCGCGCGTCGCCGCCTCCCGGATCATGACCGTGAGCATCAATATCGGCACCCGCTTCCCGGCCTACGCCACGTCGATGGGGCATGTGCTGCTGGCCGGCCTGCCCGCCGCCGAACTCGACGACTATCTGCGCGAGACGACCCTGGACCGCTTCACCTCGAATACCGTCACCGACCCGGCCGTCCTGCGCGCCGAGCTGGAAAGCGTCCGCTCCCAGGGGTATTCGATCGTCGACCAGGAATTGGAGGAGGGCCTGCGCTCGGTGGCCGTTCCGGTGCGCGATGCGACCGGCGCGGTCGCCGCCGCGGTGAACATCTCCACCCACGCCACCCGCCGCACCCTCGACGACATCCACGCCGAACTGCTGCCGCGATTGCGCACCGCCGCGCAGGCCATCGAACGCGATCTCGCCGCCGCCAAACCCATAACCCGCCTGGGCTGAGCTCGCCGATCACCCGCCGCACCTGAATCAGCAGGTCCGCTCGCCGCGGAATCAACCGCGCCCCGGTGCGTTGGCATTGGGCATGAGCTCGGTGCTGCAACAGACTCGCTTCTCGATCCTGGACCGTTCGCGCCGGCGGCAGGGGCAGACGCATCCGGAGGCGCTGCGGGAGACCGTCGAGTTCGCGCGATTGGCCGAGCGCTGGGGCTACCACCGCTTCTGGGTCTCCGAACACCACAGCGTGCCCGGCGTTTCCGGCTCCGCGCCCACGGTGCTGGCCGCCGCCGTGGCCGCGGCCACCGAGCGCATCCGGGTCGGCACGGGCGGGGTCATGCTGCCCAACCATCAGCCGCTGGTGGTGGCCGAACAGTTCGGCGTCCTGGAGTCGCTCTATCCGGGCCGCATCGATATGGGCCTGGGCCGATCGGTCGGCTTCACCGACGGCGTCCGCCGCGCCCTGGGCCACGACAAACGCGATGCCGAGGATTTCGACGCCCAGCTCGGCGAACTCCGGGACTACCTGGCCGGCGGCCGCCTGGGCGTGCACGCCTGGCCGGCCGAGGGCCTGCGCATCCCCGCCTTCCTGCTCGCCGTCGGTTCCGGCGCCGAGCGTGCCGCCCGCTTCGGACTGCCCCTGGTGATCGCCCAGCTCGCGGGCGAGGACGCCATGGTCGAGGCGATCAACCGGTACCGCGCCGACTTCCGGCCCGGCTACTGGGGCAGCGAACCCTACGTCGTCGTCTCGGTCTCCGCGGTCATCGCCGATACCGAGGAGCAAGCGCACCGCCTGCTCCTGCCCGAGGCGTGGTCGGCCGCCTACTCGCGCACGCACGGCGAATTCCCGCCCCTGATCTCTCCCGACCAGATCGATCGCGAGCCCATGACCGACCGCCAGCGCCGCCTCTTCGAGGAGTCCCTGCGCGGTCACATCCACGGCCCCGAGGCCACCGTCACCGCGGCCCTGGCAGGTCTGGTCACCCGCACGGGCGCGGACGAGATCCTGGTGCACACCAGCACTTACGATCGCGCGGCCCGCCTCGAATCGCATCGCCGCCTGGCGGCGGCCGTCGGGTTGCTCGCGCCCGCGACCGCCTGAAATCCACCCGGCTGTCGGACCCCTGTGCCAGGATCGGCTCATGTCCTATGTGGCCGACCCCCGCGTCGACGCCTATATCGACGCGCTACCCGACTGGCAGCAGCGAATCTGCCACGAGGTGCGGGATCTCGTGCACGCCGCCGATCCGGAGGTCGAGGAGACCATCAAGCGGACCGTGCAGCCGTATTTCGTTCTGCAGGGCAATATCTGCGCGCTGCTGGCCGCCAAGACGCATGTGAACGTCTTCCTCTACGACGGTGCGATCGTGCCCGATCCGGAGGGGATCATTACCGGCGGGCACGACAACAAGACGGCGCGCACGGTGGCCGTCAAAGAGGGCGAGAAACTCAATGCCCCTGCGTTATTGGCGATGTTCGAGCAGATCATCGCCAACAATCGCGCGGGCGGCTGGCGCAAGCTGAAAGGCTGAGATCGATGAATTCCGTACGCCCGGGCCGTCTGTAGTGTCATGGGAAAACTGACATATGGCATGAATGTCACGGTGGACGGCTACATTGCCGACGCGAAGGGGGAGATTCCCGATGTCGGACCGGACGAAGAGGTACACCAGTTCTGGAACGACCGCGTCGGCGACACCGCGTTGTCGCTGTACGGCCGCAAGCTGTACGAACTGATGGCGGGATACTGGCTGACCGCCGACCAGAACCCGGACATCACCCCGATCGAATCGGAGTACGCCCGATTGTGGTGTGCGATGCCGAAAGTGGTGTTCTCCCAAACCCTCACCTCAGTCGACTCGAACTCACGCCTGGAACGGGGTGATGTGGTCGAGGTCGCGAAGAAGCTCAAGGCCGAGACCGACGGCATGCTGGAGGTCGCCGGCGCCACCGTGGCCGCGCCGCTGGTCCAGGCCGGTCTGGTGGACGAGTTCCTGGTGATGGTCAGCCCGGTCGTGGTCGGCGGCGGCACCCCGTTCTTCCCGACCCTGGAGCAATGGGTCAAGCTCGAGCTGGTGGAGAACCGCACCTTCCCCGCAACGGGCTCGGTCCTGCTCCGCTTCGTCCCGGTGCGCGACTAGATCAGTTCACGTGCACGGTGTGGAGCCCGATGAGGTCCTCGACCGGTCGGCCGGTCCCACCCCGGCACGGCGGTTCGGTGCCGTCGAAGATGGCGTCGAGGACCTCCGCATGGTCGAGCGTGGCCGGCAGCCGGTGCGATGCGCGGGCGCTGACAATGACCGCGTGCAGCACCGCGGCGTAGATGTACGAGCGGGGCACGGTCAGCCGCCACCCGCAGCGCTCACGTTCGCACAGCCGTGCCTCGATGGTGTCGAGCACGTCCACGATGACCTGGATCTCCATCCGGTCGGGATCATCGCAGGGCATGACGACCACCGAGGAACGCTGTGCCATAACCGAATACCGCGATCCGCAAGAGCGTGAGCAGTGATCTGCGCGGTGCGGCGGGTTCCCGTGCCGCGCGCGGGTCGAGGATCATGCGCCCGGCCGCGACCAGTGCGGTGCGCGCCCGCCGCCGCACCCGGCAGGTCTCCACCCCGCACCCGAGGTGCAGTTGCATGGCGGTGTGGGCTTGGGCGGTGCTCAACTCGCCGGGATCGGCGTAGCACGACCACAATCCGCGCACCGAATACCCGGCAGTGGGCGACTCGGGAGCCGGGTGCCGTGCGCCGGCGGTCTGCTGATTTTCGCGGTCGACGCGTTCGATGATCGCCTGCACCGACCATTGGTTCGTGCTGGACATTGCCACTGGCCTCCCTGTCGTCACTGCCGTCCGTTGGCCCAGCACATCACCGGCGACATATCCGAAAACATAGAATCTGAATATTCAGATCAGGTAGCCTGAAATCCCAAGACAGAAGGCAGATCTGCCGCGAAGCAATATTCAGATTCGGTTGTCAGGTGTATTCACTTTCGGGGGTAGCCATGGCAGAGGACGAGTCGCCGACCCTGTTGCGCCGCCAGCTGGGCCGGTTTCTGCGGGAACGGCGTCAGGCGACCGGCTTGACTCTCGAGCAAGCGTCGGTCCAGGTTCAGCTCAGCTTCAACGCATTACAACGCCTGGAAGCCGGCCGCACCGTCAAGCCCCGCCGACAGGACGTGCGGGAGCTGTGCATGCTCTACGAGGTCGACGCAGACGAGACCGAGCAGGCTGTCGGACTGGCATACCGGGCTGCCACGGCCAAAGACGAGGATGGGATCTTCTCGCTCGGTGGGTTGTTCAGCGACGCGTTCAATATGTACGTCGGCATGGAACGTTCTGCCCGCCGCCAGGTCACCTACCAAGAGCAGATTCCCGGACTGCTGCAAACCGCGGACTACGCCCGTGCTGTCTTTCACGCCTTTCCTGGCTTCGCGAGCGCGGACGATATCGAAAGGCGCGTCGACATCCGCCTGAAACGGCAAGTGATCGTAACCCGTAAGGCCAATCCGCTGACGGTCGAAGTCTTGCTGCACGAAGCCGCGCTGCGCCGTGTCGTCGGCGGCAACCGCGTCATGGCCACCCAACTGAAACACGTCGCCGACCTCAGCACGAAACCCAATGTGACAGTGCGGATTCAACCGTACTCAGCCGGGTACACCTGGGGTTTCCAACATGGTCCATTCGTGCTGCTGGACTTCGGCACCGACGCCAAGAACAGGCAGATCGAGCCGCCGGTCGTCTACGTCGAGGGGCGGCTGACCAGCGACCTTTACATCGAAAAGCACGACGATGTCCAGCGCTACATTGAATTGGCCGAAGCCATCCGAGCCGAAACGCTGGATGAGGTGCGATCGCGAGACCTGGTGCGCCGGGTAGCAAGGGAGTTTGAACGTGAACATTGACCCGGCCCGAGCAGACTGGTTCAAGAGCAGTTACAGCGAAACCGGTTCCCAGTGCGTCGAAGTCGCGTTCCTCGATGAGGGCATGGTCGGAGTGCGCGACTCCAAGGACCCCACCGGCCCCGCACTGGTTTTCACACCCGGCGAATGGGACACCTTCACCGCCGGTCTAGCCGCCGGCGAGCACCTCTAGATCTGAAACATCACCGACCGGGAACTGGTGGCGGACCCTTCTCGGGTTTTGCCGCCACCAGTTCCCGGTCGATGTCGTTTCACTTGCCCGAATCGCGGGCTGTGCCATTCACTCCCAGCGGGCGGAGTCCGGGTCTATGCCGTGGGTGCGGGCATTCGCGTAGATGATGTCGCGGAACCACGCGCACAGGCCGGGTTCGAAGGCGTCGTAGTAGTCGGCGTAGCCGGGTTCTTCGATGAACATGCGGGCCATGCAGGACTGCATGGAACGGGTGCAGTCGAAGTATCGGGACATCAGGGCGCGGTGGCGCTCGGCCAGCGCATTGGCTTCGGCCGAGCCAGGGGAGACGCCGTCGCGTTTGGCGGTGGCGAGATCGGCGTTCAGCTCATTGGTTTCGGCGGTGATCCGGGTCCAGTCGGCGGGAGTCCAGTCGGCGGTGCGGTCGGCCCACTGCGCCCACTGCGCGCTGTCGCCCCAGCGCTGTTCGGCCTCCTCGATCCACTCGGGCTGCCAGTCGCTGCCGAAGATCTCGACCTGTTGTTCGGGAGTCAGCTGCATCCCCTTGGCCGACGCCTCGAGCATGCGATCCACCGCACCGACCATGCTCTCCAGCCGGGCGATCCGGTCGACGAGTTCGGTGCGCTGCCGCCGAAGGTGCTCGCGCGCGTCGGTGGCGGGATCGTCCAGCAACTGGGCGATCTGAGCCAGCGGAAAGCCAAGCTCGCGATAAACCAGAACGCGATGGATACGGGCGATATCGGCGGGCGCATACAGCCGATACCCGGCCGAGGTACGGTCGCTCGGCCGCACCAACCCGATCACATCCCAATGGTGCAGCGTCCGCACACTGAGCCCGACAAGCCCGGCCGTCCGCCCCACGGTAAGCCCATCATCGGCGTACTCACCGGCAACGGACTGTTCGGGAACACGGAAGCCAGATGCCATCGCCCCAGTATCGCGCATCGGCCACAACCCCCGGCCACCGCGCAAAGCTCACCCGCCTGCAAAGCTCACCCGCCTGCACAGCTGACCAGACTGCGGGGCTCACCCGACTGCGCGTCTCGGACGACTGCTGCAGCTCACATGATTGCGCGGCTCACCCGACTGCGGCGGCTTGGACGACTGTGCGGGGCGGACGACTGTGGCGACTCGGCTGGACTGTGCGGACGACTGCGGCGACTCGGCTGGACTGTGCGTCTCGGACGACCGCGGCGACTCGCGTGAGTGTGCGGCTCGCATGATTGCGGCAGCTCGGACGATTGCGGCAGCTCGTACGACTGCGCGGCCTGCACGACTGTGCGGCTCAGATGACTGCAGCGGCTGGGACGACTGTTCGGGTCGGACGACTGCGGTGGTTCGCAGGACTGTGCGGGTCGGACGACCGCGGCGACTCGCACGACTGTGCGGCTCGCATGAGTGTGCGGCTTGGCCGACTGCGGCGGCTCAGACGAGCGTGGCGGCTATGTATTCGGCCGTGCGGGCCAGCAGGGCTTGGTCGTAGGGGGCGTCCTTGGTGGTCTTGCTGGACATGATCGCGATGACCAGTGGGGCGGAGGCCGGGGGCCAGGTGATGGCGATGTCGTTGAGGGTGCCGTAGTCGCCGGTGCCGGTTTTGTTGGCCACCGTCCAGTCTTGCGGGAGTCCGGCTCGGATGCGCTGGGCGCCGGTGAGGCTGCGCTCCAGTAGGTCGCGGAGGAAGGCGCGTTTGTCCTCGGGGAGGGCGTCGCCGAGGACCAGTTTTTGGAAGTTGGCGCCGAGGGCGCGGGGGGTGGTGGTGTCGCGCGGGTCGCCGGGCGTGGCCTCGGTGATGAGCGGCTCGACGCGATCCATGCGGGTGACGGAATCGCCCAGGGTGCGGGTGTATTCGGTGAGGCGCTCGGGGCCGCCGAGGTCGCGCACCAGCAGATTGCCCGCGGTGCCGTCGCTGTAGCGGACGGCGGCGTCGCACAGATCGCGAAGGGTCATGCCGGTGGCCACGTGATCACGGGTGATGAATGAGCTCTTCATGAGGTCGGCCTCGGTGTAGGTCACGACGGTATCCAAGTGCGACAGCGGATTTCGCTGCAGCACCGCGGCGGTGGCCAGCGCCTTGAACGTGGAGCAGAACGCGAAGGACTCATCGGCCCGGTGAACAATGGTCGCGCCGGTTCCGGTCGCCAGGGCGAAGACGCCGAGACGAGCGTCGAATTGGCGCTCCAACTCGACGAGCCGAGGATGATCGGCCTCGGCCGCGACCGCCGTCGTGGTCGTTTTGGCTGCGGCAGTGGCCGTTGGCGGCGCACTCGAGGTCTCTGTCCTCGCGCACGCAGCCACCGGTAACAGCAGCGCCGCCCCCAGTAGTGCGCGGCGGCTGACAATCGGCGAGCTCATCGCTGGTCCTCCCAGAAGTAGCAGCCTCGAGTGGGACGTTTCCTCGTCATTTCCTCGTCATTCCGGCGTGGGGGGTGGGGGGGGGGGAAGCGGGCGGGGGGGTTGGGGCCCCAACAAAACCCCGGGGTGCGGGGGGGGGACAAGGGG
>NZ_JBHXVO010000027.1:0-95493 GCF_042672265.1 Nocardia sp. NPDC127526 | reverse complement strand
GCGCCGGCGACAGAGCGGCGCCCACCGACAGCGCATCAGGCGAGCACGAATTCCGGTGCGGTGAGCACGAGCGCGAGCAGGGCCGCCGCGGCCTGCTCCGGCTCACGCCGCAGCTCGAATACCAGGTCCCGGGCCGCCACCGCGGTGGCGGGTGTCGGATCGTAGATTCCGGCCCGCGCGAAGGCGACGGCCACCGGATCCGCCGCCCCGGCGATCTCCGCGACGGCAGGCGCGTTCACCGCCAGCGCGGCCCGCGCGACCGCCGCCCCCGGAACCAGCCAGCGGACGCCCGACGGCCAGCCCGCCACATTCGGCGGATAGAACGGCGACTGTCCGAGCGCGGTCATGGTGTCGAAAGACGCTGCCGGATCATCGATTCCGCACACAGCGAAGGCGGCGGTCACCCATTCCACCGGATAGCGCGGCCGGGCGCGAACCGCGGCCAGGAAGGACGCATCCCGCAGAATCGCCTCCACCAGTGGCCGAATCTCCAGGTCTGCCCGCGCGAACACCGCCGCCAGCTCCCCTGTCCGCTGCTCCGACGGCGATTGCCCGACCAGGAACTCGTACAGCTTCCCGGCCACGAACCGGGCGCACTCGGGCCGATCACACAGCGCATCGACCACGTCGCGCGCGTCGACGACCGACCGGCCCAGCAGCCGCATCGCCCGCGCATTCCCGCTGTCCGGATCGAAACTCACTCGACCCTCGGAATCCACATCCCACCCGGACAGAGCCGTTGCCGCGCCCCGCACATCCTCCTGCGAATAGTTCCCCCGCCCGAGCGTGAACAGCTCCATGAGCTCCCGCGCATGATTCTCGTTCGGCCCCGACGCCACCGACCCGGCCCCGTCCAGCCACTGCAACATGGCCCCGTCCACCGTGATCGCCCGCGCCAGGTCCCGGAAATTCCCCAGCGCGTACCGCCGCAACAGCACATGCTGCCGCCACATCAGCTCCCACGTCTCGACCTTGTCGTGACTGGAAGTGAAATGCCCGTGCCAGAACCACACCAGCTTCTCGTGCACCCCGGCTGCCGGATCGGCCATCAACCGCAGCCAGCGAAACACCGGCCCGTCCTCCCCCGTGTCGTCCTCTTCGTCGAACACCGGGTCCGAGGGAATCAACGGCGGCGCCGACAACACCGCCGCGATCACCCCATCCGCCCCCTGCCCGGCCAGCTTCTCGGTCTGCCCCGGAAACGGCCCGAAAGTAGTGCGCCGCAAGACATGCGCCACGGCCGCCAGCTCATCCACGCCCCCACCGTGGCAGACGACGCATTAGGAATTCATGAGCCCGATCGTGGCCGCGACCCTGATCGCCACACCGCCTTCTGATCGCCACACCGCCTTCTGATCGCCGCAGCGTCCTCCGAACGCCGCGGCTCCTGAGTCCGGCACCGGCTTCCAGCACCGCAGATACTCCCGAGCACGACAGCGTCCGCCGATCCCCCGGGTCGACGGCCCCCTGGTCATTCCGGCGTGCTTTTGGCCGGAATCCACCAGGGGCGTGGGAGATCCCGGCCAAAAGCACGCCGGGATGACGTGGGTGGGCGGACACGAGGCGGCGGCAAACGGTGAGGCGGCCAGCTCGGCGAGGCTGCGACAGACGGTGAGGCGGCCAGCTGGCGAGACAGACGGCGCCGGGCGACATCGAGTGAGCTGCCGGTGACTCGCTCAGTTGGCGGGGTGCAGGTGGCGGGCGGTCCAGGCGGGGTCGAACCAGTTGGGGGCCACGGTGGTGAACAGCGGTGTGGGCCAGGTGCCCGCGCCTTCCGGCAGGGTGCCGACGATGTCGAGGCCGGTGACGGCGGGCAGGTCGGTGCGGTTGCATTCGGCGGCGAGGTCCGGATGGGTGGGCCAGGAACCGATGATGAGGCCCGCGCAGTGCACGCCCGCGGATTGGAGGGCGCGGGTGGTCAATTCGGTGTGGTTGAGGGTGCCGAGGCCGGCGGCGGAAACGACTACGACCGGGGCGTCGAGCTTTTGGGCGAGGTCCAGCAGGGTGAATTCGCCCATGCGGACGAGCAGGCCGCCCGCGCCTTCCACCAGGGTGAGGTCGGCGTCGCCGCACGCTTCGATGGCGGCCGCCGTTTCGGAGAGTGTCAGCAGGGGTTGGCCGCAGCGGCGAGCGGCGGTGTCGGGGGCGAGCGGGTCCGGATAGCGGGCCAGCTCGACGGTGCGGGTGACGCCGGACAGGCGGGTGATCACCTCGAGGTCACCGGGTTCGTCCGGGGTCACGCCGGTTTGGGCCGGTTTGCAGACGGCGACCTCGGCGCCCGCCGCGCGGGCGGTGGCGGCCAGGGCGGCGGTGACGATGGTCTTGCCGACATCGGTGGATGTGCCGGTGATCAGGAGAATGCTCACGCTGGGACTGCCCTCCGGTTGCGTGCGTCGGCGAGGACCTTACCCAGAACCGTTGCGATGGTGGCCAGTTCCGCCTCGGTCAGATTGGCGCGGGCGGTCAGGCGCAGGCGGGAGGTGCCCTCGGGGACCGACGGAGGCCGGAAGCAGCCGACGCTGAGTCCTTCGGCGCGACAGGCCTGGGCGGCGTCGTAGGCGACCTGGGCGTCACCCAGCACGACCGGGACGACGGCCGAATCCGGTTGGGGCACACCAGCGATACGGGCCAGTTCGGCGGCGTGGTCGAGCACGCGGGTGGCCAGGTCCGGGTCGCGGCGCAGGACGGCGAGGGCCGCGCGGGCCGCGCCGACGGCGGCGGGGGCCAATCCGGTGTCGAAGATGAAGGTGCGCGCGGAGTCGATCAGATGGGCGCGCACGCGTTCACTGGCGAGCACTGCGCCGCCCTGCGCGGCGAAGGACTTGGACAGCGTCGCGGTAACGATCAGATCGGGTGCGCCGGCGAGACCGGCTTCGTGGACCAGGCCACGACCGCCGGTGCCGCGCACACCGAGCCCGTGCGCCTCATCGACGAGCAGGACCGCGCCGTTCGCCCGCGTCACGCGGTGCAGCTCCGCCAGCGGGGCGAGATCGCCGTCGGCGCTGAACACCGAATCCGTCAGCACCAGAGCGCGTTCCTCGCGGCGCTCGGCCAGCAACCGGTCGACCGCGGCCGTATCGCAGTGCGGGGCGATCTCCACGCGGGCGCGCGAGAGCCGGCAGGCGTCCACCAGGGAGGCGTGGCTGCCCGCGTCCGAGACCACCAGCGCGCCGCGCCCGGCCAGCGCGGTGACCGCGCCCAGGTTCGCGGTGTAGCCGGAGGAGAAGACCAATCCGGCTTCCGCACCCACGAATTCGGCCAATTCGGACTCAAGCTGTTCGTGCTCGGTGGTGGTGCCGGTGACCAGGCGCGATCCGGTGGCCCCCGCGCCCCAGCGGCGCACGGCCGCAATGGCTCCCTCGATCACCTCCGGGTGGTGCGCCAGCCCCAGGTAATCGTTGGAGGCCAAGTCGATTGCCGCCGATTCCGGTGCGCGGGCGCGCAGCTCGCGGCGCAATCCGGCGTCGACGCGGGCGGCGGCGCGTTCGTCCAACCAGTTCAAAGGATCGGCACTCACAGCTCGGAAGCATACTTGAACGGCGTTCAGGACGGGAGCCCGGACTATGCTGGAAGTCATAAGGAGGCTGCGCGATGCCACGATGGGCAATAGTGGTCGAGCAGACGACCGGCTTCGGTGACAGCAAGAGTTGGTCACCGAAGGTTCTCACCGAGGTCGTGGGCACCCGTGAACAAGCCCTCGCGAAAGTGCCCGATCTCGTCAAGAAATTCATTCCCGATCATCCGAAGATGATCAGCCGCCGCACCCTCCTGCGCGACGGCGACACCTTCATGCTGATCGCCCGGGGCTGGTCCGATGACTACCACTGCGTGTTCCGCGTATGGGAAGTGCTGTCGGACAGCGAGAATCCCGATCGGGTCAAGGAAAAACGCGTCAACCGCTGAGCGCGGGCGGGTCACACGGCAGCAGCCGCGAGCATGGCCGTGGTGATCCGCCGGACGTCTTCGGTGGAGCTGATGAACGGCGGCATGCTGTAGATCAGGTTGCGAAAGGGCCGCAACCACGCGCCGGACTCGACCGCGGCATGAGTGGCCTTGCGCATGTCCACCGGATGATCGAGTTCGAGCACGCCGATCGCGCCGCACACACGCGCCTCCACGACGCCGGGCAGATCGCGTGCGGGCGCGAGACCTTCGAGCAACTCGGATTCGATGCGGCGCACCTCGCCCCGCCAATCCCGCGACAGCAGTAGCTCGATGGACGCCACCGCGACCGCGCAGGCCAGGGGGTTGCCCATGAAGGTCGGGCCGTGCATGAGACCGCCGTGCCCGCGGCTGATGGTCTCGGCGATCTCGGTGGTGCACAGGGCGGCGGCCAGGGTGAGGTAGCCGCCGGTGAGGGATTTGCCGACGCACATGACGTCGGGCCGCACACCGGCCTGATCGGCGGCGAAAAGTGTTCCGGTGCGGCCGAATCCGGTGGCGATCTCATCGAAGACCAGCAGCACGTCGTGCTCGTCGCAGAGCCGGCGCAGATCGGCGAGATATCCGGGGTGATGGAAGCGCATCCCGCCCGCGCCCTGCACCACGGGTTCGACGATGACCGCGGCCAATTCGTGCGCGTGCCCGGCGATCACCCGCTCCAGCTCGGAGACGTACTGCGGCTCATAGTCTTTCGGCGGCATGGGCGCGAAGACCTGCGGGGCGAGCACATCGGTCCACAGCGAGTGCATGCCGCCGTCGGGATCGCACACGCTCATCGGGGTGAAGGTGTCGCCGTGATAGCCGCCGCGCCAGGTGAGCAGCCGCTGCTTCTGCGGGCGGCCCAGCGCGCGCTGATATTGCAGACACATCTTCACCGCGACCTCCACCGACACCGAACCGGAGTCGCAGAGGAAGACCTTCTCCAGGCCCTCGGGAGTGAGCTGCACCAGCAGCTGCGACAACCGCGCGGCCGGTTCGTGGGTGAGCCCGCCGAACATCACGTGACTCATGCGCCGCGACTGCTCGAGGAGCGCGGCATCCAGCACCGGGTGCTGATAGCCGTGGATGGCGGCCCACCACGAGCTCATGCCGTCGACGAGCTGGCGACCGTCGCCGAGGGTGAGCCGCGTTCCGGAAGCGGAGGCGACGACCAGGGGTTCGGTCGTCGCCGGAAATCCGCCGTAGGGATGCCACACGTGCGCGGCGTCGATGGCGGTGATCTCGTCGGTACTCAGTGCCACGGGCAGTCCTTTGTCGGCAACCAACCTTGAACGCCGTTCAAGTTACCACCAACAAGCCTCGAGGCGTCCGGATCGGAGTATTCTTTGACAAAGTCAAAGGATTGGAGCGCCATGCAGAATTCCAACTCTCCGGTGCCTCTCAGGGACGCCCCCGAACCCCCCACGGCGGCGGCCCGTGCGGTCGACACCTACGAGATCGCCGCCGTTCGCGACTTCAACCGGCGGTACACGCGAGTTATCGGCGTGCTGCGGGAGGGGCTCGTCGATACACCGTTCTCGCTGACCGAGGCGCGAATTCTGTTCGAGCTGGCCAGTTCCGGGCCGTGGGAAGTGGTGACGCTGCGGCAGACGCTCGGGCTGGATCCGGGATATCTCAGCCGGATCCTGGCGCGTTTCGAGAACGACGGGCTGATCGAGCGGCGGCGGGCGGAGCGGGATCGCCGGGTGCAGGAGGTGCAGCTCAGCGAACGCGGGTGGGATGTGTTCGCCGAGCTGGACGAACGCTCCAGCCGGGATGCGGCCAACCTGCTCGAGGCGCACGCGCCGACCGACCGGGATCGGCTCATCGGGGCTATGCGGACCATCGAGCGCATTCTGGAACCGGAGAACGGCGGTGCGGACGTCACGCTGCGCGAACCGCTGCCGGGCGAGCACGGGTGGGTGATCCAGCGCAATGCCGCGCTCTACGCGGCGGAGTACGGGTGGGACGGCGAGTACGAGGCGCTGGTCGCGCGCATCGTCACCGACTTCCTGAATTCCCGTGACCCGCAACGGGAACGGATGTGGGTCGCCGAGCTCGACGGCGAACCGGTCGGCGCGGTGTACTGCATGAAGGAGTCCGACACCACCGCCCGGCTGCGGCTGCTGCTGGTGGAACCGTCGGCGCGCGGGCACGGCGTGGGCAGCGCACTGGTGGACGAATGCCTGCGTTTCGCCGCCGCGGCCGGTTACGCCGAGATCGTGCTGTGGACCAATGACGTGCTCACCTCCGCCCGCCGCATCTACGAGCGCGCCGGATTCGAACTGGTCGAGGCGAATCCGCACCACAGCTTCGGCGCCGATCTGGTGGGCCAGACCTGGCGCAGGGGGCTCGAACCGGAGGCCCGGCCGGACCGATAGTGTCTGGGCATGGCTCCCGCGACTCCCGGCACGGCACCGCTCGGCGTGTGGCCGGGGACCGCGTACCCGCTGGGCGCCACCTACGACGGGGCGGGCACCAACTTCTCGCTGTTCTCCGAGGCGGCCAAGCGGGTGGAGCTGTGCCTGATCGGGGAGGACAACCGGGAGACGCGGATAGCCCTGGACGAGGTGGACGGCTTCGTCTGGCACGCCTATCTGCCGGGGATCGCGCCGGGTCAGCGGTACGGGTTCCGCGTGCACGGGCCCTACGATCCGGCCCGGGGGCTGCGCTGCGATCCCAGCAAACTGCTGCTCGACCCGTACGGCAAAGCCTTCGGCGGCGAATTCGGGGCCGATGCCGCGCCGTACAACCACGGGCAGAACACCCTCGGCCACACCATGACCGGCGTGGTCATCAACCCGTATTTCGACTGGGCCGACGACCGCTCGCCCAAGCGGCCGTATCACGAGACGGTCATCTACGAGGCGCACGTGAAGGGCATGACGTTCACCCATCCGGAGGTGCCGCCGGAGCTGCGCGGAACCTTCGCGGGCATGGCGCATCCGGCGATCATCGAACACCTGAAGAGCCTGGGCATCACCGCCGTCGAGCTCATGCCGGTGCACCAGTTCCTGCACGATCGCGTGCTGCTCGATCGCGGCCTGCGAAACTATTGGGGCTACAACAGTTTCGGCTACTTCGCCCCGCATCGGGAGTATGCCGCCAACGGCTCCCCCGGCGCGGCGGTCACCGAGTTCAAGGCCATGGTGCGCGCGCTGCACGCCGCCGATATCGAGGTCATTCTCGATGTGGTCTACAACCACACCGCCGAGGGCAACGAGTTCGGCCCCACCATCAGCTTCCGCGGGATCGACAATGCCGCGTATTACCGTCTGGTGGACGATGATCCGCAGCACTACATGGACTACACCGGCACCGGCAACAGCCTCAATGTGCGCCACCCGCACACCTTGCAGCTGATCATGGATTCGCTGCGCTACTGGATCCTCGACATGCACGTGGACGGCTTCCGCTTCGACCTGGCCGCCACCCTCGCCCGGGAACTGCACGATGTGGACCGGCTGGCCACCTTCTTCGATCTGGTGCACCAGGATCCGGTGGTGAGCCAGGTGAAACTCATCGCAGAACCGTGGGATGTCGGCGAGGGCGGCTATCAGGTCGGCAATTTCCCGGCACACTGGACGGAGTGGAACGGCAAATACCGTGACACCGTGCGGGACTACTGGCGCGGGCAACCGGCCACCCTGGGCGAGTTCGCCTCCCGGCTCACCGGCTCCTCGGACCTGTACGAGGCCACCGGCCGCCGCCCCGGCGCCAGCATCAACTTCGTCACCGCGCACGACGGGTTCACCCTCGCGGATCTGGTGTCCTACAACGAGAAACACAATGCCGCCAATGGCGAGGGCAATCGCGACGGCGAGACCTACAACCGCTCCTGGAACTGCGGCGTGGAAGGGCCCACCGAGGATCCGGAGATCCGCGCCCTGCGGGCCCGGCAGGTGCGCAATCTGCTCGCCACGCTGCTGGTGTCGCAGGGCACGCCTATGCTGCTGCACGGTGACGAGCTGGGCCGCACCCAGCGGGGCAACAACAATGCCTACTGTCAGGACTCACCGCTGTCGTGGATGGACTGGTCGCTCATGGAAACCAATGCCGAGCTGCTCGAATTCACCCGCCGCGCAGTCGCTTTGCGCACCGCGCACCCGGTGTTCCGGCGCCGCCGGTTCTTCGACGGCCGGCCCGCGCCCGATCACGACCATCCCGATGACATCGCCTGGTTCACCCCCGCCGGCGCGGAGATGACCGATGCGGACTGGGAGACCGGATTCGGCCGCTCGCTCACCGTCTTCCTCAATGGCGACGGCATTCGCGAACCCGGGCCGCGCGGTGAGCGCATTACCGACGACTCGTTCCTGCTGTGCTTCAACGCCCACGACGCCGCCCTCGGCTTCACCCTGCCCGATGCCGATCACGGGGCCGGGTGGACGGTGGCCCTGGACTGCTCCACCCCCACTGGCGAACCATCAGCAAACACAACGCATCCGGCCGCGTCCACCGTCGAAGTCCCCGCACGCTGCCTGCTCGTCCTTCGCCGTACGGCATGATTCATAGCGCCATGACCAGCACGCCCGAACACCACACCGACCCCATCGCCCGGCAGACCCCGGTGCGCAGCACCTACCGGCTGCAGCTGCGCCCGGACGGCCTGACCTTCGCCGATGCCCGCGCCATCGCCGAATACCTGCAGCAGCTGGGCATCTCGCACCTGTACCTGTCGCCGGTGATGACCGCCGTGCGCGGCTCCACGCACGGGTACGACATCACCGATCCCACCTCGGTCGCGGCCGGCCTGGGCGGGCCCGCCGGATTCAAGGCGCTCGCCGACGAGGTGCGCGGCCGCGGCATGGGACTGATCGTGGATCTGGTGCCCAATCATGTGGGCGTGGCCGATCCGCGGCAGAACCCGTGGTGGTGGGATGTGCTGACGCACGGCAAGGATTCCAAGTACGCGCACTACTTCGATATCGACTGGAGCCCGGCCAATGGCGCGGGCGGGCGCGTGGCCCTGCCGGTGCTGGCCAATGAGAACGATCCGGCGGCGCTGACGGTCGACCGCAGCGGGCTCGAGCCCATGCTGGCGCTGCACGATATGCGCTTCCCCATCGCGCCCGGCACCGATGGCGAGAACGCGCTGCGCATTCACGACAAGCAGCACTATCGGCTGGTCAACTGGAAATCCGGGCTGTGCGGATACCGGCGCTACTTCACCGTGGGCTCCCTCGCCGCCATCCGGCAGGAGGATCCGGCGGTCTTCGAGGCCACCCATCGGGAGCTGGCGGCCTGGTGCGAGCACGATCTCATCGACGGCGTGCGCGTGGACCATCCCGACGGGCTGGCCCGGCCCGCGGCCTATCTGAAGCAGCTGCGCAAGCTGATCGGGCCGCATCGGCTGCTGCTGGTGGAGAAGGTGCTCTCGCACAGCGAACCGCTCGACGCGACCCTGCCCATCGACGGCACCACCGGCTACGACACCCTCGCCGATATCGGGGCCGTGCTCATCGATCCCGACGGCGCCAAGCAGATGACCGAGCTGTCCCGCCAGTTCGCCGGGCACGGCAGCGACCGGTCCTGGTTCGCGGAGAACGAGCACCGCATCAAACGCGCCGTCGCCGAGACCATGCTGGTGCCGGAGGTGCGCCGGCTGGTCGCGGCCATCAAGCGCGATGCGCGCACCGAGGCCTGCGACACCATGGCGCTCACCAATGCCACCATCGAGGTGCTGTCGTTCATGCCGGTGTACCGCACCGATTACGCGCCGCTGGCCGGGACGGTGTCCGCGGTGGTGGCCGAGGTGGCGCGGCGCAATGGTGAGCTCATGCCGCCGCTACAGGTGCTGACGACGGCGCTGGCGGTCAACGGCGAGGCCGCGGTGCGCTTCCACCAGGTGGGCGGGGCGGTCACCGCCAAGGCGGTCGAGGACACCATGTTCTACCGCGCCGCGCGACTGGTGTCGCTGCAGGAGATGGGCGCCAATCCGGCCCGATTCGGTTGCACCCCCGTGGAATTCCATCTCGCCAATGCCGAGCGCGCCACCCGCTGGCCCGCCACCATGACGACGCTGTCCACCCACGACACCAAGCGCGGCGAGGATGTGCGCGCCCGCATCGGGCTGCTCTCGCAGGTGGCCGACATCTGGGCGCGGGCGGTCTCGGCGTGGAACGACATCGCGCCCGGGCCCGACGGCGCGACCACGATCTTCCTGTTGCAGAACATGTTCGGCATCTGGCCCGCCGACGGCCGGCCCGCCGCGGCCGTGCCCGGATTCCGGGACCGGGTGCACCAGTTCGCGGAGAAGGCCGTTCGCGAGGCCGGCACCCAGTCCTCCTGGGAGGAACCGGATGTCGAGTTCGAATCCGCGGTGCACCGCTGGATCGACACCGTCATCGACGGGCCGGTCGGGGCCGAACTCGGTGAACTGGTCGCCGATTACGCCCCGTTCGCCTGGTCGGAGGCGCTGGCGCAGAAACTGCTGCAACTGTGCGGCCCCGGCATCCCCGACATCTACCAGGGAGCCGAACTGTGGGAGGACTCCCTCGTCGATCCCGACAACCGCCGCCCGGTCGACTTCACCCACCGCTCCCTGCTCCTGCAATCCCTCACCGGCACACCGGATCTGGACCCCTCCGGCGCGGTCAAGATGTGGATCGTCGCCTACGCCCTCTGGCTGCGCCGCGAACGCCCGGAATGCTTCGTCGGCGGCACCTACACCCCCCTCTTCGCCAACGGCGACCAAGCCGGCCACTTCCTCTCCTACGCCCGCGGCCGCAGAGGCGAGATGCCCGAGGTGATCGTCGCCGTCACCCGCCACACCATCCGCCTCGACGAAGCGGGCGGCTGGGGCGACACAGTCCTCGACCTCCCCCAAGGCCATTGGACCGACCGCCTCACCGGCCACACCTTCTCCGGCCGCTCCCGCCTGGAAAAACTCTTCGCCCGCCTCCCGGTCGCCCTACTGGTGCGCTGACCACCAGCCCGGCCGACTACCCCGACACGCCACAGTCGTCCGGGCTGCCACCCCGACACGCACCGCCGTCCGACTGGCTCTTCCCACACACCACCCTCGTCCGGCAGGCCCCGGTCACCCCGGCATACCGCGCGGTCACTCCGGCATGCCGCTCGACTGTCGCGAGACGCGGAGTGTTGCGAGACGAGGGTATTCGGGGACAGGGACGCTCACTAGGGGCCGGGCTGGAGGCAGGCGATGTGGTCGCCGGTGTTGTCGTAGACCGGCCATTTCATGGCGGCGGCGGTCTTGGGTCCGTAGACGCCGTCCTGTTTCTCGCCGACCACGTCCTGGACATAGCGGACGTCGGTCTTGGTTGCCGGTCCGTAAATGCCGGTGCCATCGGCGGTCTCGTGGCCGTAGCACAGGCGAAGCGCCTCGTGCAGGGCGGTGACACCGGCCAGCGGCGCGGCGGGGGCGCTGCCGCGCGACTGGGAATCGACAACGGACAGGATGCAGCGGCGGTTCCCGTCCTTGGTGCTGGGCAGCACCATATGACCGCCCGCCTCGACCGGAACCGTGGTCGTGAAGTGGCAGCGTTCGCTGATGTAGTCCGGCGGGGGCGGGGTGCCGCCGTTCGCGGTATCCGGCGAGCCCTGATCGGCGTCCGCGCGCAGCATCAGGAACAGCACCGCCGCCGATACCGTGACCACGGCTCCGGCGCCCACCACGACCCGCGTTCGCGAACCGGATCGCCGCGACGCGCGAGACAGCCATCCGGCTCCCGTCGCCACCCGCGTCGCGGTCTTCGTGCCTTTCAGCGCCCCGGCCGCGGCTGCGGCGAGCTCGCCGCAGCTCGGATAGCGCTCGGCCGGATCCGTTGCCGTCGCCGTCGCGATCACCCGCCGCATGGCGGGGGAAAGACTGTCGGTGTCCTGCCCCGGCAGCCCGCTCGGCTGCCGGCCGGTCAGCATCTCGTACAGGGTGACTCCGAGCGCGTGCACGTCGGCGGTGTAATCCACCGGAAGCCCGGCCCGCTGTTCCGGCGGCGCATAGGGTGCGGAGAAGGCCCAGCGCCCGCTCACCGTGCGGGTGCTCTCGGTTTCGGTGCTGCGTGCGATGCCGAAGTCGCCGACCAGCACCCAGTCCGTCTCGCCGTGGTTGGTGGCGAGAAAGATATTGCCGGGCTTCACGTCCCGGTGGATCACCCGTTTGCGGTGCGCGTGGTCCAGGGCCTTGGCGGCCTCGGTGAGGATGTGCACCGCCCGCACCGGGTCGAGGCCCGCCGGATTGGCCTCGATCAGCTGCGCCAGATCGCCGCCCGGCACGTACTGCATGGCCAGCCACAGCACGCCGTCTTCCTCGCCGAACCGCTTGACGTCCACGATGTTCGGGTGTTCGAGGCCGGCCGCCAGTTCGGCCTCGCGCCGGAACTGGGCGGCGTAGAAGGGCCGGTCGTGCGGATTGCGCAGTACCTTGAGCGCCACCTTCATGGGGACCTCGGGGTCCTCGGCCAGATAGACCGTGCCCATGCCGCCCGCGCCCAGCCTGCGTTCGATCACATATCCGGCGAAGATCGAACCACGCGGCAGCTCATCGGGATACACCCTGTACAGCACCTCCTCGAGCGGCCGTTCGCAAGGAGAATAATGCGCGGGGAGGAGCCTTCGCACCCGCGAGGGCCGTCGCCACTGGTCGGGAGGGTGTATGGGAGTAGCGGCGCCGATGGTGGATCTGCGCGTGCTCGGACCGGTGGGCCTGTCCGTGGACGGCGTTTCGATCATCGTGCCCGGCACCAAACTTCGCGCCCTGCTGGCGGTGCTCACACTGAACCGGCGGCGAACGGTCACCAGAGCGGCGCTGCTGCGGGTCATCTGGGAGGAGGACGCGCCCAGCCGCTCGGAGAACGTGGTCTACAGCTGTGTTTCGATGCTGCGCTCGGTGCTGCACGAGGCCGGCGTGGACGATCGCGCGGTGCTGCGCACCATGCCCGGCGGCTATCTGCTGGATATCGCCGACGAGCACTGCGATGCCGGTCGCTTCGAATCTGCCTGCACGCGTGGACGAATCGCGGCAAACACCGGTGACCCGGAGCTGGCGGCGAAGTGTTTCGCCGAGGCGCTGGCGCAGTGGAGCGGCGAGGCCGTCGCCGATCTGCGCGAGCTGAGCTTCGCGGCGAATTTCGCCGCCGATATGGCCGAGCGCAGGCTCAATGCGCTCGCCGACCGGATCGAGGCCGAGATCGATTGCGGCGCGGCGGGTACGGTGATCGGCGAACTGACCGCGCTCACCACCGAGCACTCGCGCAATGAGCGGTTCTGGCGGCTGCTGATCCGGGCACTGTACGAAGCGGGCCGGCAGGCCGATGCCCTGGACGCCTGCCGCGGCGTGCGCAATGCCTTGCGGGAGGCCGGTATCGACCCGGACCCGGCCACCGTGGCCCTCGAATCCGCGGTGCGCAATCAAGATCCGCTGCCGCCCGGACCGGCTCGGCTTCCGGCGCACAAGAACCCGCCGCGCACCACGGTCCGCGACGGGCTCGACGTCCGCCGCTCCGCCTGGTTGCGCATCGGCGACGCCACGCCCGTCGCGATCCCGGCCGAGGGACTGTCCATCGGCCGCGACGCCGACAATGACGTGGTCCTCGACGATTCCCGCGTCAGCCGCCAGCACGCCCGCGTCCTGCATCGCGGCGGCGAGATCTTCCTCCGGGACCGGGATTCGGCCAATGGCGTCTACCTCAACGGCGAACCCATCGTGGCCGACACCGCGCTTTCCGACGGCGACGAAATAGTCATCGGCGCAACGAAAGTCGTGTACGAGCTGCACACCGGAGAAATCCGGGAGAAAACCCGAAGAACCGGCGCCTAGCTTCGTCGATGGGAGCGCCGCTCCTTCTCAGAGAAGCACAACCGATTCGGGGGAATTCCGATGAAACTCCGCTCACTCTTCGCAGCATCCGCTGTCGCATCCGCCGTGCTGCTGGGTTCGGCCGCACCAGCTTTGGCCGACGCACCGGCGAAGACCGCCTACGGCTGCGACTACACCGCGAAACAGCCCACCCTGTCGCTCGGCAGCGAGGGTGAGGCCGTGAAGCAGGCGCAATGCCTGCTCTTCGGGCACGGCTACGACCCGGGCTATGTGGACGGGAAGTTCGGCGACCTCACCGCCAGTGCCGTTTATCTGTTCCAGCTCGACCACGGCCTCGACGCCGACCGGGTGGTCGGCGCCAAGACCTGGGCGGCGCTGAACGCGTAATCCCCGCTAGGCGGCGGATTCACCACCGGTGCTGTTGTCCGTCGCCATCAGGGTGGCGAGCCCGCCACCGCGTCCCGGGCCCGGCTGCTCGGCCGGGTTCGGGGCGATCGGCGGGTAATCGGTGTACTCGATGTACCGGGACGGGATGTCGCCGCCCATTTCCTCCAGCCGCCGGCGCAGATTGGCCGGGCGGTAGTTGCCGACCGAGGAGGCCAGATAGCTGTTCTGGTCACCGGCCTCGAGCAGGCGCCGCCAGGAATCCCAGTAGAACCGGCCCCGGCGCGGACTCCGAATCATGCGGAAAGTATTGAGGATTCGGTACGCGGGCCCGAGCGAATCGTGCCGCTCGCAGTGCTCCGCCGCGGACTCCGGGCAGTGCGCCAGCAACTGCGCCAGGCGGGGCTGGTCGAAGGCCAGGCCCTCCTTCTCCGCCTCGTCGATCATCCAGCGCAGGGTGATGTCGGACAGCGCGCATTCCGGATAGCCGCCGCCGATATCGCTGTGCACGCCCTCGAACCAGACCTGCTTGACGCGATCGTTGCGCCGATACTTCTCCCCCAGCTCGACCGGGACCTCCCACAGGCAGGGCTCGAAGGCGCGCCGCCGCTCGTCGAGGGCCAGCGCCTGCCGCGCGCAGTACACGGTGCGCGAGAGCCGCACATCGTGGAAGCGGTGCCGCCACGAGGTGAGGCCCGGAATGCCCATGGCGCCGACGGTGTCGAAGACGCCCAGGAAGTTGATCTTCACCGGATCCGGATAGCAGTACTTCGCGCGGAAGTCGATCCATTCCTGCGGGTCCGGAGCGTCCGGATCCTTGCGGGTCTGATAGATCTTCAGCGCGTCGGGATACTTGCCCTGGATCATGCCCTCGTAGTTGAGGATGCCGAGGCGGTTGATCATTCCGGCCAGGCTGCGGGCGGTGTACGCGCCGCGGCTGAATCCGAAGATGAAGATCTCGTCGCCCGGCTCCCAGTTGGAGGCCAGCTGCCAGTACGCCGAGGAGAGATTCGCTTCGAGACCGAGACCGAATGCCCCGCCGAGCAGCCGATCGGAGACGAAACCGCGGGCGCCGGGCCCGGAGATGTAGAAGACGCGCTGCCCGATCTGGGTGCCGTCGGGGCCCTTACCCGACAGCCGGACCGTCTGCGCGATCTTGATGATGTTCGATACCGTGCTGCTCGACTCGGCCTTCCACGTGCCGTCGCAACACACCACCAGCCTTTTCATGAACAAAGCCTCCCGCCCAGACTGTTCGGTTTCACGCGTAGTGGACTACTCGATTGATCGCATGAGGTGCGTGAATCCGTTAACCCAGATCTTGGTGGAACTCACTTGCAGAGTTGTTAACGCTCGCTTATCACCACGCGATCGCTCATGAATCGTTCACGATCGATATGGCACCGTGTGCCCATGCCCGACGAAGGAACGAGCCCCCGCGAGGTGTGGGTGCTGGTGTGCGAGGACGACGACGATCTGGGGGAACGCGTTGCGAGCGGCTTGCGTGATGCCGGATTCATCGTCGACCTGACGCGCAATCTCGACGAGGCGGGCCGGCTGATCGGCGCACAGCTCTACGACTGCCTGGTGGTCGATCGCGGGCTGCCCGACGGCGACGGGCTGGATCTGATTCGGCGGCAACGGAAATCGGGGCGCACCACCCCGGCGCTCATTATGACCGCGCGCGACAGTCCCGCCGATCGCCGCGACGGCTTCGCCAGCGGCGCGAACGACTGGCTGCCCAAACCGTTCTCCCTCGCCGAGCTGTCGGCCCGGGTGCGGGCGCTGTGCGTGCGGCGGCCCGTCCCGCCCTCGCCCGTGCTCACCATCGGCGATCTGGTGGTGGATCGGCTGCGGCGGCGGGTGCAGCGGGCCGGGGTGCTGCTGACGGTCACCTCGCGGGAGTTCTGCGCGCTGGAGTTGCTCGCGGCGCGCGCGGGCCGCCCGGTCACCCATTACGAACTCGCCGAATACTGCACCGAACCGCCGACCGAGATCGGCATCGACGATGTGGTGCACCGGCTGGATCGGAAGCTGGGGGCGCCGCAGCTCATCCACACCACCGAGACCGGGTATCTGCTGCGCGCCTGAGCGCCTCGGACCCGCGATCCCGCGTGGGGGTGGATCGCGTTCGGCCGTCCCGGGCAGGGTTCCTTCCCTGCCCTGCCCGGGAACGCGTCGATCAGGTCAGATAGCGGTAGGCGGGGGAACCCGGATCCAGGCGCTCGCCCTGGATCGGCGATTCGTCCATGCGCTTGAGCAGGGCCTCCAGGCCGTCCGGCGAACCCAGTTCGATGCCGACCAGCGCCGCACCGGTCTCCCGGTTGTTGCGCTTGACGTATTCGAACAGCGTGATGTCGTCATCGGGACCGAGGACCTCGTCCAGGAAGCGGCGCAGCGCGCCCGGCTCCTGCGGGAAGTCCACCAGGAAGTAGTGCTTGAGCCCCTGATGCACCAGCGACCGCTCGATGACCTCGCCGTAGCGGGAGACATCGTTGTTGCCGCCCGAGAGCAGGCAGACCACGGTGGTCCCCGGTTCGATATCGAGTTCGCGCAGGGCCGCGACCGACAGCGCGCCCGCGGGCTCGGCGACGATGCCCTCGTTCTGGTACAGCTCCAGCATGGTGGTGCAGATGGCGCCCTCGTCGACGTGCATCATGCGGAAAGAGCCTGCGCCACGGTTGGATTCGGTGGTGGTCAGTAAAGGCAGCGAGGCGTGCGAGCGCACCCGGCCGCCGAACCGCGAGACCGCGGTGAACGGCACCGCGCCGATGCGGCGCACCGCCGCGCCGTCCACGAACGGATCGATCTCGGGCAGCGTCACCGGGCCGCCCGCCACCAGCGCGGCGGTCATGGACGCGGCGCCCGAGGGCTCCACGCCGAGAATGGCCGTCTCCGGGGCGCGTTCGCGCAGATAGGTGCCGATACCGGCGAGGCAGCCACCGCCACCCACCGGCACCACCACCAGATCCGGTGCGCGGCCGAGCTGTTCGAGGATTTCGGCGGCAATGGTGCCCTGCCCGGCCGCGGTGCGCGGATCGTCGAACGGGTGCACGATGGTCGCCCCGGTGCGCTCCGCATCGGCCAGTGCGGCGGCGGCGGCCGCGTCGTAGGTGTCGCCGATGGCGATCAACTCCACGAATTCCCCGCCGTGCACGCGGATTCGATCGCGCTTCTGCTTGGGCGTGGTGGTCGGAACGTAGATGCGCCCCTTGATCCCCATCGCCTTGCACGCGAACGCCACACCCTGGGCGTGGTTCCCGGCGCTGGCCGCGACCACGCCGGCGGCGCGCTCCGCAGCGGTCAGCTGAACGATGAGGTTGTAGGCGCCGCGCAGCTTGTACGAGCGGACAGCGGTGAGATCCTCCCGCTTCAGGAAGACCTCGGCCCCGGTAGCCGCCGACAGCCGCGCATTCCTGACCAGCGGCGTCGGCTCGATAATGTCGGAAATTCGCTTGGCGGCGGCATCGATCTCGTCCGCGGTCAATTCAGGCAGCGGACCGGACACTTTCTCTGCTACAGCAAGCGGATCAGACACCCGCAACATGCTAGCCGGAAGCCGTCCGCGACCTGCGGGCGGAGCCGCCAAACGGGGCGATTCGCCCGGATCCGCGCGCGCGTGGGCCGTGGCGTGTTTCACAGCAGGCCGCCGAACTGGTCATTTGACTGTCAAGCACCCGGGGAGGCCGCGCCTCCGCTTTGCCCGGCCAGCAAATGCGCAGCTAGCTTCGATGGCGGTGTCGTCGCCCGCTACCCCTCATAGCGGGTGGCGGCGCCGCTTCTCGTCTACGCAATCCAGAAAGCCGACAACACCTGATGAATCTCCGTAAGCCCATTGCCGTTTCGCTCATCGCCGCGGCCCTCACCGCAGGCGTCGCCGCCGGCACCGCCGCCGCCGAGCCGCTCACCCTGGAGCCGGTCGCCACCAATCCGGACGCGCAGAACCACGATCCGGTCGCCAATGGCGCGGCCGCGGGCGCGGGCATCGGCGCCGGCATCGGCGCGGGCAGCGCGGCGCTGTCCGCGGTGCCGCTGGCCATCCTGGTCCCGGGCCTCGGCTCCGCCGTCGGCGCGGCCAATGTCGGCCTGGCGGCCCTCATCTACGGCGGCATCGGCGGCGGCCTGGGCGCGGCCACCGGCGCGATCGCCCCGGATGTCGTGCCGCAGGTCCTGCCCTGAGGCGAGCCCGCGTCGAGCGATGACCTCGAACAAGGAAAATGCCCCGGCCGCTGAGGTGGCCGGGGCATTTTCCATCGGCGCCGGATCCCGGGTGCGCGGGATGGGCGGCCGATCGCCGATCAGTCTCGGGGGGTGAGGACGAAGACCGGGATCACGCGGGTGGTCTTCTTGGTGTAGTTGTCGTAATCCGGCCAGACCTCGGCCGCGCGCTTCCACCACAGGTCCCGCTCGTCACCGGTGACCTCACGAGCGTCGTAGTCCTTCACGACCGCGCCGTCACGGAGCTCGACGTGCGGGTCGGCCTTGAGGTTCCAGTACCAGACGGGATGCTTCGGGGCACCGCCGAGCGAGGCGACGACGGCATACTCACCGTTGTGCTCGACGCGCATGAGCGCGGTCTTGCGCAGCTTCCCGGACTTCGCGCCGCGCGAGGTCATCAGGATGATCGGCTTGCCCTGCATGGTGTTGTGGGTCGCACCATTGGAATTCTCGTAACCCTCGGCCTGCTCGCGGGCCCAATCCAGCGTGCTGGGTTCGTACTCTCCGATTAGTGGCATGAATCGGCCAACAGCACGCGGTGTTGTTATGTTCCCGACAGAAAGTTCGGTGGACCGAACTTTCGGGCGTCGGGTAGCCTGACGACATGGCAGTGGTTCACCCAACGCAGGCGAAGCGGGCGCGCGCACGCGCGGCGACCGTGGATATCGCCGGGACCGCCTGGCCGGTGTACAAGCTCGAGGCGCTCGCCGCCGGGCTGGTGACCGCACTGCTGCTCGCGCTCATCACCGGATCCGTGCAGACCGCCGTGCTGGCGGCGGCGACCGTGGCGGCCCTGCGCTGGATCGCGGGCGCACTGCCGCCGGTGACCCGCCCGCACCTCTGACCGTTCCGGTCCCGCGAATTTTGCTCGAATAGCGGCCCGTCAGCCCGTGTGTCATGCGGGTTGGTCATGCATGTTCTCTATTACCGTTATCGACATGCGGTTGATCAGGCGGTTCAGACCGTTGTCACTAACCCTCCTATCGATCGGCGCCATGTCGATTTGCCTCCCGCAGGGTCACGCGGACGTCATCACGCTGCCGGCGCACGAGCAGACCTACCAATCGACATTCGGAAGCTTCACCGTCGGGCACGCCCCGGAGTACATCAACCGCATCCCGCCCCTGAACCAAATGGGCACCACCCGCGAGGCCCTCGTCACCACCGCCGCCTACGGCCGCATCAACGGCATGGCCGGCGGGACATTGAAAGTCGGCTATCACGTCGGCTGCGCGGTCACCATCGGCGCGGGCACCCTGGGCGCCACCCCCGACCTCCCCGTCGGCTTCACCCCCAGCGGTCCGGACGCCCACTTCAACCCCAACCCGGTCGCCACCCTCAACCTCAATGCCGGTGAGGTGAAAGAGGTTTCACTGGCGGAGAAGGAAGTCCCCCCGGGCATCACGGCGACCACCATCATCCGCGACTTCCACATAGTGGTGAACCAGTGCACCGGCCCGGTCACCATCCGCCAATACGTCTATCTGTACGCCAAGTCCGCGGAGGTCGACGACAGCGGCGCCGTATTCGGCGACCCAACGTGGTTGTAGACCTCCCCGTATAAGAGGCCCCCTCGCGGTACGGAGGGGGCCTCGCCCAGTTCCGGACCGGGCTAGCCCGCCAGGCAACCCGGGCCGAGCAGGGCCTTGAGGTCGCCCATGAGGGCCGAGGACGGCGAAACCCGGAGGTTGTCGGCGACTTTCAGCACCGTGGTGCGTTCGCGGGAGCCGACGTGGCGGATGTGCACGTTGGCGGTGCCGGGGTGGCTGCTCAGCACGCGCTTGAGGGCGCCGATCTTGTCGGGGGTGCACAGGCGGGTCGGGATGACGACCGACAGCGGCTTGTCCACGCCGATGGAGGAAAGATCCGGCACCACAAGGTCATTGGCGATCAGGGAGACGCGGTCGTCGCGGGCGGAGACGCGGGCCTTCACCAGGACGATGGCGTCCTCGGTGACGTCCATGCCGTAGACCGAGTACGACTGCGGGAAGAACAGGACCTCGATGCCACCGGAGAGGTCCTCGAGTTGCGCCGAGGCCCAGGGCAGGCCGTTCTTGTTCACGCGGCGGGTGACATTGGCGAAGATGCCGCCGATGGTGACCTGCGCGCCGTCCTTCACATCGCCTTCGAGAATGGCCGGGATCGGGGTGTCGGACTGCGCCGCCAGCACGTGCTCGACGCCGTTGAGGGGATGGCCGGACACGTAGAGGCCCAGCATCTCTCGCTCCAGGGCGAGCTTGTGCTTGGTCTCCCATTCCTCGTCGGGGACCTTCACATTGAAGACGCTGGCAATGGAATCGTCGCCGTCGTCGAGACCGCCGAAGAGGTCGAACTGGCCGATGGCCTCGGCCTTCTTGGTGGACATGACCGCGTCGATGGCATCGGAGTGCACCAGCATCAGGCCCTTGCGCGGATGCCCGAGCGAGTCGAAAGCCCCTGCCTTGATGAGGGATTCGGTGACCTTCTTGGTGCAGGCCACGGCATCGATCTTGTTCAGGTAGTCGGAGAAGTCGGTGAACTTCGACTTCTCCTTGCGCGCGGCGATAATCGAGGACACCACATTGGCGCCGACATTGCGGACCGCGCCCATGCCGAAGCGAATGTCATTGCCCACCGAGGCGAATTCGATCTCGGACTCGTTGACGTCGGGCGGCAGCACCTGGATGCCGAGGCGGCGGCAGTCGGCCAGATAGACGGCGGCCTTGTCCTTGTCGTCGCCGACGGAGGTGAGCAGACCGGCCATGTACTCGGCCGGATAGTTGGCCTTGAGGTACGCGGTCCAGAACGACACCAGACCGTAGCCGGCGGCATGCGATTTGTTGAACGCGTAACCGGCGAACGGGAGAATCGTGTCCCACAGCGCCTTGATGGCCGGCTTGGAGAAACCGTTCTCCAGCATGCCCTTCTCGAAGCCCTCGAATTCGGCTTCCAGGACCTCGGCCTTCTTCTTGCCCATGGCGCGACGCAGAATGTCGGCTCGGCCGAGGGAGTAGCCGGCGACCTTCTGCGCGATCTGCATGATCTGCTCCTGATACACGATCAGGCCGTAGGTATCGCGCAGGATCTCCTTCAGGGGCTCCTCGAGCTCCGGATGGATGGGTTTGACCTCTTGCCGCCCGTTCTTGCGGTCGGCGTAGTCGTTGTGCGCGTTCATGCCCATGGGACCGGGGCGGTACAGCGCGAGCACGGCCACGATGTCCTCGAAGCCGGTGGGGATCATGCGGCGCAGCAGATCGCGCATGGCGCCGCCGTCGAGCTGGAACACGCCGAGAGTGTCACCGCGCGCGAGCAATTCGTAGGTGGCGGGATCTTCCAGCGGCAGGGTGTCGAGATCGAGTTCGATACCGCGGTTGTTCTTGATATTGACCAGCGCGTCACCGATGACGGTGAGGTTGCGCAGGCCCAGGAAGTCCATCTTCAGCAGGCCGATGGCCTCGCAGGACGGGTAGTCCCAGCCGGTGATGATGGCCCCGTCCTGGGGCCGCTTCCACACCGGGATGGCATCGGTGAGCGGCTCACTCGACATGATGACCGCGCAGGCGTGCACGCCGGCATTGCGGATCAGGCCCTCGAGGCCGCGGGCGGTCTCGTAGATCTTGTTGACATCCGGGTTGGTATTGATGAGCTCCCGGACCTCGGCGGCCTCCTTGTACCGCTCGTGCTCGGGATCCATGATGCCCGAGAGCGGAATGTCCTTGGCCATGATCGGCGGCGGCAGCGCCTTGGAGATCTGGTCGGCGATGGCGAAACCGGGCTGGCCGAACTGGACGCGGGCCGAGTCCTTCAGCGCCGCCTTGGTTTTAATGGTGCCGAAGGTGATCACCTGCGCGACCCGGTCGTTGCCCCACTTCTCGGTGGCGTAGCGGACCATCTCGCCGCGGCGGCGATCGTCGAAGTCGATATCGATATCGGGCATGGAGACGCGTTCCGGGTTGAGGAAGCGCTCGAACAGCAGCCCGTGCGGGATGGGGTCGATATTGGTGATGCCCATGGCGTAGGCGACCAGCGAACCGGCCGCCGAACCACGGCCCGGGCCGACATTGATGCCGACCGAACGGGCGTAGGTGATGAGGTCGGCGACGATGAGGAAGTAGGCCGGGAAGCCCATTTCGTTGATGACGCCGATTTCGTAGTCGGCGCGGGTGAGGTATTCCTCCGGAACCCCATGGGGGAACCGGCGATCCAGGCCCTTCAAGACCTCGTGGCGCAACCAGCTGGCCTGGGTCTCGCCCTCGGGGACCGGGAAGATGGGCATGCGGTCGCGGTGGTTCCAGACATCGTCGTAGGACTGCACGCGCTCGCCGATGAGGACGGTGTTGTCGCAGGCGCCGGGGACTTCGGCGTCCCAGATGGCGCGCATCTCCTCGGCCGACTTGAGGTAGTAGCCGGAGCCGTCGAACTTGAAGCGCGTCGGGTCGGAGAGGGTCTTGCCGGTCTGCACGCACAGCAGCGCCTCGTGGTTGGCGGCGTCGTGCTCGTGGACGTAGTGGCAGTCATTGGTGGCCAGGGGCGGAATGCCCAGTTTCTTGCCGACCTCGAGCAGACCCTCGCGCACCCGGCGTTCGATGGACAGGCCGTGGTCCATGATCTCGAGGAAGAAGTTCTCCGGGCCGAAGATCTCCTGCCACTTGGCGGCGGCCTCCAGCGCCTCGCGCTCCTGGCCCAGGCGCAGGCGGGTCTGCACCTCGCCGGAGGGGCAGCCGGTGGTGGCGATGATGCCGGCGGCGTGCTCGGCGATGATCTCGGCGTCCATGCGCGCCCACTTGCCGAGCTGGCCTTCGATGGAGGCGAGGGAGGACAGCTTGAACAGATTCCGCAGACCCTGCGCGGTCTCGGCGACCATGGTCATGTGGGTGTAGGCGCCGGAACCGGAGACGTCATCGCTCTTCTGCGAGGGATCGCCCCACTGCACGCGCTTGGTGTTGAACCGGGAGTCCGGCGCGATGTAGGCCTCGATGCCGATGATCGGCTTGATGCCCTGCTTCTTGGCGGAGTTGTAGAACTCCGACGCGCCGTACATATTGCCGTGGTCGGTCATGCCCACCGCGGTCATCCCCAGGCGATTCGCCTCTTTGAACAGAGGCGTGATCTTCGCCGCGCCGTCGAGCATCGAGTACTCGGTGTGGTTGTGGAGATGAACGAATGATCCCGACGAGGCTGACACGCAGACATACTAAGCGCCCCCACCGACGGCTTCGGACGCCACGCGGAGGAGATCGAGAACGACGAGGTGGCCGGTCTGCGACAACGGCGTGCCGCCCCCGCGTGTCGTGGCGAATGTCACTGCGGCAACGGGCAGGTGATAATCCGGGGATGATCTGGTTGCCGCCCGGTGGCGCCGCCCGGAGGGCGGCGCCGTGAACGCGACCGCCGCCGCCATCCTCGTCACCGGGGTGCTCATCGCGGGCGCGCTGCTGGCCTGGCCGCGCACCCGCCGCACCGTGACCACGCCCGCCGAGCGGGCGGTGCACACCGCCTTGCAGACGGCCTCGCAGGCGGCCCGGCCGCTGCGGCGCGGGCTCACCGCGGATTCGGCGCGGGAGGCGGCGCCGCATCTGCGCGCGCTCACCGGGACGCTCGCCGTGGGCATCACCGATCCGGACGGCGACATGCTGGCTTGGGACGGACCGCATCCCGAGCTGACGGCATTGCTCGCCGATACCGCGCGGCGGGCCATGGCCAGTGGACGGCCGGTGCTGGTGTCCGGGCCGGGGAGCGACGGGTACACGCTGCTCGCGCAGCCGCTGGCCACCGAGTACAGCGGCATGATCGGGGCGCTGGGCGTGGTCACCGCGGATCAGCCGGGGCCGGGCATGCTCGGGGCCGTGGCGGAGGTGGCGCGATACGCCTGCGGGCAAATCGAATTGGCGGAGCTGGACGCCTCGCGGGCGCGGCTGGACCGCGCGGAGGTGCGGGCGCTGCGGGCGCAGATCAGCCCACATTTCATCTACAACGCGTTGAACACCATCGCGTCGTTCGTGCGGACCGATCCGGCGCGGGCGCGGGAGCTGATCCTCGATTTCGCCGACTTCACCCGGTATTCCTTCCGCGCCGCCGGGGAATTCACGGTCCTCGCGGACGAATTGAAGAACATCGACCGGTATCTGGCGCTGGAACGCGCGCGCTTCGGCGACTCCCTGCAGGTGCGGCTGCGGATCGCGCCCGAGGTGCTCGGGGTGGTGCTGCCGTTCCTGGCGCTGCAACCGCTCGTGGAGAACGCGGTGCGGCACGGGCTGGCCGCCAAGCCGAAGGGCGGGACGCTGACCATCGTGGCGGCCGACGAGGGCACCGACTGCGTCATCACCGTGGAGGACGACGGTGTCGGCATGGATCCCGAACTGCTGCGCTCCGGAGCGCTGGATTCCATCCAAACCGGCACCGGCCCAGCCACTTCCGGGGAATCGGCGCACGTGGGGCTGGCCAATGTGGACGACCGGCTGCGTGCGGCGTTCGGCGACGACTACGGGCTGATCGTCGACACCGCGCCCGGGGCGGGCACCAAGGTGAGCATGCGAATCCCCAAGTTCCGCGCGGGAATTCACGCCTGACATCGCGGGGCCTCACTGCCGCCGCCGATTTCCCGAGGCCGCGGGTCGGCGAGCGCGGCGCAGATCGCCGTCGTCACGAGCAGGCCGGTGACCGCGAGCGTGACTCGGAGCAGGCCGTCGGCGGAGGACGGCGCGGCGAAGTAGACGCTGCCCAGTCCGGCGATGGTCGTCACCGCGGTGAGCATCGGGCCGGTGGAGTCGAGCGCCGACAGCGCCGAAGCGTGCTGCGGCTGTACCAGTGTCGTGAGGTGCGCGATCAGCGGGCTGTACCCGGCCGCATGCCCGGCGCCCGCGATCAGCAGCAGCGGGGCGGCGACAAAGGGGTTCCAGTTTCCGTGAACGAGTAGGAGCACCAGCGTGATCGAGCCCGCGGCGAACAGGATCGGCCCCACCGTCGGCAGCGCCCGCTGCACGCGCTGCGGATACCGATTCCAGCTCAGGCTGAGCGTGCCGAACCCGACGGCGAACGGCGCGAACGCCAATCCCGCCTGCAGCGGCGAGAACTCAAGCGCCGACTGCAGGTGCAGGGTCAGAGTCAGGAGAAAGACGCTGTAACAGCCCATGATCAGGCAGCAGGCGATGAGGCCCGGCTTCACGCCCGGCGGCCGCAGCACCGCCGGATCCAGCACGGGATGCGGCGAATTCGTTTCGTAGCGAACGAATACCACCAGGAGCAGACCACCGCACACGAGCGAGATCCATGCCCACACAGGCCATCCGAATTCCCTGCCGAAGATGAGCGGGAGGGTGAACGCGGTCATGGCCACGGTCAGCAATGCCACGCCCGCCGGATCGAGGCGAACCCGCCCGTCCACCCGCGCGGGCGGCAGCATGCGCGCACCGACCGCCAGCACGACCACGCCGATCGGAATATTCAGCAGAAAGGCCGGCCGCCAACCGAGTCCGAACAGATCGGCGCCGACAACCAGCCCGCCGATCACCTGCCCCAGCGCGACCCCCAGCGCCAGCACCATGCTGTAGATCCCGATCACCCGCCGCCGCGCCGCCCCGTCCCAGTACAGCTGAATGAGCGAAAACACCTGCGGCATGAGCAATGCCGCGCCCACGGCCTGGGCGATCCGCGCGAGCACCAGCACGGTCGCGTTCGGCGCCACCCCGCACAGCAGCGACGCCGACGTGAACCACCCCAGGCCGATCAGGAAAACCCGCCGATGCCCGACGATGTCCCCGAGCCGCGCGCAGGTCACCAGCAGCACACCGGTGGTCAGCAGATATCCGGACACGATCAGCTGAATGGCCGCCCCGCTCGCCCCCAGTTCCTCCCGAATGGTCTGCGCCGCCACCGAAACGATCGAGCCGTCCATGGTCGCCATCAGCTGCCCGATGAGCAGCACGGCGAGAATCCACCCCCGGCGCATAGCCGAGTCCGTCGACGAAGTCAGTGCGATCATGCCCCGAGCATCGACCGCCCGCCCCCACCCGGTCTTGAACAAATATGCGCATCCGAACCTGTCGGTCCCCACCCCTAAACTCACCTGGTGCTGCACGCGCGAACGGTGATCACCAACCCCCACTTCGTGATCCGCGCCGTCGACTGCACCGACGACCACACCCGCTGGTCCCCCGCCGAAGCCCCGCCCGGCCCCCAAATCGTCCTGGTCCGCCGCGGCCACTTCCGCCTCGACTCCCGAGGCCGCCGCTTCACCGCCGACCCCACCACCGGCTATCTGCACCGCCCCGCCGAAGAACTCCGCTTCTCCCACCCCGCCGGCGGCGACACCTGCACCTCCATCACCTTCATCGACCACGCCCTCACCGAAGGCATAGCGTCCGCCCCCTCCCCCTCGATCCGCGTGGACCCGCACCTGGAGCTGGCCCACCGAATCCTCCTGCGCACCACCGCCGACCCCGACTTCGCCACCACCGAAGCCGTAATCCACCTCCTGACCCTGGCCCTCCGCGATCAGCCCGCCACCACCCCCGCCCCCGGCCGCGCCGATCTAGCGGCCCAGGCCCGCGAAGCAATCCTCGCCAACACCCCCGCGAGCGCCACCCTCGTCACCCTGGCCCGCCACCTGAACACCTCCCCCGCCCACCTGAGCCGCACCTTCCACCACCACATCGGCCTACCGATCTCCCGCTACCGCACCCGAGTCCGCATCAGCCAAGCCCTAACCCGCCTCGACCAAGGCGAATCCCACCTCGCCACCCTCGCCGCCGACCTCGGCTTCAGCGACCAGTCCCACCTCACCCGAGTCCTCCACCGCGAACTCGGCCACCCACCCGCCCGAATCCGCGCCCTCCTGAGTGAAACACCGCCGACCGGGAACTGATGGCGGGGGTTACTCGCGAAATGCCGCCACCAGTTCCCGGTCGAGGCCATTTCGGATTACTGGTGCGACGCGCGGCGGGCGGGCGGTTGTGGCGTTACGGCGCAACGGGTTCGCGTGGGGTTGGCGGGTGCGGTCGGGGTGGGGCGGTCACGACTTCCCGATTGTGGCGAAAGTGATTGGTGTGGCGGAAATCCACAGTGTGCGAGCGGTTCCGGGGAGGGTGGGGGATGACAAGATCGATCCATGTGGGGGGCGGGTTCGGTGTAGTATTTGGCGCAATTGAAAGACATTGCAGTGCATGTTTTTTGAGGTCTTGATCGGGACGCGGCTGTAGGGGGTACGCGGGCTAGGACTGAAGAACTCATCGAAGATGTCGTGGCGCAGGGGAATCTCGTCTACGCGGTGAGGGTGTGGACGGGGCGCGGGTCGATCGATGCTGAACTGCTTTGTATTGCGGAGTGCGCAGGTTGGGTCGGTCGGAGGCGCTGCGAAATCTGTTGGACCGAATGCCGCTCACACAAAGGGATCTCGAGTGTTCGACAATTACCCCGATCACCCCGCCGAGCTTTCCGCCACTCCCACGGATCTATCGCTGCTGCTACGCCAGCCTCCGCCCGGCGCGCCCACCGATGTCGTGCGCCTGCACGACACCGACGGATTCCTGCTGTGGGCGGAGGTGCCGCCCATCCTGGTGATGGGCAGTTCCGGCGGGGCGGGCACCACCACCACGGCCCTGGGCGTGGCGTCCGCCGTCGCCTCCGATTACGAGGAGCGGTCGCCGATCGTCGTCGATGCCAGCGCCACCGGCGGCGATCTGGCCCGGCGGGGGTGCGACAAGATCGACCCGGCGGGCACCGTGCAGACCTGGCTCAATATGGGGCCGCGGGGGCTGGCGCCCTCGGTATTGGACAGTTGCGGTGAGAACAGTTCCAGCTTCGGCGTGCTGCCGCGCGGTCCGGAGGCGCTGCCGCGGCGCGAGAGCTACTCCTCGGTGCATCGCGACCTCTCCGCGGCGGGCTGCCTGCCCATCTACGACGGCGGCTCCCCCGTCACCAATCGCATGGTCACTCCCCTCCTCTCGGATCCCCGGATCGCCCTGGTGATCACGCTCGCCGCCCGCCCGGACGCGGTGAACCGGCTCAAGCCCGCGCTCATCTGGCTCGATGACAACTTCGGCGAACACCACTTGGCGGACGCGCTCATCGTCGTCACCCGCCAGCATCCGACCGACGGCCCCGGCGTCGCCCAGCACGCCCGCACCTACCTGGGCAAATACGTGCGGGCCGTGACCGAGATCCCCTACGACACCCATCTGGCCGAAGGCGGCCCCATCACCTGGACCCAGTTGTCGCCGCCCACCCGCCTCGCCTACCGCAAGATCATCAACCTGTTGCGCTGAACCGCTCGGGTCTCGTCGCACGCGAGGGCCGAGGTCGACTGTCTGGTTTGCACCGTACGATGGATCAGTTGTGACTCAGACCACCGACAGGGAGCCGGGCGTGCTGCGCGTGTTGGCCGTGGATGACGAGAAGCCGGCCTTGGATGAGCTGGTCTATTTGCTGCGGGCGCAGAGTGAGGTCGGGGAGATATACGCGGCGGGGGATGCCACGGCGGCGCTGCGGGAGTTGCGGGCGCACGCGGTGGATGCCGTGTTCTTGGATATCAATATGCCGGGGCTGGACGGGATGGAGCTGGCCGGGATCCTCTCGGAGTTCGCGAATCCGCCCGCGGTCGTGTTCGTGACGGCCCATGACGACAAAGCGGTGGCCGCATTCGATCTCGGCGCCGTGGACTATCTGCTGAAGCCGCTGCGGGAAGCGCGATTGGCGGAAGCGGTGCGGCGAATCGCCGTCGGCCGGAACGCGCCCCCGCCCGAGACGGCCCGGACGGATCCGAACGAGGTCATTCCGGTGGAACTCGGCGGGGTGACGACCCTGGTGGATCGCGCCGCGGTCAGCTGGGTCGAGGCCGATGGCGACTACGCGCGACTGCACACCGGTTCCGGCTCGCATCTGGTGCGAATTCCCTTGTCGGAACTGGAGAACCGGTGGCGGGAGGCCGGTTTCGTGCGCGTGCACCGCTCCTATCTGGTCGCCCTGCGGCAGGTGACCGGATTGCGCACGGTGGGCACCGGGACCGTGGTGTGCCTACGCGCCGAAGGGGATTCGCCGGCGGTGGAGCTCCCGGTGGCCCGCCGGCAGGTGAAGGAACTCAAGCAGCGGCTGGTCCCCAATCCGCCGCGGAACCGGACGCCGCGGTGAGTGCGGAACGACCCCGTGCCCGCGAGCGGGTCGTCCTCGCGGAACGGCGCGGCGCGCGCATGGTGCGCACCCGGGTGGAGGTGGCCGAACAGACCGAGGTCGGAGCCGTGCTGATCGGCGGCCTGATCCGCGCGCAGTTCGGGCTGGCGGTGCGGCTCGCGGTGGTGACGGTCATGGTGCTGGGGGCGCTGCCCTTGCTGTTCTCGACCGGCCTGGGGTCCGCCGAGGTGGCGGGAGTGCGGGTGCCGTGGGTGCTGCTCGGGGTGGCGGCCTATCCCCTGTTGTTCGGCATCGGCCGGATCTATGTCCGGCTCTCCGATCGCAATGAACACGATTTCGGCGAATTGACCGGTGACTGAGGTGGATTCGCCGACCATGCCGGGAATCACCTTGGCGGCGCTGTTGCTGGCGGCGATCGCCAGCGTGGGCATCGCCGTCTACGGCGTGCGGCTGGCCCGGACCACCTCGGATTTCCTGGTGGCCTCCCGCAGTGTGGGCGCGGGCTGGAATGCCGCAGCCATTTCGGGTGAATACCTTTCGGCGGCTTCGTTTCTCGGCGTCGCCGGGCTGATCGCCAAGTACGGCGCGGACGCCCTCTGGTATCCGGTGGGATTCACCGCGGGATATCTCGGACTGCTGTTGTTCGTGGCCGCGCCATTGCGCCGCTCGGGCGCCTACACCGTTCCCGACTTCGCCGAATTCCGGCTCGGCTCACTGCGTTTGCGGCGATTGTCGGCCCTCACCGTGGTGCTCATCTGCGCGGTGTATTTGATTCCGCAGTTCCAGGGCGCGGGCCTGACCCTGCGGATTCTGCTCGGCGTCCCGGGCTGGGTGGGCGCGGTCGCGGTGGCCGCCATTGTGATCGGCACCGTCGCCAGCGGCGGCATGCGCTCGATCACCTTCGTGCAGGCCTTCCAGTACTGGCTGAAATTGACCGCCGTCGCACTACCCGCACTGGTGCTGGCCGCGCATTTCCTGCACGGTGATCGCGTCTTCGATACGACGGAACTCTCCGCCGCGGGCGCCGATTGGCTGACCCCGGGCGGCGGGCTGGGCGGCCCGCACCCCATGTTCCAGGTGTATTCGCTCATTGCCGCGACCTTCTTGGGCACCATGGGATTACCGCATGTGCTGGTGCGCTTCTACACGAATCCCGATGGGCGCGCGGCCCGTTCGACCGCGGTCACGGTGATCGGCCTGGTCGGCCTGTTCTACCTGTTCCCCACCCTGCTGGGCGTGTTCGCGCGGCTGTACGTACCCGGCCTGGTGAGCGCGGACAAGTCCGATGCGGCGGTCCTACTGCTGCCGGGCTCGGTCCTCGACGGCCTGCCGGGACAGCTGCTGGGCGCGCTGGTCGCGGCCGGCGCCATCGCGGCCTTCCTGTCGACCTCCTCCGGCCTGCTGGTCAGCATTGCCGGCGTGGTCAGCACCGATATCCTGCGCGGCCGCATCCGCGACTTCCGGGTGGCCGCGCTGGTGTCCGGCGCTGTGCCGCTGGGACTCTCGTTCGCGGTGGCCTCCCTGGACCTGTCCCGCACGGTCGGCCTGGCCTTCGCCGTCGCCGCCTCGACGCTGTGCCCGCTGCTGGTGCTGGGCATCTGGTGGCGCGGCCTCACCGCACGCGGCGCGGCGGCCGGATTGCTGGCGGGCGGGCTCACCGCGGGCACCGCCACCGTGGTCTCGGTCTCCGGCGGCGTCCCCGCACATCTGGCCGGCGGCTGGCTCGCGGCCGTGCTCGGCTATCCGGCGGCGGTCAGCGTGCCGCTGTCCTTCCTCACGATGATCGTGGTCAGCAAGCTGAGCACCGGCCAGTCCGCGCGCGAGGTCGCCCGCATCTTCGTGCGCATGCACGCCCCCGAGGGCCTGGGCCTGGGCGCGGACCGCGAACCCGGCTTACGCCAGGCCGGACCGCTCACCGCGCCGAAGCGACCGTTCACCGCACAGCCGGGCACCTTCGCCGAGTGACCCGCGCCACATCATGTTTCCGTCACACGGTCCTCGCTAACGTCCGGGGTACGTAAGCCACGTCACACGCTAGGACCCCTCGATGAGCAGCACCGATCTCGGCAAGAACCCGCCGAGTCCGCCCACGGCAGCGGAATTCACCGCCGTACAGGCCAGCCCGGAGTTCCAGGAACTGCGACACCGGTTGCGCCGCTTCGTCTTCCCCATGACCGCCCTGTTCCTGGCCTGGTACTTGGTGTACGTGCTGCTGGGCGCCTACGCGCACGACTTCATGGCGAACAAGGTGGTCGGGAACATCAATGTCGGGCTGCTGCTGGGCCTGGCCCAGTTCGTCTCGACCTTCGTCATCACCGGCCTGTACGTGCGATTCGCCAACCGGGAACTCGACCCGCGCGCCGCCGCCATTCGCGAGCACATGGAGGGCACGCACGCATGAGCACCAGCTATCTCGCCGCCGCGGCCGTCGGCAATCCGGCCGCCAATATCGGCATCTTCGCGCTGTTCGTGGCCGTGACCATGGTCATCGTCATCCGCGCCAGCCGCAGCAATGCCACCGCCGCCGACTTCTTCACCGGTGGCCGCGGCTTCTCCGGACCGCAGAACGGCGTCGCCATCGCGGGCGACTATCTGTCCGCGGCAAGCTTTCTCGGCATTGCCGGCGCCATCGCGGTGTACGGCTACGACGGGTTCCTGTACTCCATCGGATTCCTCGTCGCCTGGCTGGTAGCGCTGCTGCTGGTGGCCGAAATGCTGCGCAACACCGGCAAATTCACCATGGCCGATGTGCTGAGCTTCCGGCTCAAGCAGGGCCCGGTGCGCGCGGCCGCCGCGCTCACCACGCTCACCGTGTGCCTGTTCTATCTGCTGGCGCAGATGGCGGGCGCGGGCGGTCTGGTCGCCTTGCTGCTGAATGTCAGCGACAAGACCGGGCAGGCGGTCGTGATCGCCGTGGTCGGCGTCCTCATGATTCTGTACGTGCTGGTCGGCGGCATGAAGGGCACCACCTGGGTGCAGATCATCAAGGCCGTGCTGCTGATCGCCGGCGCGGGCATCATGACCGTCATGGTGCTGGCCAAGTACGGCTTCAACCTGTCCGACATCCTGGGTTCGGCACAGCGATTCGTGTCGGAGTCGACGAACAAGACTGTCGCGCAGCGTGATGTGCTGGCCCCGGGTGCGCAGTACGGCGGCACCTCCATGTCCAAGCTGAACTTCCTGTCGCTGGGCCTGGCCCTGGTGCTGGGCACCGCCGGTCTGCCGCACGTGCTCATGCGCTTCTACACGGTGCCGACCGCCAAGGAAGCCCGCCGCTCGGTGGTGTGGGCCATCGGCCTGATCGGCGCCTTCTACCTGTTCACCCTGGTGCTCGGCTACGGCGCGGCCGCCATCGTCGGCCCGGACCGCATTCTGGCCGCGGCGGGCGGGCAGAACTCCGCGGCCCCGCTGCTGGCCTTCGAGCTCGGCGGCGTGGTGCTGCTGGGCGTCATCTCCGCGGTGGCCTTCGCGACCATCCTCGCGGTGGTGGCCGGCCTGACCATCACCGCCTCGACCTCCTTCGCGCACGACATCTACGCCGGAGTCATCAAGCGCGGCAAGGCCGGTGAGAACGAGCAGGTGCGGGTGTCCCGCATCACCGCCATCGTGATCGGCATTCTCGCCATCGGCCTGGGCATCCTGGCCAATGGGCAGAACATCGCCTTCCTGGTGGCGCTGGCCTTCGCGGTCGCGGCGGCGGCGAATCTGCCGACCATCCTGTACTCGCTGTTCTGGAAGCGCTTCAACACCACCGGCGCGCTGTGGAGCATGTACGGCGGCCTGATCTCGACCATTGTCCTGATCGTCTTCTCCCCCGCCGTGTCCGGTTCCAAGACGGCCATGCTGTCCAGCATGGACTTCGACTGGTTCCCGCTGTCCAACCCGGGCATCGTGTCCATTCCGCTGGCCTTCGTGCTCGGCATTGCCGGCACCTTCCTCGGCAAGAGCGACGAGGATCCGGCCAAGGCGGCCGAGATGGAGGTTCGCTCCCTCACCGGTGTCGGCGCCGAAAAGGCTGTCGCGCACTGATTCCGCGCCCCGGAACGCCCCCCGATTCGATTAGGAGATTTTCGCAGTGACCATGACGACCCAGCCCGACGAGACCACGACCGGCGAGCGCGTGCCCGTGGCCTACCCGCCGAGCGAAGAGTTTGTGGCGCAGGCGAATGCCGGATCGTCGCTGTACGACGCGGCGGCTTCGGATCGGGAGGCGTTCTGGGCCGAACAGGCCCGGCGGCTGCACTGGCACCGGCCCTTCACCGAGGTGCTGGACTGGTCCGAAGCCCCCGTGGCGCGCTGGTTCGGCGACGGCAAGCTCAATGTGGCCTACAACTGCGTGGACCGCCACGTCCTCGACGGGCACGGCGATCAGGTGGCCATCCATTGGGAGGGCGAGCCGGGCGATTCCCGGACCATCACCTACCGCGATCTGCTGGCCGAGGTGTCAAGGGCCGCAAACCAGTTCACGGCTCTGGGGTTGACGGCGGGTGATCGCGTCGCGATCTATATGCCGATGATTCCCGAGGCGATCGTCGCCATGCTGGCGTGCGCACGCCTGGGGCTCGTGCACTCGGTGGTCTTCGCCGGCTTTTCGGCGAGTGCGCTGCGCCAGCGGGTGGACGATGCCGAGGCCCGGCTGGTCATCACCACCGACGGCCAGTGGCGGCGCGGCAAGCCCGCGCCTTTGAAGGAGGCCGTCGACGAAGCCCTTGCCGCCGACGGTGATTCGACCGTCGAACACGTGCTCGTGGTGCGCCGCACCGGCATCGACACCCCGATGACCGAGGGCCGCGACCTGTGGTGGCACGACACCGTGGCCAATGCCTCCGATCAGCATGAGGCGCAGGCGTTCGACGCCGAGCATCCGCTGTTCATCCTCTACACCTCCGGCACCACCGGGAAGCCGAAGGGCATTCTGCACACCTCGGGTGGCTATCTGACCCAGGCGTCGTACACCCATCACACTGTGTTCGATCACAAGCCGGGGCAGGACGTGTACTGGTGCACCGCCGATATCGGCTGGGTCACCGGGCACTCCTACATCGTGTACGGCCCGCTCGCCAACCGCGCCACCGAAGTGGTCTACGAGGGCACCCCGAATTTCCCCGACGAGCACCGGCACTGGCAGATCGTCGAAAAGTACAGCGTCAGCATCTATTACACCGCTCCGACACTGGTGCGCACGTTCATGAAGTGGGGTCGCGAGATCCCGGACGCCCACGATCTGTCCTCGCTGCGGCTGCTGGGTTCGGTGGGCGAGCCGATCAACCCGGAGGCCTGGCGCTGGTACCGGGATGTGGTGGGCGGCAACAAGACCCCCATCGTGGACACCTGGTGGCAGACCGAGACCGGCGCCATCATGATCTCCCCGCTGCCCGGCGTCACCGCGACCAAGCCCGGCGCGGCCATGACCCCGCTGCCCGGCATCTCCGCCCGCATCGTCGACGAGGACGGCAATGACCTGGGCGACCGCAATGCCGACGGACTGCTCGTCCTCGACCAGCCGTGGCCGTCCATGGCCCGCGGCATCTGGGGTGATCCCGACCGCTTCCGCGAAACCTATTGGGCGCGATTCGCCGCCACCGGCTGGTATTTCGCCGGTGATGGCGCGCGCCTCGACGCCGAGGGCGATCTCTGGGTCATGGGCCGCGTGGACGATGTCATGAATGTGTCGGGCCACCGCATTTCCACCGCCGAGGTGGAGTCGGCGCTGGTCGGTCACTCCGGGGTGGCCGAGGCCGCCGTGGTCGGCGCCTCCGACGACACCACCGGTCAGGGCATTGTCGCCTTCGTCATCCTGACCGCAGAGGCAGAGAACACCGGCGAAGCGCTGATCGCCGACCTGAAGGCCGAGGTCTCCCGCGAGATCAGCCCGATCGCCCGGCCCCGCGAGATCCATATCGTCCCCGAGCTCCCCAAGACCCGCTCCGGCAAGATCATGCGCCGCCTGCTGCGCGACGTCGCCGAGGGCCGCGAACTCGGCGACACCTCGACCCTGGTCGACCCCAACGTCTTCGAGGCCATCCGCGCCGACAAGAAGTAGTACCCGCACCGCAGTAAGTAGGACCACGCCGCAGGCAAAGACCACGACGCCGAAGGCGAGGCGGACCCGGCCGCAATGAGGGGGCCGGGTCCGAATACTCCCGCGGTCACCTTTTCGCTCCGCCTTCCGTCAATGAATCAGAACACCGATTCAGACGGAAGGAGCGAGCACAATGAGCAAGATCGAAGTACACGGCGCCGTCGCGGACGGATTCGAGTCCGTCCGTGCGGAATTCGCAGCCGTGGTGGCCGAGGAGGACGGCGAGTCCGGCGCCCAGCTGGCCGCGTTCGTGCGCGGACGGCAAGTCGTCGATCTCTGGGCCGGACCGGAGATCACCGGTGACACGCTGACGGGCCTGCACTCGTCGACCAAGGGCGCGTCCGCTCTGGTGGTGGCGCTGCTGATCCAGGAGGGCGTCCTCGATATCGACCGCCCCGTCGCCGACTTCTGGCCGGCGTTCGCCGCGGCGGGCAAGGCCGGCATCACCGTGCGGGACGTGCTGGTGCACCGGTCGGGACTCATCGGCGCCGACGGCGGATTCAGCCGCGCCGAGTTCGCCGACGACCGGGTCATCGCGGCACGGGTGGCGGGCCAGCGGCCCTATTTCGCGCCCCGCACCGTGCACGGCTACGGCGGCTTCGTCACCTACGCCATTGTCGGCGAGGTGATCCACCGGATCACCGGCTCGACCATCCAGGAGATCTTCGAGGAGCGCATTCGCGCGCCGTACAACCTGGACGTGTACCTGGGCCTGCCGGAGGAGCTGGATCACCGCTACCTGGAGATCCTGCCGTGGCGGGCGACGCCGGAGATGGAGGCGGCGTTCGCGGCGAATTCGCCCAACCCGCACAGCATTCCGGGCATCTCCTACAACCTCAACTACCGCGGGTTCACCCCCGCCGATGTGATGGCCGTGCCGAACAATCCGGCGGTGCGCCGGCTCGGCCAGGCCTCGGGCGGCGGCGTCGGCAGCGCCAATGGCCTGGCCACCATGTACGCCGCGGCCATCTCCGGCATCGACGGCGGCGAGCCGCTGTTGAAGCTGGACACCATTGTCGAGGTGGCCATGATCCACTCCGGCGGAAAGGATCTGGTGCGCGGCGAGGACGCGCCCTACTGCGTGGGCTTCGAGGCGAAGGGCCTGATGTACCCGTTCCTGGGTGTGCACGCCTTCGGCCACACCGGCTCCGCCGGTTCGGACGGCTTCGCCGATCCGCACAGCGGCCTCACCTACGGCTACACCCGCCGCCGGGCCGCCTTCGCCTTCCATGCCCCGGAGAACAAGCGGCTGGCCGCCGTGCTGCATCGCGCGGCCACCGAAATCAACGCTCACTGAGGAGAATTCATCATGACCCTGCGTATGACCAACCCGTTCTACCTGCTGCCCGAAGCGGGCACGGCGATTCCGAAGGCCCTCGAGAAGGCCGTCTTCAGCGCCGACATTCCCAAGTCGACCCTGGCCATCGCCGCCATGCGGGCCAGCCAGATCAATGGCGGCACCGCCTGCCTGTGGGCCGAGGTGCAGCTGGCGAAGAAGGAGGGTATTACCGACGACCAGATCGCCACCGTGGCCGCCTGGCGGAACGCGCCGTACTTCACCGACGCCGAACGCGCCGCGCTGGCCTTCGCCGAAGCCATCACCGGCATGGCGCACAGCGGCGGCGCCATGGTCTCCGACGAGCTGTGGGACGAGCTCTCGCGTCATTACGACGAGAAGCAGCGGGCGGCGCTGACGCTCTGGCTCGCCGGCGGCACCATGTTCAATATCGTCAACAATGTGGTCCGCGAGCCCGCCGGGCAGATCTGGGACAACAGCGAAGCGGGCGACTCGTGAGCGCCCGGTCGCGGGCGCTCACGGCGGCCCGGTGGATTCCGGGCACGGTGCTGCTGGCCGAGACCGCGGTGGGGTCGTACTGGGATTTCTCGCGGATCTCCTATGTGCGGGATGTGTTCGACCGCCTGGGATATCCGATGTACTTCGCCACCATCCTGGGTGCGGCCAAGGCGGCGGCCATCGCCGCGCTGGTCACGCCGGGACATCCCCGCACCAAGGAATGGGCCTACGCCGGACTGGTTTTCGTCTACGGCGGCGCGGCCGTCTCGCATATCGCGGTGGGCGACAAGCCCGACAAGTGGGCCACGCCACTGTTTTCCGACGCCCCCGCGCTGCCCGCCGCCAACTTCAACACCCCGGGCCCGCGGTAGGGGGGGGGGGAGGGGGGGGGGGGGTATGCGGCCCGCCCCCGCGCTCGACCGCATCCGGCACCATTCATGATCGACAGACGACGTCCGAGAGGGAGACACGTGAACGAGCTCGAGTTCCTGGCCGACCGGTTCGAGGACCACCGCGATCATCTGAGCGCCGTGGCGTACCGGATGCTCGGCTCGCTCACCGAGGCCGAGGACGCGGTGCAGGAGGCGTGGCTGCGGCTGGCCGGGACCGACGCGGATGCCATCGACAATCTGGGCGGCTGGCTCACCACCGTCGTCAGCCGGGTCTGCCTGGATGTGCTGCGCTCGCGCCGCTCTCATCCGGAGGAATCACTGGAGGCGCAGCAGCTGCCCGATCCGGTCATCACCCGTGACAGCGAGGCGAATCCGGAACAGCAAGCGCTGCTGGCCGATTCGGTCGGCATGGCGCTGCTGGTGGTGCTCGAATCGCTGAGCCCGGCGCAGCGCCTGGCCTTCGTGCTGCACGATATGTTCGCCCTGCCCTTCGATCAGATCGCCCCGATCGTCGATCGCACGCCGCAGACCGCGAAGAAGCTGGCCAGCCAGGCGCGCCGCCGCGTCCAGGGCGAGGTGCCGGTGCCCGATACCGACCGGGCCCGGCAGCGCCGGGTCGTGGACGCCTTCCTGGCCGCGGCGCGCGACGGCGATTTCCATGCCCTGGTCTCGATTCTCGATCCGGAAGTGGTGCTGCGCGCCGACGCCGGCGCCGCCCTGCCGGGTGGTCTGCAGGTGCTGCGCGGCGCGGCCACGGTGGCCGGGCAGGCCGAGACCTTCCAGCGCATGGCACTGCTCTGCACCACCCACCCGGTGCTGGTCAACGGCCTCTCCGGTCTGGTCAACACCGCCGCGGACGGCGCGGTGGTCTCGATCATGAGCTTCACCGTCGCCGGCGACCGGATCGCCGCCATCGACCTGCTCGCCGACTCGGACCGCCTCGCCCGCCTCGATCTCGCCGCCATCCTCGACTGACCGCGAAATCTCCTGTGCCCACGGGCGGAACGGCTAGGGCTCGCCGGTGAGATAGCGCTGCACCGTGGGGCCCAGCCAATCGATGAGTTCCCCGGTGGTCATGGCGACCACCGGCGGGACGCGTAAGACGAAGCGGCACAGCGCCACTCCGAGCAGCTGGGTGCCGACCAGGCCCGCCCGCGTCGCCGCCTCCGCCGGATCGATGCCGCGCGCCAGGATCATCGGCACCACCTGGCCCGCGAAGATGGCGCGCATCTTCTCCGCCGCACCCTCATTGGTGACCGCCGCGCGCAGCAGCGCGGCGAGGGTCTCGTCGGATTCCCAGCGCTGGATGGCGAAGGTGACCAGGGCGTGTCCGAGTCCGTCCTTCGGAACCTCGGCGAAATCCGGTAGCGCCAGGTCGAATTCGGCCGCCAGTGCGAAGAGCTTGTCCTTGGAGCCGTAGTAGCGCATGACCATGGCCGGATCGATGCCGGCGTCGGCGGCAATGGCCCGGATGGTGGCGCGGTCGTAGCCGTCGCGGGCGAAGCGTTCGCGGGCGGCGGTCAGGATCGCGGCGCGGGTCGCATCGGACCTTCTGGTTCGTTCCGCAGTCATGTCAACGAGTGTAGGCCAACATGTGTTGACCAAACAGGACGGGGCGCTTACAGTTGTCAACAAGCGTTGGCCAACACCAGTTGACCTGATCGAAAAGCTTGGAGCACATTATGATTCCGGAAAAGACCGATGTCCTGGTTATCGGTGGCGGACCTACCGGACTCCTGCTCGCGGGGGATCTCGCCCGGGCCGGGGTGGCCGTCACCCTGGTGGAGAAGCACGCCCACGGCTCCGACCTCACCCGCGCCTTCGGCGTGCACGCCCGCACCCTGGAACAGCTGGACGCGCGCGGCATCGCCGAAGAAGTGCTCGCGGGCGGCGCCACCATCGACAAGCTGCGGCTGTTCGACCACGCCGAGGTCGATCTGGGCAAGCTCCTCGACAGCCGCTTCCCCTACCTGCTCATCACCCCGCAGACCCATGTGGAGGACGTACTCCGCAAGCGCGCACTGGAATTGGGCGCCAACCTGGTGACCGCCGCCGAGTTGATCACCTTCACCGACACCGGCGACGGCGTGGACGCACAAGTGCGGCACGACGATTCGACGCACACCGTGCGGGCGCAGTACCTGGTCGGCGCGGACGGCTACCACAGCCGCGTGCGCGAGACCCTGGGCCTGGAGTTCCCCGGCAAGTCGGTGCTGAAGTCCATCATGCTGGCCGATGTGCGGCTGAGCGAACCGCCCACCGATGTCCTCGCGGTCAATGGCGTCGGCGACGCCTTCGCCTTCGTGGCCCCCTTCGGCGACGGCTGGTTCCGCATCTTCGCCTGGAACCGCCGCAACCAGCTGCCCGATACCGAGCCGGTCACCCTCGAGGAGCTGCGCGAGGTCGTACAACGCGCCCTCGGAACCGATTTCGGCATGCACGACCCGCGCTGGCTCTCGCGCTTCCACAGCGACGAACGCCAGGTCGAGCACTACCGGGTGGGCCGAGTCTTCCTGGCCGGCGATGCGGCGCACGTGCACTCCCCCGCCGGCGGCCAGGGCATGAACACCGGCCTGCAGGACGCCGCCAACCTCGGCTGGAAACTCGCCGCCGCCGTACAGGGCTGGGCCCCCGACGGCCTGCTCGACACCTACCACGCCGAACGCCACCCGGTCGGCCAGGAGGTCCTGCGCAGCAGCGGCGCCATCATCCGCGGCGCCATGCTGGAATCCAAGATCGGCCAGCTGGTCCGCAATACCCTTGCCGGCGGCGCACTCTCGCTGCCGCCGATCGCGCACAAGATCGCCGGATCCATCTCGGGCATCGGCTTCACCTACCCGCACCCGCACGGCGCCAACCACCTGGTCGGCACCCGAGCCACCGATATCGCCCTCACCGGCGACACCGGCCGCCTCTACGAGGCCCTGCGCGACGGCACCTTCGTCCTGGTGACGCCCACCCCGGTGGCGGTGAACGGTCAAGGCGAGCGGGTCCGAGTCGCCGTCGCCGCCGACCCGGATCAGCGGCCCATGCTGGTCCGGCCCGACGGCTACATCGCCTGGGTCGGCGCTCGCGGCCAGGCCGATCTCGATGCGGCCCTGGCGGATTGGGTCCACCCGGCCTAGGCCGCGCGGGGCGCCCATCGCTCACACCGCTGCCGGGCCGCCGCGGAGCTGGTGAACCAGTTCCGCGGCGGCCGCGGACGTGTGCAGCCAGGCGCGGAGGTCCATCAGATCCGGGTAGACGGCGCGCAGGCCGGGGATGTCGATGGAATCGTCCGGGTGGGAGTTGAAGAACTCGAACATCTTCGCCACTTGCTCGTCGAAGGCACGGACCTGTTCGATGGGAACCTGATTGCTGCGAGCGGGCAAACCGGCTGCGGCGCCGAAGAGTTCGGCGATCTGCGGGGGCAGCAGCCGATCACCGGCAATGCCGAGAGTGCGGCCCCGATAGTCACCGGGCCGGTCGAAGGCCAGGGCGGCGAAGGCTCCGATGTCGTCGGTGGAGATGAGGTTCACCGGGACATCCGCTCGGACAGCGAGATTCACCAGCAACTGCCCGTCGGGGGCGACCATGGGGCGGTTGAACGCGGCGAAGTTCTCCATGAAGAACACCGGCCGCAGCACGGTGGCGGGCAGGCCCAGAGTCGCGATGCGCTCCTCGAGCAGCTCCTTGGCGCTGTAGTAGGGCACGCCGGAGTCCTGACCCGCACCCTGCAGCGAGCTGTACACCAGGTGCTCGATGCCGACCTCGGCGGCGACTTCGAGAGCCGCTGCGCCGCGGCGCTTCTCGGCGGCGATGCCCTCCTCGGTGATATTGACCCCGGACATCATGGTGAGCATCAGGAAAACGCCGTAGGAGTCCTTCATCGCGCGGTGCACCGAATCGATGTCGTCGAGGTCGCCGGTGACGAGGGTGGCTCCGGCGGCGCGCAGTGCCTGTGCCGCCGCGGATTCCGGATTGCGAACGAAGGCGTTGACCTCCCGGCCGCGGGCCAGGAGATGGTGGGCGACGGCGCGGCCCTGCTGGCCGGTCGGGCCGATTACCAAGATCGGCCCTTTGGTGGTACTCATTGTGAATTCTCCTCGTGTGGTGGTGATTTCGTTCGATCACCTGCTGAGAAGAACGCTACGGAGCCCGACGGCCCCGGTCCTGGTAGCAATGGTGCTACCCAGCCGGAGGATGACGATGGGCCAGCAACAGCGCGCCGAACTGGCGGCCTTCCTGCGCGTGGCATGCCGAATTACGGCCGCGGGACGTGGGTTTGACACCGGACCTGGAATCCGGCCGCTGCACGCCCGGCCTGCGCCGCGTAGGAAGTCGCCGAGCTGGCCGGGGTGACATCTCATTGTTTGACACGATCACCCGCCAAATAGGCTGTGCCCAGCACGAGCTGGGAGGGTTTGATGGTCGAGAGTTGGGCCGAGCTTGCCAAGGAAATGGTCAAGTTTCATGAGGAGCAGATCGAGGCGATTCTCGAGGAGCTGGCCGAAAGCTACGAAAACGATCCGTGGACAGAGCTCTACATCGAGGTCAGAGACCGCAAAACAGGTCGCTACGTACGGTTCTCGATCCGGAACTACGACGAGGTCGTAATCACCATCCCTGTTCCTCAAGACACTGCGGAGCTCTGGCGTATCGCCGATATCTTGGGCCACCCCGGTTCGTCCTGGCGGTACCGGGATCACTACCCTGATTGGACATCTGGGTGGGCGCATCAGTTCACTGACGCGGACGACCGCATGCAGGTCACCCTGCCACTGGTGGAGGCGATGCACTATGGGCTCGGTATGCGTTTGGAGCACTTGAGGATCCGTCTTTGGAGCGATGAGGGCCCGCTGTACAACCACTATCGGCTACAGTCCGATCGCCCGACCGAGTGCGGCGCGGCGGCTCGGTGCACGAGATGGGCGGATTTCGTCGATCGACTCGATTGGACGTTGCACACCCTGCCTCCCGAAACCGGATTGATTCTTTCGACGGACAAATCCCCGATGGTTGTGCAGTTCATGCATGTACGCGACGGTAGGCTGTTTGCCGATGCCGTTTCCCAAGACCTCGCCGGTCTGGATGCGGACCAGTTCAATACCAGGATGATCGATCTCGGCTGGCGCCCGCCTGATGGCAGCTACCCGAACTGGCAAGCTCCGGCCGCTACCGCCGGAGCTGAACCCAACCTTCGCGGGGCAGCGCGACGCGCCATGGCGACATTGCGCGATGTTTACGGGATCGACTCACCGCAAGATCTGAGATTCTCGGCCTTCTGCGAGACCGGCCACAGTCTGTACTACCTTCCTGATGAGCTCGGTCTCGCCCGCGCCACTGAACAGAGCGAGGTGAACAGCTAGCCCGGATTTGCGGTGGTGCTCGCTGCAATGCGCTCACATGCCGCTGGTCGCGCTGATCGAACCGGCCAGGGCACCAAAGAAACGACTGAGCCCCACCCTGTTAGCCGACGTGTGCGATTCCACTCTCAATTGCGGAGATCAGGGCGATTTACTTACGACACAGCATGGAGTGATGATGGATGATCGGTATATGTACGGCGTCGAGCCGACTGCCCCGACGAATAAGCGTTGGCCGCGGCTGTGGCGATCGACCGACGGGAACGAACAGTACTTCTCGGTGCCGGACGGCTGCTGGTATCGGGCCACACCGAAGTATTGGCTGATACCTGTGACAGAGTCGGTAGCCGCCGACATAGAACACGATGCGCCTGCGCGTACACGGTATTGGGCGGTATACCCGTGGATGGCGCACGTCGACTACTTCGACGTCGAGCGCACGGAACAAGACCTCGAACAGCCCTCGACCATCGTTCGCTATCAACAGAATGGTGCGACGGAGCATTTCCTTGCCAGCGAGGGGTGGGTGCCCAGCCAAATCCTGAGCGCCTATTTCAACCCTGGTGATAGTTTCCCGGATTTCATGGTGGAGGTCAGCGAGGTCGAGGCTCGCTCATTCGTGTCAGGTCTTCGAGTCGCCGGACGTGCATAGCCCACCTGAGGCAACGGACGCAGGCACTGAACATGACCGAGACGGCCGCCGACCGCGAGGCCGCCGACGATCGCCGCCGTTTCATCTGCGACCTCGCCGACTCCCGAATCCAGCCCACCACGTTCGTTGAGTCCCTGTGCCCGGCAACGGAACGCCAGCCGCTGGCCCTCATGTCCCGAGCGGGTGTGATGCTCGGGGTCGGAATCGCTATTTCCTGTCGGGCAATATCGCTAGTGTCGAGCGCATGGACGCGGTGCAGGTGCAGAAGAAGCTCGAGCTCTCTCCCGATGAGGATTTCATCCTCACGGTGTGGCAATACCGAATGATGCAGCGCGACATCGCCGCCTCGAATGGCAAGTACCTTCCGTCCAAGCGCGAAGTCCGCAATGCCTTCCGCGACAGGGCGGTTGCGGCCATCATGCAGCGTAAGCAGGAAGACTGGTCCCCCGCTGTTGCCGAGGCGGTCAACCAGATCTTGGCGGAGGACGAGTCTCCGAATCTTGAGGCGCTCGAATCCGTTGGACCAGAGATCTTCTCGGTAGTGGTGAGAAAGGTCACGAGCTCTGCTTCTGCTCATCGACTTGTACGGCTTCGAGCCGTGGGTGGAGGGCAAGTGGGACAAGGCTGTTCGCGCTGAGGTTCTCATCGCAGCTCATAGATCGATGGATCGGCTGCATCCCGAAGACCTCCATGCGGTGGAAACCGCATACAAGGACGCGATCAAAAGCTGTCGAAGGCGAGCAACTGGAGCAAGTACGCGCTCCTCGCCGGGGCCGGCCTCGGACTCGGGGTCCTGACCGGGGGTCTCGCCGCACCAGTAATCGGAGGAGCATACGGAGCGCTTGTTCTCGGCTATTCGGGCGCGGTGGCAACGTCCGCGGGCCTGGCCGCGATCGGCGGCGGTTCTCTCGCTGCAGGTGGTCTCGGCATGGCCGGTGGCACCGCCATCATCACCGGCTTGAGTGGTGCCGTGGGTGCAGGGGCAGTCACGCTTGCGGGTAAGGCCTCCGGGTCGCGGGTTATCGTCAATTCAGGATTTCGCCACGCACAACGGTCGACAGCCGATCTCGCCAGGTCTGCAGCTGTTCGGGTGTGAGGCGCGTCCAGTCGGTGATCTCGCCAACGATGCGCAGCGGGGCGCTACTGCGGTACGACCGGGTCGGGTTACCCGGAAACTTCTTGTCGGTCACGTTCGGGTCATTCTCGAACGGCCCGGTCGGCTCTACCGCGTATACCCGCGGAATCGCGTCGCCCTCCGAGAGTTCTGCGGCAATCTCCGCGGCGAGGCCGGCCCCATCGACGAGCGCGGTGAAATAGATGTGGTTCATCACGATCTCGGGACGGTAGTTGGATGGGCGGCCCGCGGTGAGGAACTCGCCCACGCGCAGATCCGCGATCGTGCCGTGGAAGAACGGTCCATCATCGAGCTTTCCGGACACATGAATCCTTTCCTCTGCCTGGTGGGACGAGCGATTCTGCCGCATGGCCCGGGTCTTGCCGCAAGCCCCGGCCTGTGTCATATCCTGAAGGTAGAGGTCGGGGGGCGAGTAGTGGAACCTCACCTGGTCCTGGTTCTGCAGATTCCGCGCTGAGGCGCGTCAGGCCGCGCGGCGGTCGGTGCGTGTGGTGGTGCGGTGCGCGGCGCGTGCGCCCCGCACCACCAGCGGCAGCACCCACGCTGACGCCAGCTGATCGGATCCGATCGAACCGATGCCCAGTCGGTTGTGTACGAATCCGACGGAGATGCCGGTTCCGGGGTCGGCCCAGCCAAAGGAACCGCCCATGCCGATGTGGCCGAAGCCGGTGCGGGCGCCGGGCATCGGGAGTGAGTGGTAGCCCATGTGCCAGAGCATGGGGATGTAGAACAGGGCGTGGTCGAGGCGGTAGGACTCGATTCTGCGCATGGCCTTGACGGTGCACGGGGAGAGGAAGCGGCGGCCGGCGATCATGCCTTCGTTGGCCAGCGGGCTGTAGAGGGTGGCCAGGCCGGTGGCGGTGCAGACGCCGTTGCCGGCGGGGAGTTCGGTGGCGAGGATCGGCGGGATGTCGCCCTCCAGGAAGGCGTCCAGGCCGGGCAGGAACAGGGCGCGCGCGGCCGCACCGGGAGCGCCGGGGAAACCGTAGGCGCGGCCCAGCACCAGCGACACATAGGTGGTGCCGACCGGGGCGAGACGGTTGCCGAGCAGGATGGCGGCGGTGGTCGTGCTGCCGACCGGCGGGGCGCCCAGGTGAATGCCATCCGTGCCGAGGGGTTCGGCGATCTCGGTGCGGAACAGTTCGCCCATGCCGCGGCCGGTGACGGCGCGGGCGAGGCCGGCCAGCAGCCAGCCGAAGGTCAATGCGTGATAGGTCGGAATGCCCAGCAGGTGATCGGGTTTCGCGGCCGCGAGGCGCTCCTCCATGAGGCGGTGGTCGAGCACGTCGTCGATGCCGCGGGCGATGGGCGGCAGCCCGGACAGGCCCGCGCGGTGCGAGAGCAGCTGCCGCACCGTGATCCGCTCCTTGCCATTGGCCGCGAATTCCGGCCAGTAGGCGGCGACGGGCGCGTCGTAGTCGATCAATCCGCGATCGGCGAGCCGGTGGATCACCGTGGCGGCAATGCCCTTGGTGGCCGAGAAGACGATGGATCCGGTGTCCGGCCCCCATTCCCGGCCGGGCGCGCAGTCGCCGACCCGGATCTCGACGAGCGGTTCGCCGTGCCGGAGCACCGTGAGCGCTCCCCCACCTCCGGGATGCCCGCCGACCAGGCGCGCGAAAGTTCGTACCAGCGGACCGAATCCGTCGACCGCGTACCCGCCCACACCGGTGGGCAGGCCCGAGAGTCCCGGGGAGGAAGCGACATTGCTCACCCTCACCACGGTACGAGCGGATACCAAGGCCCGGCAATGACCGGATCAGACAGTTATTTCCTTTGCCTCAGAGGTTATTTCGAGTGTCCGAAGGGTGATGGACATGTGACCTGGACCAGCGATGTCGTGATCACGACGGGGCGATCCGGCGCCTGCGGGCCGGGCGCGCGGATCGAGTCCGGCCCGCGGGGTCGGTGCGTACCCTGGGTTTATGCGCGCGCTGCGGTCGCTGCTGCTGGCTCTGCTGGTCGTCATCGCCTTCGTGCCGGGATGTTCGCAGTCCCGGCCGGAGCCGGCGCCGCGTGTCACCGGGGATTGGCACGGCACCATCGAGATGCCGGACAACCGGCTGGCGGTGGGCGTCAACTTCACCAATGACCGCCGGGGCACCATCGACATTCCGGCGCAGCACGTCATGACGCTGCCGCTCGCCGACGTGCAGACCGATCGGAATCTGGTGGCCTGGGCGATCCCCGAGGTCGACGGGGACCCATCCTTCCAGGGCAGCTACGACGCGGGTTCGAACCGCATCACCGGCGAGTTCACCCAATTCGGGAAGCAGGCGCCGCTCACGCTGACACCCGGGCGGGTGCCGACCCCGCCGCGGCCGCAGGAACCGCAGCCGCCCTTCCCGTACCGCTCCGAGGACGTCAGCTATCGCAGCGGGGAGATCACCGTCGCGGGCACGCTGACCCTGCCGCAGACGCCCGGACCGCATCCGGCCGTCGTGCTGGTCACCGGCAGCGGGCCGCAGGACCGCAATGAGAATCTGCTGGGCCACAAGCCGTTTCTGCTGCTCGCGGACGTGTTCACCCGCGCCGGGTACGCCGTGCTGCGCGCCGATGATCGCGGGGTGGGCGGCACCGGGGGCAATCTCGACCACTCCACCTATCAGGATCTGACCGACGATATCGCCGCCGGCGTGAGCTTCCTGCGGAGCCGCTCGGAGATCGACGGCAAACACATCGGTTTGCTCGGGCACAGCGAGGGCGGATATCTCGCGCCGCTGGCGGCCACGCGACCCGACAGCGGAATCGCCTTCGTGATCCTGCTGGCCGGGCCCGCGGTGACGGGCTCGGACGTGCTGCTCGAGCAGACCGAACTCATGCTGGCCGCGGAGGGCGCGACGCCTCAGGAGGTGTCCAGCGAGATCGGTTTCCTGTCCGGGCTGTCCAATATCTTCCGCATCGGGGATTTGGAGGAGGCCCGCCGGTTCGCGCATCACCACAATGAGAACCTGCCCGCCGAACAGCGCGCGCCCAAGGAGGCGGTGGACGCCCTGGTGACCCAGTACATGGCGTCCCTGGTCGTCTACGATCCGGCGCCGGCGCTGTCCGCGCTGCGGATTCCGGTGCTCGCGGTATTCGGCGGCAAAGACATTCAGGTGCCGGTCGCCCAGAACGAGGGCCCCATGCGCACCCTGCTGGCCGCCGCCCCCGATGCCACCGTGCACGTCTTCGACGGCCTCAACCACCTGTTCCAGGCCGCCGACACCGGGCTGCCCGACGAATACGCCACCATCGACACCACCATCGACCCGCAGGTTCTCGGCTACCTCACAGCGTGGCTGACCCGAGTCGCCCCGCCGCGCTAGATCGTGGCGCGCACCGGTTTCCGCTGGGAGAGTGGTGGGGTGGGAATTTACGAAGACCGGGTGCTACCCCGGATCGTCGATCTGACGTGCGGGTCGAAGTATCTCGACCCGGTCCGGGAGCAGACCTGTGCCGGACTGCACGGCCGCGTGGTCGAAATCGGCTTCGGATCCGGGCGCAATGTGCCGTTCTACCCGGAGGGGGTGAAAACCGTGAGCGCGGTCGAGCCCGCCGATCTGGGCTGGCAGATGGCCGCCGGGCGGCTCGCGACCGCCACGGTCCCGGTCGAACGGGCCGGTCTGGACGGGCAGTCGCTGCCGTTCGAGGACAACAGCTTCGACTCGGCGCTGTCCACCTGGACGCTGTGCACCATTCCCGATGTCGAAGCGGCCCTGGCGGAGGTGCGGCGAGTGCTGGTGCCCGGCGGCACTTTTCACTTCGTCGAACACGGGCTCGCGCCGGACCCGAAGGTGCAGGTCTGGCAGCACCGGTTCAATCCCGTGCAGAAGCGGTTCGCCGGCGGCTGTCATCTGAATCGCGATATTCGCGGGCTGGTCGAGGGCGCGGGCTTCGAGATTCGCGAGATCGACCGGTTCTACCAATGGCCGAAGACCATGGCCTCGTTGACCCGGGGCGTCGCGGTCTCCGCCTGAACAACGCAGCGCCCGCTGCATGAAATACGCAGCGGGCGCGGGTGTTTCCAGGGGTTCGGGGCGCAGCCCCTGAGAGCCCCCGAGAGTTGGGGCTACCAACCGCCGTACGGGACGGTGATCAGCTCCATGTAGTGACCGCTGGGATCCTCGAAGTAGATTCCGCGACCGCCATCATTGTGGTTGATCTCGTTGACGCCCTGCTTGCGCGGATCGGCCCAGTAGGTGAGCCCGCGCTCCCGAATCTTCGTGTAGGCCGAATCGAATTCGTCCTCCGAGACCAGGAATGCGTAATGCTGCGGTTGAATGTCACCCGGCAGATCCGGGGGCACCGTAGCGAGATCGAAGGTGACGCCGTTGCCTACCGCGATCGGAATGAACGGCCCCCATTGATCTCCCATTTCCAATCCGAGAATGTCGCCCCAGAATTCGGCGGATTCCCGGTTGTCCTTGCATCCGACAATGGTGTGGTTGAACTGAATAGTGATTGGATTTCTCCTGTGCTCGTGGCGGTCCCGACCCTGGACCGGTACAAGTCGGCCGACAGGAGCACCGCCACGCATTCGAAGTTAGCCAAGTATCGCCGGCTTCGCCAAGTCCCTTGTGCCAGAGGCCACATCGACGCCGCATCGCCCTGGTCAGCGCGGTGCGGAGTACTCCTGTTCCGGGCGGCCGGTGGAGCCGTAGCGCAGTTGCATGCGCAGGCCGCCGGTGGCCACGAGGGCGGCCAGGTAGCGCTGGGCGGTGGCGCGGGAGATGCCGATGGCCGCCGACACCTGGGCCGCGGACATGGGCGCGGTGGAGCTGCGGACGGCTTGCAGGACAAGATCTTTCGTCGGGGACAGGGCGGCCGCGGTGGACGGGGCGGACGGGCCGCCGGAGGGGGCGGCGGGGCGCAGGGCCGCCAGCGCGGACTCGACCTCGGCGGCGGAGACCTCGGGGGACGACAGGATGCGGCGGTAGCGCGCGTAGCCCGCCAGGCGGGCGGCGAGGGCGGCGTGGTCGAAGGGTTTGACCAGGTAGGCGAGGGCGCCGGCGGATACGGCCGCGCGGACGGTCTCGGATTCGGTCGCGGCGGTGAGCATCATGGCGTCGAAGCGGATCTCGCGGACCAGGTCGACGCCGGAGCCGTCGGGGAGGTAGACGTCGACCAGGGCCAGGTCGAAGGCGCCGGCGGCAATCGCCTCGCGGGCCGCGGCCAGGGTGTTCGCGGTCGCGCCGATGGCGAATCCCGGCAGGGCCGAGACGATTCCGGCATGCAGATTCGCCACCCGGAAATCGTCGTCGACGACCAGGACGTTCAGATCTCCTCGGCCCACGCCGATTCACCTTCCTTCAACACACACGGCAGGCGGGCAATGAATTCCGCGCCTTTCAATGCGAACTCGGGGCCGCGCCCGGGATCGGCCAGCCGGACATCGCCGCCCAGGGCGCGCGCCACCTGACGTGACAATGCCAGGCCGACGCCGCGGCCGCCCGGCACACCGCGGTCGGGGCGGGTGGACACGCCCTCGGTGAATATCGAATCCGCCAATTCCGGCGGTACTCCGCCACCGCTGTCGGCCACGGCGATGTGCAGCGTATCGCCCTCCTCGACCAGCTCCACTTCCACGATCCTCTGCTCGGCGGCCTCGTCGGCGCGGGCGGCGTCGATGGCATTGTCCAGGAGGTTGCCCAGCACGGTCGTGACGTCCACCGGGGCAACGAGATTCCCGTCGACCCAGGTATTCGGTCCGAGGCGTAGCTGGACCCCGTTCTCGCGGGCGTGCGCGGCCTTGGCCGCCAGAAACGCCTGCAGGTAGGGGTCGCGGATGGCGTCCACGCCCGGCATGGCCGCACCCAGCGGGCCGGAGCCGAGCAGGCCGTCGAGATAGCGGGCCGCCTCCTCCGGGCGGCCGGTGTGCAGCAGGCCGCTGAGCAGGTGCAGCCGGTTGGCGAACTCGTGCCGCTGGGCGCGCAGCACGGTGCTCATGGAGCGGACCGCATCCAGCTGGCGGGTCAGGGATTCCACATCGGTGCGGTCGCGCACGCTGAGCACCGCCCCGAGCGGGCGGCCCTCGCGCGTCACGGTGCGGGCGGTGAGGACCACGATGCGGTCGCCGACCGCGGCCTGCACGGGCAGGCCGTCGGCGGTGCGGAAGGCCTCCAATACCCGTGGGGTGAGCCCGATTCCGTCGACGGCATCGCCATTGCCCGGGTCGATGCCGAGCAGCCGGCGGGCCTCGTCGTTGACGACGGTGACCCGCCAGCGGGCGTCGACGGCGACCACGCCCTCGCCGATACCGTGCAGCACGGCGTCCTGTTCCCGCACGAGCTCCGCCAATTCGGACGGCTCGAGGCCGAGCGTCAGGCCGTGCCAGCGACGAGCCAGCAATACCGAGGCGGCAATGCCCGCCAGCAGTGCGCCGACGACGAACAGACCCGCCTTGCGCAGATCGCCGAGCAGTTGCTCGCGCACGGCCGTGGTGGAGATGCCGACGCTCACCTCACCGACCACGCGGCCGGTATCGCCGGTATCCGGCGCCAGTACCGGCACTTTGGCGCGCACCGATTCGCCGAGCGTGCCGTGCTCGCGGATCACCACCTCCGAGCCCGCCAGCACGCGCGAGGGATCGGTGCTGACCATCTCGCCCAGGCGGTCCCGGTCCGGATGCGCGAGCCGCAGTCCCGCGTCATCGGTGATGACCACGAACAACGCACCCGTCCGCAACCGCGCCTCATCGGCGATGCGCTGCAACGACCCGTCCGCGAGCTCCCGCTCCCAGTCCGGTCCCGGTTGCGGCGACATCGCCGCATAGCGCGCGACCTCGACCCGGACTTCCGGATCCGAGGCCACCGTGCGCGCGATGGCCAGCGCCCGCTGCCCGTATTCATCGGAGAGCCGCTGATTGCTGACATAGGCGAATACCCCGAAGGCCAAGCCCAGTGTCAGGCCCACCACGCCGATCTGCAACAGCACGATCTGGGTCCGGAGCCGGACGGAACGGGGGCCTAGCGAGAACACGGGCCACAGTCTAGACAATGCCCCGCAACCCCTGAGCAGAACGCGCAAAACGTCCGAATTGCCTCTTGTGCGGGTAGCGCACACAACTCGGTCCGGTGTGACCCGAGCCACCTACATTCGCTTCCATGCCCACAAGTGCGGCAGGACACAGGAGCTAGAAATGACCAATCCGCTCATCGAACGCAACGGCGCGCCGTTGATCGAATTGAGGGGCGCCACCAAGCGCTTTCCCGGCACCAACGGCGGCGTGCACACCGCGGTGCGCGACCTGAACTTCACGGTCGCGCCCGGCGAGTTCGTCGCCGTCGTCGGCCCCACCGGCTGCGGCAAGTCCACCACGCTGTCGCTCGTCTCCGGGCTCGAGCCCGCCTCGGCCGGACGCACCCTGGTGCGCGGCGCCGATGTGCGCGGCATCCCGGACGGCATCGGCTACATGTTCCAGCAGGATGCCGTGCTGCCGTGGAAGACCGTGCTCGACAATGTGGCGCTGGGACCGGCCTTCACCGGCGTCGCCAAGAAGCAGGCTCGCGAGCGCGCCGCGGCGTGGGTGGCCAAGGTCGGATTGGCCGGGTTCGAGGGCTACTACCCCCATCAGCTCTCCGGCGGCATGCGCAAGCGCGTGGCGCTGGCGCAGACCCTGGTGAACGAGCCGGAGATCCTGCTCATGGACGAGCCGTTCAGCGCGCTCGACGTACAGACCCGCCAGCTCATGCAAGACGAGCTGCTACGGGTGTGGTCGGGCACCGGGTCGGCGGTCATCTTCGTGACCCACGATCTGGAGGAGGCCATCGCGCTGGCCGATCGCGTGGTCGTCATGACCGCGAGCCCGGCCACCGTGTGCGGCGATTTCCGGGTGACCCTGGACCGGCCGCGCAATGTCGAGGAGGTCCGGCTCACCGAGGAATTCCGCGACCTCTACAAGGAAATCTGGGAAACGCTGCGCGATCAGGTCGAGGCGGCTCGCACGAAGGGAGCGGCCCGTGTCGCTTGATGTCATGCCCAGGATCGCCGAGCCCGCACCGGAATTCGTGGCCGAGACCGAGGAGCAGATCCTGGCGCGGGTGCGCACCTCCGCCCGCCGCGCCAAGGCCCGCACCTGGGGGCTGCGCGCCCTGCTGGTGGCGCTGTGGCTGGGCTCCTGGGAGCTCACCGCCAGCCTGTGGATCGATCCGTTCTTCTACTCCAAGCCCTCGCTGATCTGGGATCGGCTGGTCGAATGGTTCACCGAGGGAACGCAATTCGGTTCCATCTGGCTGCAGCTGTACACCACCGTGCAGGAGGCCGTGCTCGGCTTCGCCATCGGCACCGTGGCCGGTGTGGTGCTGGGCGTGCTGCTGGGCCGCAGCCGCTACTGGGCCGATGTGCTGGCCCCGTTCATCAAGGCGCTCAACGCGGTTCCGCGTATCGTGCTGGCCTCGCTGTTCATCATCTGGTTCGGCCTGGGGCTGAGCTCCAAGGTGGCGACCGTGGTGGTGCTGGTGTTCTTCGCGGTGTTCTTCAACGCCTTCACCGGCGCGCGTGAGGTGGACGGCAATGTCATCAACAATGCGCGCATCCTGGGCGCCAGCCGCCGCCAGGTGCTGACCTCCATCGTGCTGCCCTCGGCCACCACTTGGATTCTGTCCAGCCTGCACACCGCCTTCGGTTTCGCGCTCATCGGCGCGGTGGTCGGTGAATACGCCGGCGCCAGCAAGGGTTTGGGCCTGCTCATCTCGAATTCGCAGGGCACTTTCGACGCGGCCGGCATCTACGCGGGCATGATCATCATCACCGCGGTGGCGCTGATCGCCGAGTGGATCATCGGCATGGCCGAGAACCGGCTGCTGAAGTGGCGGCCCTCGCAGGCCTCCGCCGGGCACGGGATGTGAGGCGCGATGAAGTATCGCAAGTCTCTCGCCATCATTCTGCTCGCGGTCTCCTCGCTGCTGCTGGTGACGGGTTGCCGTGACTCCCGGCGCATTCCGATGGAGAACGGGCGGCCGCAGATCACCATCATGGTCGGCGGCCTGGAGAAGGTCATCTATCTGCCCGCCATGCTCACCCAGCAGCTGGGCAACTTCGAACGCAATGACATCGATGTGAAGCTGCTCGGCGAGCAGTCCGGCGCGAATGCCGAAACCGCGCTGCTCACCGGCGATGTGCAGGGCGTGGTCGGCTTCTACGACCACACCATCGATCTGCAGGCCAAGGATCAGTGCATCCAGACCGTGGTGCAATTCGCCGATGTGCCGGGCGAAGTCGAGCTGGTGTCCACCGAGGACGCCGCGACCATCAAGTCGCCCAGGGATTTCGCGGGCAAGAATCTGGGCGTCACCTCGCTGGGTTCGTCCACCGACTTCCTCACCCAGGGCCTGGCCGGTCAGGCGGGGCTGAGCACCGAGGACTACACGCGGGTGAAAGTCGGTGCGGGACAGACCTTCATCGCGGGCATGAACCACAATGGCATCGACGCGGGCATGACCACCGACCCGACCGTGGCCAAGATGGTCAGCTCCGGTGAGGCGCAGATCCTCATCGATATGCGCAATGAGGAAGGCACCCGCGCCGCCCTCGGCGGGCTGTATCCCGCTGCGTCGCTGTACATGCGCTGCGAAACCGTCGAGGCGCATCCCGATATCGTGCAGAAGCTGGCCAATGCCTTCGTGCAGACGCTGCAGTGGATCGACACGCACTCCCCCGAGGAGATCGCGGCCAAGATGCCACCGCAGTACGCGGGCGGCGATCCGGAGCTGTACGCCAAGTCGGTGCGTGATTCCATCGTCATGTTCAACGGCGACGGCCTCATGAAACGCGAAGGGGCGGAGAACGTCCTGCGCATCCTGGGCGAGTACTCCCGCAATGTGAAGCCGGTCCGCGACCGCATCGACCTCGACAAGACGTACACCAACGCCTTCGTCGAAAGGGCTCTGCGGGCGAAAGCGCCGTAAGCCGACAGACGGAAGCCCCTCCCGTCATTCCGGCATGCTTTTGGCCGGAATCCACACCAGCGCGGTGGATTCCGGCCAAAAGCGCGCCGGAATGACGAGGACTCCTGCGCCGACGCGCTCAGTCCGGTATCGCGACCGGCGCACGCCGCGAACGTCGCAGCGCGTCACCGGTGAAGACCGCCAGCGCCAGCCAGATGAGCGCGAACCCGGCCCACCGCGACGGCGGCATCGCCTCGTGCACCACCAGCACACCCCAGGCCATCTGCAGGGCCGGAGTCAGATATTGCAGCAATCCCATGGTGGACAACGGCACTCGCGGCGCGGCCAGCGCGAACAGGATCAGCGGCACCAGCGTGACCGGCCCGGTGACCATGAGCAGCGCCGAATGCGACCAGCTCGACCCGAAACTCGCGTTCCCGGTCACCGCGAGCACGACCATGATGGCCACCGCGAACGGCGCCGCCACGATCCCCTCCGCCGCCAGCCCCGGCAGCGCCTCCAGCCGGATCACCTTCTTCACCAGCCCGTACGTCGCGAACGTGCAAGCCAGCACCAGCGCGATCCACGGCGGCCGCCCATAGTCCACCGTCAGCACGATGACCGCCACCGCACCCAAACCCAGTGCCACCCACTGCATCCGCCGCAACTTCTCCCGGAAGATGATGACCCCGAACGCCACCGTCACCAGCGGATTGATGAAGTACCCCAGCGCCGCCTCCACCACCTGCTCCGACATGATGGCGTAGACGTACACCCCCCAATTGAGCGAGATGGCCAGCGACGCCACCGCCGCCAGCCGCCAGGTCCGTCCACCGGCCCGCCACAACTCCCGCATCCGCCCCGCAACCAGCAGCGCCAGCATCGACACCACCAGCGTCCACAGAATCCGGGAAGCCAGCACCTCGACCGGACTCGCGAACGTCAGCAGCCCGAAGAACGCCGGAAAAGCCCCCCAGAGGAAATAGGCCCCCGCCCCGAACGCCACCCCCGCATCCCGCCCCGCACTCCCCCGGTGATTCTCGGACACTGCGGCGGCCCCGGTCTCCGGGGCGGAGGATCGCTCTGGCACCTCTCAACGTTAGCGTAAGCAACGATTCAGCGACATCGAATAATCATCCGATCATCACCGGATTGTCGGCCGCGTCCAGTGGCACTTCAGGGCATTTTCAGCCGGGCGCTCTAGGCGGTACCTCCGCATTCGCTCCGGCCATGCGCGGGTTAAGGACGGCTCCGCCGGCGGTGCTCATTAGGCTGTCGGTCATGTCGATCACCGCGACACACGAGAGCCTGCCCGCGACGGGACTGACTTCGGCCGAGGTCGAGCAGCGGCGGCGGGACGGGCTGACCAATGATGTTCCCGAGCGGGCTTCGCGCTCGGTGCGCGATATCGTGCGGGCGAATGTGTTCACCCGTATCAATGCGATTCTGGGTGTGCTGTTCATTCTCGTCATGGCGACCGGGTCGGTCATCGACGGGATGTTCGGGCTGCTGATTATCGCCAACAGCGCGATCGGCATCATTCAGGAGGTTCGCGCCAAGAAGACGCTCGATCAGCTGGCCATCGTCGGGCAGGCCAAGCCGGTGGTGCGCCGCGACGGGCAGGCCGCGGAGGTCGCGCCACAGGAGGTGGTGCTGGACGACATCATCGAGCTGGGGCCGGGCGATCAGATCGTCGTGGACGGCGAGGTGGTGGAGGCCGAGCTGCTCGAGGTCGACGAGTCGCTGCTCACCGGTGAGGCCGATGCCATTGACAAAACCGTTGGGGCGCAGGTCATGTCGGGGTCCTATGTGGTCTCCGGCAGTGGATCCTACCGGGCGACCAAGGTCGGCAAGGACGCGTACGCGGCCAAGCTCGCGGATGAGGCCAGCAAGTTCACCCTCGTCAATTCCGAACTGCGCAATGGCATCAATACGATTCTGAAGGTCATTACCTACCTGCTGATTCCGGCGGGTCTGCTGTCGATCTACAACCAGCTGGTCTCCAGCAAGGAGCCGTGGCGGGAGGCCGTCAACGGCATGGTGGCCGCGCTGGTGCCGATGGTGCCCGAGGGCCTGGTGCTGATGACCTCCATTGCCTTCGCGGTCGGCGTGGTGCGGCTGGGGCGGCGCAAGTGCCTGGTGCAGGAGCTGCCCGCCATCGAGGGGCTGGCGCGCGTGGATGTGGTGTGCGCGGACAAGACGGGCACGCTCACCGAGAACGGTATGCGGCTGTCGGAGATTCGGGCGGTCGGCGCGGACGGCGCACCTGTGCAGTCGGCCAACGGCTCCGGACCCGATCGCGAATCCCTCGGCGGCACCGAGGAATTGCGGCAGGTGCTCGCCGCCATGGCCGCCAATGATCCGCGGCCGAATGCCAGCGTCGCGGCCATTGCCGAAGCGCTGCCGGATTCGCCGGGCTGGCGAGTCACCGGGGTCGCGCCGTTCTCCTCGGCCAAGAAGTGGAGCGGATTCTCCTTCGGCGAGCACGGCAACTGGCTGCTCGGCGCGCCCGATGTGCTGCTGGATCCGGATTCCGAAACCGCCGCTGTCGCACAGGAAGTCGGCTCCAAGGGTTTGCGCGTGCTGCTGCTGGCGCGCAGCGACCGGCCGGTCGACGCCGCCGATGCGCCCGGACAGGTGACGCCCGCCGCACTGGTGGTGCTGGAACAGCGGATCCGCCCGGATGCCAAGGGCACCCTCGAGTACTTCGCCTCGCAGAACGTGAACACCAAGGTCATCTCCGGCGACAATGCCGTCTCCGTCGGCGCGGTGGCCGCCTCGCTCGGACTGCCCGGCGGTGACGATCCGGTCGACGCGCGCACCTTGCCGACCGACCAGAACGAACTCGCGGATGTGCTGGACCACAAGACCGTCTTCGGCCGCGTCCGCCCGGATCAGAAGCGGGCCATGGTCGGCGCGCTGCAATCGCGCGGGCACACCGTCGCCATGACCGGCGACGGCGTCAATGACGTGCTGGCGCTCAAGGACGCCGATATCGGCGTCGCCATGGGCGCGGGCTCGCCGGCGACCCGCGCGGTGGCGCAGATCGTGCTGCTGGACAACAAGTTCGCGACGCTGCCCTACGTGGTCGGCGAGGGCCGCCGGGTGATCGGCAATATCGAGCGGGTCTCCAACCTGTTCCTCACCAAGACCGTGTACTCGGTGGTGCTGGCCTTCCTCATCGGCATTGCCGGCGTGGGCTCGCAGATCTTCCACTACAAGGCCATCGGCTATCCGTTCCTGCCGCGCCACGTGACGATCGCGGCCTGGTTCACCATCGGCATCCCGGCCTTCATCCTGTCGCTCGCGCCCAATAACGAGCGCGCCCGCACCGGATTCGTCCGCCGCGTCATGCGATTGGCGATTCCCTCCGGCATCGTCATCGGCGTCATGACCTTCATCGCCTACCTCATCGCCTACCAGGGCCCCGAGGCCAGCGAGACGCAGAAGGTGCAGGCGGGCACCACCGCGCTCATCACCCTGCTGATCATCGCGGTCTGGGTGCTGGCCATCGTGGCGCGGCCGTGGAACTGGTGGAAGATCCTGCTGGTCGCGGGTTCCGTTGCCGGATACCTGATCCTGTTCTCGCTGCCGTTCACCCGCGAGTTCTTCAAACTGGATCCGTCCAATATCGCGCTGACGACCTCCGCGTTCATCTGCGGCGGCATCGGCATCGTGCTGGTGGAGGCGGCCTGGTGGATCAGCGCCCGGTTGCAGGGCGAGGCTCCGCACCTGCTGCCGAGCTCACCCGGCGAAAAGCCCTAACTCCGGCAACATTCGGGCGAAAGCCACGGGCGGCGCACCCCTCGGGTGCGCCGCCCGTTTCATCCCAACTGGTCGCATGCTTTGGCTCGCCGTGAAAGCCCTTGTCCGGTTCAGTCATTGAAAATCCAGGTACCTTCAGCAGCATGGAGGTCCTGCTGCACCAGATCGACGCGTTCGCCGACGCACCGTTCTCGGGCAATCCCGCCGCCGTCATGCCGCTGCTGTCCTGGCTGCCGGATGAGTTGATGCAACAGCTCGCCGAGGAGAACAATCTCGCCGAGACGGCCTTCTACACTTCCGCACTACCCGTGGACGCCGGTGCGCCACCGGACAACTCACCCGCGTTTCACTTGCGCTGGTTCACCCCGACCGTCGAAGTGGACATGTGCGGGCACGCCACGCTCGCGGCCGCCAAGCAGATCCTCGACGATATGCATCCCGGCGCGGATCGCGTCCACTTCTATACGCGCAGCGGGTGGTTGCGCGTCGACCGGGATCGCGATGATCTCGTCCTCGACCTGCCGGTGGTGTCCTCGGTGGAAATCGATGTGCACGACGATGTTCCGCGCGCCATCGCCAAGGCGCTCGGCGTGCGGCCGCTGCGCGCCTTCGACGGAACCGATATGGTCCTCATGCTCACCGCCGAACACGAAGTGCGCGACGCCCGCCCGAACTTCTCGGTCTTCCCGCAGCTCAATCGGGCCGCCATCATCACCGCCTCCGGCGACAGCTCCGATTTCGTGTCCCGGCTCTTCGCTCCCGGACAGGGCATTCCGGAGGATCCCGTCACCGGGTCCTCGCACGCACAGCTCACCCCGCTGTGGAGCCGCGAGCTCGGGCGCACCACGCTGTCGGCGCGTCAGCTCTCCCAGCGCGGCGGCGCCATGCGGTGCACCCTGACCGGCGAGCGCGTCCGCTTGGCCGGCCGCTGCCGCCGCTACCTCGACGGCGTGGTCCGCATTCCCGATCAACCGGACTAGATCGCCGCGAGATCAGTTGTGCGCGAGGATCTTCCGCGTCAGATCGTCGAGGTCCTCCGTGCGTAGCCCGGGGTAGCCGTGCAGAATCGCGCGCCAATCCTGCGGAACGGCGGAAACGCCCCATCGCGCGCCGAGCAGACCACCGGCAATGGCGGCCGTGGTGTCGGTGTCACCACCGGCACGAACCGCCAGTTCCAATGCGCCCGGTAGCGAATCGGAGTGCGTGATCGCCCACCACGCCGTCTGCAGCGCGTGCACCACCCAGCCGTTCTTCGGGAAGTCCGCGGGCGCGCCGTTCTCGGCGGTATCCAGCAGCGGTCCCCAGAATCCGCCGTCGACCCACGAAAGCGCTTCCCGCACACCGTCGAACGTCCCATGCAGCACCGCATGCCGGATGGCGATCGACCAGAGCGTGCACGCCTGCATGGCCTGCGGGTCGTAATGGGTCAGCGAGCTGATCAAGGCGGCCGCCTTGGCGCAGTGCTCGATATCGCCGAGGTACAGCAGCGCCACCGGCGCGGTCCGCATGAGCGATCCATTGCCCGCCTTCAGACCGCCGAGCTCGTGCGCGTGAATCTGCATCTCCCGCCCGGTCCCACTGCGCCACTGCAAGACCTGGCTGGTCTGGAACCCCACATCCTTCGGCTGGGAATCCCACCACGCCACGAACTCCGCCGCGACCGCGTCCAATCCGCTCGGCTCGTGCAGGTTTCCGGCCGCCGCGGCCCCGCGCGCCACGGCGATCGCCATGGACGTGTCATCGGTCCACTCGCCGGGCTCCCACTTGAACGACCCCCCGCCCTTCATGAAGATCTCGACCTCCGGCTTGGGATGGGTGAATTCGTACCCGGCGCCCAGCGCATCCCCCGCCGCCGTCCCCAGCAGCACCCCCGCCGCCCGGTCGGCCTGCTCCGCGCTCAGTTCCATCCGTGCCCCGTCCGTATCGATCGATCGAGTCCCGCAAGTATGAGACCACGGTACGACAGCCCCGGCCGGACCGTCGGCGACCACTCCCGCGCCCCGATCGGCGAGGCGCGCCGATCGCCGCACCCGGAACCGGGCCCGCGCCTGCACTACGCTCGTGATCACTCCGGCCCACCGCCGAAGTCGTTCAGCGCACTCCGCTCCCCCACGCAGATGGAAGATTTCGGAGGTCGGCCGATGATGGACCAGCTCACCCAGCCCGCGGACACCGCGCATCCCATGCTGCGCCCGCTCGCACCCGTGCCGTCGTCCGGGCACATCTTCGATATCCGCAAGCGGCTGGGCACCGTGGACATGGACGAGGACCAGAACCTGCGCATCGACGGCATCGCCCGGCACATCCAGGAGGCCGGGGTCGATCATCTGCGGCATACCGGGGCGCTGGAATCGCATCCGCACTGGATCGTGCGGCGCACGGTCATCGACGTGCTGCGACCCATTGCCTGGCCGGCGCAATTGCGGCTGCGGCGGTGGTGTTCGGGCATCTCACCGCGCTGGTGCACCATGCGCTGCCGGATCGATTCCGACAATGGCGGGCTGGTGGAGACCGAGGGCTTCTGGATCCACATGAACAAGGAGACGATGAGCCCGTCCCGCGTCTCCGACGAATTCTTCGACATGATGACCACGACCACCAGCGAACAGCGGCTGCGCTGGCGGCAGTGGATCGACGCGCCGCTGCCCGCCGCCGACGGCACCCGGTTTCCCTTGCGGCGCACCGACTTGGACCACTTCCAGCACGTCAACAACACCGCCTACTGGCATGCGATCCACGAATTCGCCTCGGAGTCGGCCGATCTCACCAAGGGCCCGCACCGGTTCGTGCTCGAGTACAACAAGCCCATCCGCTACGGCGAGCACCTCGACATCCACACCGAGCGCGGCGCGGACGGACTCGGCCTGTGGTTCGCCGTCGACGGCGACGTGCGGGCGGTCGCACGGCTGAGCGCCACTCCCGCGCGGTGGGAGTAGCGCTCTGCCGGAACGGATCTACTTGGCGCGCGGCGTGTAGCCGAACGACTCCAGCGCGACCCGGGCGGCATCGGCGACCAGACCGTTGTCGGCCTGCGCGTCCTGCTGCGGTTTGGTGGTCAGCACCGCGATGACGATGGGCGCGCTGTTGGGCGGCCAGGCGATCGCCACATCGAGCGCGGAACCGTAGGCGGGCGACCCGGTCTTGTCGCCCACCGCCCAGCCGTCCGGCACGGCGGCCCGGATCCGCTTGTCGCCGGTCGTATTCGCGATGAGCCAATCCTGCAATTGCTTGCGCTCGGCCTCCCCGAGCAGGTCGCCGAGCACCAGCTTGCGATAGTCCGAGACCAGCGCGGCCGCCGTGGTCGTATCGCGCTCGTCGCCCGGGATGGCGGTATTCAGCTCGGTCTCCCACCGATCCAGCCGCGAGATGTCATCGCCCATGCCGCGCAGGAACGCGGTGAATCCGGCGGGCCCGCCCAGCAGTTTCAGCAGCTGGTTGCCCGCCGTGTTGTCGGACAGCGTGATCGCCGCATCGCAGAGCGCGCCGACGGTCATCCCGTCCTCGACGTGCTTCTCCGTGGCCGGCGAGTACTCCACCAATTCCGATGCCGGATACCGGATCACCTGATCGAAATACCCGCTCGACAGCGGATGCTCCCGCAACAGCGCCCCGCACGCCAGCCCCTTGAACGTCGACGCCATCGGGAACCGCTCGCCGTCCCGATAGGCCACGGTATGCCCGCTCCCGGTATCGACCGCGTAAACCCCCAGCCGCGCACCGGCTTTCGCCTCCAGATTCGAGAAGGTCAGGGTGGCGGCGGCCGACGCGGACGAACTCGGCGCGCCCGAACCCGGTGCGCCGGTATCCGCATCCGATCCGGCATCGCACGCGGCACTCACCGACAGCGCGGACACAGCCAGCGCGGCGGCGAGGAACTTCCGGCCACGCGCGCCGATCCGGCGACCCGGCGCGGTTCCGCCGTCGCCCGGCAAAACCCGGTCGGCAATCGGGACCGCCCCGGCGCGGAGCCCGGCCCGCCCGGAGCCGGTGAACAGAAATCCCCGGCGGCGAGCCGGGCGAAGGTGGTCGAACGCTGCGAAAGTCACCGCCGCAGCAGACCACCGCACGCCGCGTCCCGGCCAATAGCGCAACCCCGCCCCCACGAGTCGTAGCCACTATCGACGCAGGTCAGGCGCACGCGATTAGCGTATTTACCGGGCAGCGCCGCACCGCTCACCCGGTCCCGCCGCACTCGGCTGGTTGAATTGCCGCATGGATCTAGTCCGCCACCTCCGCTTCTTCGTCGCCGTCGCCGACGAGGGCCATTTCGGCCGGGCGGCAGCCGCGCTGGACATGACCCAGCCCCCGCTGTCCCAGGGCCTGCGCCGCCTCGAGCAACATCTCGGCGTCGACCTCATCCACCGCACCCGCCAAGGCGCGGTCCTCACCTCCGCCGGCATCCAACTCCTCCCCCGCGCCCGCCTCCTCGTCGACGACGCCGACCGCCTGCACGCCGAATCCCAGCGCATCGCCAACTCCCGCGGCGCGATCCACTGGGGCGCGACCTCGGCCCTCCCCGACGGAATGGTCACCGCCTGCGTGACAGCCCTCCGGACCCGCTTGCCCGCCGACACGCACAGCGCGGCCGCCGAGTCGGGAATCGTGGATGGGAATGATTCGGGGGCAACGGTTTCGACGACCATCGGCACGACTGTCGAGCTGGTGAACGAGGTGCGGGCGGGGGTGTGTGATTTCGCGGTGGTGGAGCATCCGGCGTTGGTGGACGGGGTGGCGGCCGGGCCGGTGGTGAAACTGCCGCGCTGGGTGGTGGTTCCGGATGATCACCGCAGTGCCGGCGCTGAGCGGCCGACGTTTCCGATGCTGGCGGGGCTGGCGTTCGCCGGACCGCCGCGGGCGGCCAATCCACCGGCCTTCGATACTGTCGTCGATCTGTTGCGGGAGCGGGGGCTGGATGTGCCGGTCGAGGTGGCGCGGGATGATCGGACGTTGTTCGCGGCGGTGGCGGCGGGGACCAGTTTCGGGCTGACCGCGACGCCGCCGTCCGGTACGCCGGGGGTGGCTTGGCTGCGGTTGGCTCCGCAGGCGATTGCCTTGCGGCTGCGGGTGATTCGTCGGCCGGAGGCCGCGGCGCACGCCGACGTCATCGATCGGGTGCTCTACCGGGAGCGGTTGCGATGAATGGAATGTCGCGCAGCGAGGCGCGGGCCGGCGGCGGGGCGGCGGAGCGCGCCGTTGTGGATCGCATTCGCGCGGTGTTCGCCGATGCGGGATGTACCGGGTGGTTGCATGCCCGGCGCTGTGACGACTCGGCCGCCGAGATCTCCGTCGGTGGTGATGAACGGGTGGTGACCGCGTCGGTGTACAAGCTGCCGTTGTTCATCGCCTTCTGCCGGGCGGTCGATGCGGGGCGGATCGATCCCGGGGCCCGGATCACGGTGGTTCCCTCCGACTGCACCCCGGGGCCGACGGGCATTGCCGTGCTGCGGGATCCGGTCACCATCAGCTGGCGCGACCTGGCCATGTCGATGATGACGGTGTCCGACAATGCGGCCGCCGATGTGCTGCTCGGTGAGGTCGGACTGGCGGCCATCGACGAGTTGCTCGCCGAACTCGGCATGACCGAAACCCGCATTGTGGGCGGGACCGCCGATATGCACGACAGCCTGGTGCGCGATACCGATACGCATACGACGGCCGAGGCTTTCGCCGCGCTGGCCGACAATGACGAAGCCTGGTCGGTGTCCGCCTACGACCCCTCCTACAGCAGTGCGACGACGCCGGCCGAGATGACCGGGTTCTTGAACGCGCTGTGGTCGGCCACCATTCTTTCTCCCGCGCAGACCGAGTTCGCGTGCGCGGTGCTGCGCAGTCAGGTCTGGTCACATCGCATCGCGTCGGCGTTCCCGCATCGCGATATCGCCGTCGCGGGCAAGACGGGCACCATCGGCATCATCCGCAACGAGGTCGCCGTCATCGAGTTTCCGGGGGAAATCCCGGTCGCCGTGGCGGTTTTCACGCGCGCCGCGCGCCCGGATCCGGTGTTGCCCGCGGTCGACGCCGCCATTGCCGAAGCCGCCCGCATCGCCGTCACCGACCTGCGGCGACCAGTGCCGGAGTAGCCCGCCGCCGCACGATTTGACCTCGAGGTTTGTTGAGGTTTTAGCGTGGGCGGCATGACATCAGACCAGTTCCAGGTTGCCCTGATCTGCGGCAGCGTCCGCGAAGGACGCTTCGGCCCCACCGTCACCTCCTGGATGGGATCTCATATCGACGACCATCCCGAGATGAAGCTGGACACCATCGATCTCGCCGACTTCCCGATTGCCCTGGACCACTCCGCATCCCCCGCCCTCGACGCCCTGTCGGCACGCCTCGAATCCGCCGACGCCTTCGTGATCGTCACCCCCGAGTACAACCACAGCTATCCCGCATCGCTCAAGCTGGCCATCGACTCCACCGGCCCCGAATGGCGCGCCAAGCCAATCGGTTTCGTCAGCTACGGCGCCATCTCCGGCGGCCTGCGCGCCGTGGAGCATCTGCGCCCCGTCCTGGCCGAGCTGCGCGCGGTCACCATCCGGGAAACCGTGAGCCTGCCGCAGTACTGGCAGTCCGTCACCGCCGAGAACACCCTGAACCTCGCACCGTCCGTCAACGAGGCCGCACGAGCCATGCTCGACGAGCTCTCCTGGTGGTCGAAAGCCCTGCGCCACCCGCGCAATACCACCCCGTACCCCAACGCCTGACCGGGGTCAGTTCTCGGGAACGGGAGCGTCGTCGGAGCCCGGTTTCGCGAAATCCTGGTACTCGGGCAGCAGGGGTGAGACCGCGAAAACCCCTGCGGGCGCGTCGGCCGGGAGGGCTTCGACGGCGCGAACCCCGGGGAGAGCGGCCAGGTTTCGGAGTTGGTCGAGGGTGCCGTGCAGGACCAGCCCGACCAGGCAGGCGCAGTTCGCGCTCAGGCGGGTGGCGGTCAGCCGGTTGGCCCGGACCGTGCGGTCGTCGTAGGCGCGCATGGCTCCGGCTTGGGCGGCAGCGGATTTCACGGAGGCGACCGCGACTTCCGCACCGGCCGGCAGTGTGACGGCAATGATCGGCATGGCCACACCGGGGACGGCGACGTGGTAGATCGCCTGGGAGATGCGCAGGCCCGCACTGTATTCGGGGATGCGGTCGGCGCTGATGCCGTCGGTGAACGAGACCAGGGCCCAGTGCTGGTCGGCATCGGCGCCCTGCAAGGAATCTCGCGCGCGGCTCAGGTAGTCCGGGATGGCCTCACTGTTCTCGGGCCCCAGACGATCGGTGGAGATGACCGCCGGGCGTGGCGGAATGGCCACGCCCAGCGAGACGATCAGCATCGCGAACGCCCCCGCCAGGACGACGGCTCCGATACGGCGAGCGCGCGGCTCACCCACAATGCGCGGCACCGTTACACGGTACGGAGAACGTCGAGGGCGTGTTCGAGATCGGCGGGGTATTCGCTGGTGATCTCGACCCAGCGGCCGTCGGCCGGGTGATTGAACCCCAGCTGCCGGGCATGCAGCCACTGCCGTTCCAGGCCCAGGCGTTCCGCCAGCCGCGGATCCGCGCCGTAGGTGAGATCACCACAGCAGGGATGCCGCACTGCCGAGAAGTGGACGCGAATCTGGTGCGTGCGACCGGTTTCCAGATGAATGTCGAGCAGGCTCGCCGACTGGAACGCCTCGATGGTGTCGTAATGAGTGACCGACGGACGGCCATCGGCGGTGACCGCGAACTTCCAGTCATTGCCGCGCGCCCGGCCTATCGGCGCATCGATGGTCCCGCTGGACGGATCCGGATGCCCTTGCACCAGAGCGTGATAGCGCTTGTCCACGGTCCGGTACTTGAACGCCCGCTTGAGCTGGGTGTACGCGTGCTCGGACTGCGCCACCACCATCACCCCTGAGGTGCCGACATCCAGCCGGTGCACGATGCCCTGGCGTTCGTGCGCGCCCGAGGTGGAGATGCGGTAGCCCATGGCGGCCAGTCCGCCGACCACGGTGGGCCCCGACCAGCCGACGCCGGTGTGCGCGGCCACGCCGACCGGCTTGTCCACGGCCACGATGTCGTCATCGGCGTAGAGGATCTTCATGCCTTCCACGGGCGTGGCCTCGACGGTGAGTTCGCGCTTGGGCTCCGGGAATTCGACCTCGAGCCAGGCGCCGCCGGTCAGCCGGTCGGACTTGCCGGCGGCGACGCCGTCCAGCTGCACCGAGCCCTCCTCGGCCAGCGCGGCGACCGCGGTGCGCGACAGGCCGAGCAGCCGGGACAGGCCCGCGTCGACACGCATGCCGTCCAATCCGTCCGGCACCGGCATACTGCGGGTTTCCCTCATACCGTCTTCTCCTCCGCGTTCTCGTCCTCCTCGTGCCCGTGCCCGGCGCGGGTGCCATCGGGTTCGAACCCGAACACCGTCAACGCCACCAGCAGGATCGCACCGCAGACAATGGCGGAATCGGCGACATTGAACACCGGCCACCAGCCGACCGCCACGAAATCCACCACGTGACCCTGCAGCGGTCCCGGTGCGCGGAACAGGCGGTCGACGAGATTACCGAGCGCACCGCCCAGCACCATGCCCAGGCCGATGGCCCACGGCAGCGACCGCAGCGTGCGGCCGATGCGGACCACGCCGATCACCACCGCGGTGGCCACCAGGGTGAGCAGCCAGGTCATGCCGGTGGCCATGGAGAAGGCCGCGCCCGCATTGCGCACCAGCGTCAGGCGCACCACGTCACCGATCAGATAGATCCGACTACCGGGCTCGATGGTCGCCACCACGATGCACTTGGTGAGCAGATCCAGCGCGAAGATCACCACGGCGACGATCAGCAGATTCCGCAGCCGCAGCGGCCGCCGGGCGGCCACCGCCTCGCCGTCGCCGGCCGCGGCCTCGCCGCTACCGGACACAGCGGGCGCCTCGCTCTCGGAGTTCTCCGCGGGTGCGCTGTCACCGGGCGAGGAGTCGGGTTCGTCTGCGTCGGTTTCGCGCGGGCGGTCGGTACTCACGGTTGACATCATTCCCTATGGAATTTCGCCGCCGCCGATCAGCGTGGCGCTCCTCAGGAACGACCCGTCTCCCATCCCAGCTGATTATCAGGAACGGGCCGTAACCTGTCTGACGTGACGGTGTTGTCTTCCTCCCCCAGCTCGGCCAACGCCACCGCACGCTGCCCGGGTTCGCCCGGCCGATCCGGCTCCGCGCGCCATGCCCGCTCCGGGCTCCTGCTCATGGTGTTCGCGGTCGCCCTCTCGGCCCTGGGCACCGGATGCAGCGCCCGGTCGGAGACCACCGCCGAGGCCGAGGGCACCGAACCCGTCGGAATCGGCAAAGAGGTCACCATGCCCATCCCGGCGGTGACCACCACGGTCGTCGACGCCGGTGACGAACCGCGCGCCGCGCTGCGGCCGGTGGTGGCGCCCGGCACCGCGCAGCAGGTGACGCTGCGGACCGACCACCACATCGAACAGCAGATCAACGCGCAGGCGGTGCGGGACTTCTCGCCGCCCTCGGTGACCATTCCGCTGACCGCACAATCCGATGCCAACGGGGTCGACCTGACCCTCGGCAATGTGACCTCCCCCGATCCCGCGCTGGCCAAGGCGCTGCTGCCGGCCGACGGCTCGCAGGTCGGGTTCGACATCAACGAGCTGGGCGCCATTACCGCACTGCGGCTGGAACCCAAGCCCGCCACCTCCGATGCCGCGCGGGCGGCGCTGGAACAGGCCTTCTATCAAGCGGTGTACCAGTCCATCGCCTTCCCGGACGCGCCCGTCGGGGAAGGCGCGGTGTGGACGGTGCGCCAGCAGGTGTCCGGCAGTGTGCCGCTCGAGCAGGTCACCACCGCGACGCTCACCCATCGCGAGGGGAATCTGCTCACCATTCACCTGAATGTGGTGCAGACGCCGAAATCCACGGTGTGGCATCTGCCCAATGAGGCGGGGCAGCTGGAGATCGTGGACTACCTCATGCACGGCGCCGGCGACATCACCGTCGATCTCGGTCTGCCGCTACCGGTTTCCGGTGCGGTGGAGGTCGGCGGCAATCAGACCTACCGGGATCCGCAGAGCGCGGTGACGCTGCGCCAGACGCTGCGCACCCAGGTGCAGTGGGGAGCCTGACGGCGGGCGCGGCGGCCGTGCTCGTGAGCGCGGTGGCCGTGACCGTCTCGGCCTGCGGTTCCGAGGAATCCGCCGCGCCGCTGCCGAGTTTCGGGCCGGTAGTGCGGCCGCCGCACGCGACGGCCGCGCCCATCACCGATTCGGTGGTGCTGCGCAACGATCTGCTGGATGTCGGGCAGCTGCCCAATGGCTATGCGGCGCTGAACGATCCGCCGCCGGGCGCCAGTGGCGGCGCGGGCGCGCGGACCGATCCGCCGCAGTGCGCGAAGGTGCTGGCGCCGGTGTCCGAGCAAGTGCCGGGCGCGGCCGCGGACGCCGTCGCGCAGTTCAGCGGGCCCGACTTCGCCAGCGTGGACATCGATGCCGCCTCGTATGCGAATGGCGGAGCGGCGCAGGCGTTTTCCGCCATGCAAACGCTATTGCGGGAATGCACTACATATTCCGGCAAGGATGCCGACGATACCGCGGTGGAATTCCGGGTGGGCGGTTTGGACCAGCCCGGGGAAGGTGATGCGTCCACCGCTTTTCGGGTGAACACCACCAGTAGCGGGCTCACCCTGTATTCCGCGGTGAGCCTCGCGATGGTCGGCTCGACCATCGTGCAGATCGCCATGTCCGGTGCCGCGGAACCGGATCCGCAGCAGCTCAGCGCCCTGACCGCGGCGCAGGTGCGCAAGCTGCGGGGCGTGGCGGGGCCCTAGGGTGTCAATCCCCCTGAATTAACTCTCCGCGACATATCGTGGAATTTTTCCGGCGCACAATGCATTTCGCTTGATCAATACGACAATCGCGTATTTCTTGTCGGTGTACCGGCCTAGGCTCTGATCCGTCCGATAACAATTCGATCGGAGGATTCCGATGCCCGCTGTCAATCCGATTCCCGAGGGCTACCCGGTCGTCAGCCCCGCGCTCGCCGTGAACGGCGCCGCGCACGCCATCGACTTCTACAAGCGCGTGTTCGGCGCCGCGGAACGCTTCCGCATGCCCGGGCCCAACAACACCATCGCGCACTGCGAACTGCAGTTCGGCGGATCACTGGTCATGCTCGGCGATCCGGCGCCCGATATGGGATTCCTCGACCCCAAGGCCGTCGGCGGCACCCCCGTCAACCTCTACACCTACGTCGAAGACGTGGATGCCACGCACGCCGCCGCCCTGGGCGCCGGCGCCCAGGAAACCCAGGCGCCCGCCACCCAGTTCTACGGCGACCGCACCGCCGCGTTCGAAGATCCCTTCGGCCACAAGTGGACCATTGCCACCCATGTCGAAGACGTCACTCCGGAGGAAATGGAAAAGCGGATGGCCGAGATGATGCAGGGCTGACCGCACAACCGCCTCCGCACCCGCTTCAATGTCGAAACGGGTGCGGATCGCCGTCAGCGGATCAACGCCAGCCGAGCACGTTGATCGGGCCCGGAGTCCACAGTCCGGAACGGGTTTCCGGCGTGATCGCCGGCCGCGCCGGCACCGCATTCGGGTCGATGCGACTGAATTTCTGCAACTCGCCCCAGTCGATGCGCCAGGCATCGTTCAGATACGTGGCGATGGTCTGCGGGCGCAGCAGCATGGAACTCCAGCCGAGCGGGCCGCCGCTGTCGTGGCTCTGCCAGCGGTTCGTATCCTTGGCGCCGCCGCGGTCGGGCAGGATGCGCCACTCCGGGGTCTCGGCAATGCCATTGTGGTGCTCATAGGGCCGCTGACACGGAACCTGCAGGCCCACCGCCCAATCCAGCAGCACCGGGGCATCGGAGCCGACGACCTCCTGCAGGGTGCGGGTCTGCGGGACGCGCGGCGGGGTCAGCGCCACCCACTGCTTCCAGTTCTGATCCCGATCGGAGGCGACCAGGCGGATCACCGTGGCCTCGGCCGGGATATCGGTGAACGGGACGCGCAGATTGCGCCAGGTCGGGGCCGGACCGATATCGATGGGCGTGACCCGGCCCAGCTCCTGCACGGCGCCCGCCGAATCGGCGATGCCGTACTCGATTTCGACCGACTGGCCGGGAGTGACCACGCCGTGCGGATCGACCGAGCGGACCCGGCCGGCAGCGGACACCGCGATGATGCCGCTGCGATCGCTCGCCGCGGGCAGGCGGTACCAGCCGGTGGTGAGACTGGCGGCCGATTCCGTGGTGCCATTGCTGCCCAGCACCGGGGTGGTGGCCGGGTTCAGGCCGAACGGCAGTGCGGCCGTGGTGGTTCCGGACGACTCGTCCTTCTCGGTGCTGTTCAGCGCGGTGGTGATGGCGCTGGTGTCGACCTCGTCGTCGGCCTTGAGATCGGTTGCCACACCGCCGGGGGTGAAGCCGACCGCGTCGGCGGCGAAGGTGCCGAAGGCATCACCGGTGAGCGGTGCGAGCATGCCCGCGTTCGGGTCCATCTCGACCATGACCTCATTGGCGATGCCGCACGGCTTGCCCAGTACCGCATTGATATTCGACTTGGCGAGGGAGAAGCCCGGGTACTGCGTGACCGCGCCCTTGGCGAGCGAGCCCACCTCGAACAGCACCATGAACGCGGCCACCACCGTCAGCGGCGGAATGGCCACCAGGCGCCAGATCGGGCGGGAAATGCGGTGCGGGGTACCGGGTTCCGGGGCGCGCACATGGAACCAGCCGGCCGCCACCAGCAGGAGCAGAGCCAGTAGCAGGAACAGCTTGTTGACGCCGATACCCGCCAGGACGACGGGCTTGTCGTTCCACGGGATGCCCCAGTTCGACACGTACCACCAACCATTCATGGTGGAGAACGTGATCGCCAGCATGAAGGCGACGATCGCCGCGAAGAGTGCGCGATTGCGCGGGGAACGCAGCACCCGCGGACCGACGGCCACCGCGGCGACCACGGCCACCGATCCGGCGAGCCCGGCGTAGATGCCATTGTGGTGCGTCCACTTGGTGGGCGTGGTGCTCATCAGCAGGATGACGCCGACGCAGGTGCCGAGCAGACGGCGCACCGGGCCCGACGCGGTGAACGGAATCCGGCCGCCCTTGCGCAGCAACACGAATGCGCAGACCGCCATGCCCAGCCACAACATGAACATGCCGAAGCGGCGGGCCACCGAGCCGTCGATGGTGGGCATGAACAGGTACTGGTAGCGCAGATATTCGTCGTACCACTGCACGTTCGGGCCGACGATCTCGTGCACATGCTGCATCTCGAACATGGCGGCCAGGGTCTGATCGGCGAAAGCGACGCTCAGCACCACGGTTCCGGCCGCGGCCAGCGGCGCGATCAAGGCCAGGTACGAGCCGAAGCGGGTGCGCAGCACCGTCCAGAGTCCGGCATCCGACGCGACCGGCTTGCTCAGGGAACGCGCACGATCATCGATAATCCGCCACAGCGGGCGGATTCCGGCCAGCAGCGGGGCGACGCAGATGACGCCCGACGGTCCGGCCGTACAGGCGAACGCTCCGATCAGGGCCGCGATCGCGTACGGCAGCAAGCGGCGGGTCGCGATGGCGCGCTCCACCGAAACCCAGGTGAGCAGTACCGAAATGGCCACGGCCGCTTCGGGTCGCAGGCCATTGTTGTACGGCAGCCAGACAGCCAGGAAACCCAGCGCACCGGTCCACACCGCGATCCGGTTGCGCGGAATGCGCGCTCCCAGACGGGGAATGACCTCACGGCTGATGACGAGCCAGGAGATGATGCCGGCGAGCAGGGCGGGCAGGCGCACCCACGGGCTGGCGGGAGAAATCAACGCCAGGTAACCGAACAAGGAGTGGTAGGTGCCGACCGGGTTCTCGGGAACGCCGAAGTAGGCGAAGTAGTTGGCCATATAGCCCGATGGGATCGAGGCGCGGCCCATACCGAACAGGTAGCCGTCATCGGCGGTCGTGGCGCCGATGAAATGCCACAGCACCAGCGTGCCCAGCACCACCGCGTCGACCGGCTGGAACGTCCACCACCGCTGCGGCAGGAACCGCCGACGGCTCCGCCCGTCCCGGCGATCCAGGCGATACAGCGCGAACAGCGCCAGCAGCGTGCCCAGCACCGCGGTCCAGATGGCAATGCGCTTGAGCACCGTCGGCGACGAGGAGAACCGGCTGTCGACCTGCGCGGTGACCTTCGTCCCATCGGCGGCCGGGAGATCGCTGAAGATCCCGACCAGCTGCGGCCGATAGTCACCGTCGAGTGTGACCGGCGCGACCGTGGTGCCGGTGAGCGTCGCGGTGGCCTGCGTCATTCCCGCGTGCACCACGAACGAGCAATCCGCACCCAGCTCGTCCACGGGCACGCTCACCAGCGACTTATCCCGCAATACCGCCTGCAATTTGGCGGGCGTAGTCGTCCCGTCCTCAGCCGTGCTCGCTGCGCTGACCCACGCGATGAACCCGTACCGCCACATATCCGGCGCCCCGTTCGGCGCCGTGGCCACCAGCGTCCCACCCTGCGAACCGAGCTGCGCCACAGCCGAACACGGAATCGTCGCATCGAACGACACCGGCGCATAAGAAACCAACGGCGCCTCGACGCTCTTCGCCGAACCCCCCTGCGGCCACTCCAGCGTCGCCGCCTCCACCCGCACCGGCAATAGCGGCACCGCCACCGCCGCCAGCACGGCGACCAGCCCCGCGATCAACGCGACCGCCCGTTCCCATCCCCCGCGAGCCCGCCCCGCGGGCTCGCTCCCAGCTCTCCCGGCGGACTCTTGCCCCGCCCTCTCCATCACGTCGGTCACGACCGCCGATCCTAAGCGGCATTCCACGCATTCCGCCGCCCGGTCACCGCCCATTCCCCGGAAACCACCTCCCCCGCCGCACCCCGTTCCCCCTCCCATCCCGCACGAACACCCCGCTACCCCCTTCCGCAACCCTGTCCCGATCCCACACCCCCCACCACCGCCCCACCCCCATAACCACGGCAAACCCCGTAAACCCACCCACCCGACCCACTCCACCCGCACCCCGGTGCACCCGAATGCACGGCGCGGATCCCGGTTCAGGCCCGATCCGACGGCTCAGGGTACGCCGGAACCTCCGGCTCCACCGGCAGCTCAGGCCGCGGTGGTTCAGGACAAGTAGGCGGTTCCGGGTCCGTCGGCGGCCCAGGTTCTGTCGGCAGCTCCGGCTCCGGCTCGGGTTCGGGCTCCGGTTCCGGCTCGGGCTCGGGCTCCGGCTCGGGTTCCGGCTCCGGTTCTGGTTCCGGCTCCGGCTCCGGCTCCGGTTCTGGTTCGGGCTCCGGTTCCGGCTCGGGCTCGGGCTCCGGCTCCGGCTCCGGCTCGGGTTCCGGTTCCGGCTCCGGTTCTGGTTCTGGTTCCGGCTCGGGCTCCGGCTCGGGTTCCGGTTCCGGCTCCGGCTCGGGTTCCGGTTCGGGCTCCGGTTCCGGCTCGGGCTCCGGCTCCGGCTCCGGCTCGGGTTCCGGCTCCGGCTCGGGCTGCGGCTGCGGCTGCGGCTCAGGTTCCGGCTGCGGCTGCGGCTGCGGCTCGGGCTGCGGCTCGGGTTCGGGCTCCGGCTTTGGCTTCCAAACACTCTCGTCGGGGGCGGCCGGTGCCTCATAAGGAGGCGCGGCCGGAACTACGTCGGGAGGGGTGTACCGCGGGGTGTACGGAATCTGCGAGGTCGTGCCCGGCACCCACTGATTCGGGTTGGGGCCGGGGGTCTGCTCCCCGTCGGGATCCGGCAGCGCCGCACCCTCCGGTGTCTGCTCACCGCCCTGGTCGGGTGTGTGCGCGGGTTCGGGCGTCGATTCGCCTTCCGGAGTCTGCTCGCTGTTGGTGGAGCGGGCCGGGGCGGAGGGTTCCGGGGCGGTCGTATCGAGACCGGGTTGGTGCTCGGGCATACCGGCGCGCGGTTGGGGCGCACGGGATTCCGGGGTGGACGGGCGAGGAGTGCTGCCGTCCGCACCCTTGGGCGGGGACGACTGCTGGCGGCCGTCGCCGGAGGTCGAGCGCTGTTCGGACACCCCGGAAACCGGGCTACGGTTCTCCGACCCGGTTGTCGGACGCGAGCCGGATTCGCCGGCAGCCGACCCTGCCGGGGCGGACGGCTGCCCTGCCGGCACCTCGGCCGGGGCCGTGGTTCCTGCCGGAGTAGTCGGCGAATTACGTTCGGCCATACCGGAATCACCGCCCGCACCAGCGCGCTGCTGTTCTGCCAAACCGTCAGGATTGCCGACGGAAGGCTGCTCAGCCAGCCCATCCGGCTTACCGACAGAAGGCTGCTCAGCCAGGCCGTCCGGCTTGGCGGCAGAAGGCTGCTCGGCAGGGCCGTCCGGCTTACCGGCGCCGGGCTGCTCGGTCACCCCACCGGTCTGACCAGTATTCGGCTGCTCGCCGGTCGGCTGGCGCCCAGTCTCCGGTGCGGCCTCCGGACGGCTCGAATTCTCCGTCCCGACTTCCGGTTTCGGTGCGTTGTCCGGTTGGGTCGTGCTCTCCGATGTGGGCTGCGACTGCTCCGGAGCGGACCGGGGGTTCTCCCGGGTGGATTCCGTTCCGGTCGTGGGTTGTTCGGGTGTGGCGCTCTTGTCGCCGGGGGAATCCGGCTGCTGTGCTGCCGGGGGCCCGGCGGATTCCGGGGCGGACTCGCGCGGGGCGGTCCGGGCGGATTCATCGCCCTGGTTTCCAGTGGCTGGGGCCTCGGATTCCTTGGGACCCGCGGAGATATTGGGGCCCTGGCCCTCTCGGGTCGGGGACGAACCGGCATCGCCGCCTTCGGGAGCACCGGCGCGCGGCTGTTCACCCGAATTGCCGTGGTTGGAGCCACTATTGACAGGATCGCCCGCGCGCGGCTGGCCGCCGGTTCCGTTCTGGCCAGAGGAATTCGACTGGCCGCCAGTATTCGACTGACCGCCAGTATTCGACTGGCCGCCAGTATTCGACTGGCCGCCAGTATTCGACTGACCGCCAGTATTCGACTGGCCGCCAGTATTCGACTGCCCGTCGGCGTTAGGTTGCCCGCCGGTGTTCGGGTCGCGGCCGGTGGTCTGATTGCCCGGGGCGTGCTGGCTGTTTGCGCCGTTCTCGCCGCCGGTGGCGGTCTGTCCGCTCGTATTCGGCTGGGCGCCAGGGTTGTTCGTGGTGGAGGCGGGGGCTTGGTTTTCGCCGCCGGTGGTGGGTCGGGCGGGGCTGCTGCCATCCGGGCCGCCGAAACCCGCGGCGCCGGGGCCGTGGTAGCCGGGGATGCCGGGGGCGGAGCCGGGGTGGGGGCGGGTGCGGCCGCCCTTGGTGCCGCCGGTGAGGGCACCCATGCCGGCGCCGCTGGTGAGCACGCGGGGATCCCAGGTGCTGGGGTCGGTGAAGTTCATGCCGTTGAAAAGGCCGCCGAAGGCGTAGGAGGCGACGGCGCCGATCATGCCGGCGCCGGCGCCGACCGCCGCACCGCGCAGCGCCTTGTCCCAGGGCGCCATACCCGGATTGATCTTCGCGAGCTTGCCGAGCTTGTCACCGGCGGGCCCGCCCGCCAGGCCGGCCACCGCCGCCGTATAGGCGGTCGTGCCGACGCGCTGCCAGTCGACGTCCTTACGGTGACCCGCGGCCATCTGATAGGCCTGAATACCCAAGTCCTGGCCGACGCCGAGCACCGTACTGATCATGGCGTGCTTGGCGACGAACTTCGCTATGGCCGCGGGCGACAGCTTCTGCACCACATGGATGAGCGCCCGTTTGAGCCCCATCTGCGCCAGTTGGCGAATGCCGATGCGGGTGGCCGCGATCGCCGCGGCTTCGACGGCGGGTGCGGTGGGCGGGAAGATCCAGGCCAGCGCGATCTCCGCGGCCAGCATGATCAGGGAGGTGACAATGAGGATCTTGGTGTATTCGATCTCGGTGGCCACACCGTCGGCGCCGTCCGCGACCAGATCCAGGATGCGGGCGAATTCCTCGACCGATTGCGGGCCGTCGACCAGCTTGTCGAGGGCTTCGACGATCTTCTCGACGCCCTCGCCCCAGGGGTAGGCGTCGACCGTGGCCGACTTGGCGTCCTCGATCTCGTCCAGGAGATCGCGCAATTCGGTTGCGGCCGTGCGCCAGTCACTCGCCAGCGCCCACATCTGGTCTTCGTCGCCCTCGGGCCAGTCGGAACCGGCGACCCAACCCAGGACGTCGGGGAGATCGATAGCCAAGACGGTCAGTTCCGCCCGAAGCCCTGACCGTTCCGCTTGTCCATCCCAGCCAATAAGGTGGCCGCATCCTTCTGGCCGTCGGCGTAGGACTTGAATGTCGTTGCGAGCTTGCCGAATCCGTCCTTCAGGTTCTCGTGAGCGGTCAGGTAGCCCTGGTCGCCGTCGGCGAAGCTCGCGCCGTAGCTGTCATTGCCCCACGGCTGTCCCTTGCCCGCCAGCGAGCCCTCCAGCTTGCTGAAAATGCCGTTCACCCGATCATGCAGCGCCTGCATCTTCCCTGCGGCGGAACGCAATTGCTCCGGTGTGGCACCGACCTTCGACACGACCCGTCACCCTCCTGACACGAAACAAGAGCATGACGATCACATGACGCGAACCCGGCCGGTAAGAGACGCGAACCCGAATTAACGGGAACCTGATATGCCCTGCGGCGCACAGCTTCTCGCCTTGACGGGTTGTTTACGCCGCGAAAACGCGAACGGGCCCGCCACTCCCACGCGGGGAGTGCGGGCCCGTAGCGAGCGAACTAGGCGCAGGCCGGGGAGGTCTGGTTGGCCAGCGACAGGGTGTTGCAGATCCATTCCTTCTGGACCTTCCACTTGCCGTCCTCGGCCACGAACGGAACCACGACCTGGTTCGGCGCGCCGCCGTTGATGGAGACCGTGCCGTCGGCGGTGATGGTGCCGTTGCCCAGGTCGGTCACACCGGTGACCGTGATGGCGGCGCCGTTCTGCTTGTACGCCTCGGCCAGGCGCGAGGGCAGGCTCGGGTCGGCCGACACGCCCTGCATCATGTCCAGCTTCTCCGAGTCCGGAACGTTCGGATCCAGCGCCTTCTGCAGTTCAGCATTGAGATCCGCGACGGTCGGAGCCGGCGGGTACTGGGCGTTGGCGGTGGTCTTCGCGGTGGTGGTCTTGGACGGCTTGGTCTCCGTCTTGTCACCACTGCCACACGCGGACAGCCCGAGTGCGGTGGCCACAGCCAGGGTGGCGACCGCGATTCGTCCAGTCTTCTGAAGCTTCAACTGCTCGTCCTTTGCGTTCGAGTAGGTCCGTCGGACAACGATGGGTCAGGCTACCAACGAGGGTGCCAGTCAGCCGACTCCGTAGGGGCTGGCGCGCCACTTTCAGGCCGAATCCTCATAATTGGCGCATCCGCGCCTTAAGAGAAAGGGAGATTTCTCAGGGGCAAGCCCCTGAAACCCCAAGTGGAAAGGGGTGGAAGGTCAGGCGCAAGCCGCCGAAACCCCTGTGGTGAGTACTCAGCGAAGGCTGCCGAGGGGGTCGGCTTTGCGTAGTTCCGGGTCGTCGGCGGCGAAGGTTCGGGCCGGTCCCGGGCCGGTGGATCGCGTTTCGAAGCGGACGGTGACGACGCCGTGGCCTGCACCTTGGACCCAGCCGTGGCCGAATTCCGGATGTTCGACATCCAGTCCCGGATACCAGGTTTGGGTGGCGTAGGAGCGAGTCGCGGGCGGGACCTCCGGCTCCGGGCCGAGGGCCAGGCCCAGGGTGGGTTCTTCGGAAACGGATTCGGTGTCGACCGTCTGATCGAGCTCGGGGAACAGCGATTCCTGGCGAATCTCGGACAAACCGGCAAAACCCACACCTACCAGGCGAATCGGACCCAGTTCGGCCGGATCGAGGGCCGAGCGCTGCGCCGCCGCGGTGAGGGTGGCCAGATCCTCGGTGGCGTAAGGAAGGGTGGACGAGCGGGTCACGATGCTCATGTCCGCCTTCTTGAGTTTGAGCACCACGGTGCGCGCGGCGCGGCCGTCCTCGATGAGCCGCCGGTGCGCGGAGGCCGCCATGGCATCGATGGCGGGGCGCAGCTGCGGAAGGGTGACGATATCGCTCTCATAGGTGGTTTCGGCGCTGATCTGTTTGGCCTCGGTGCGTTCGGCCACCGGATTGTCGTCGATGCCACGAGCCAAGCGGTGCAGGCTGACGCCGATGGCCCCGCCCAGAATGGACACCACTTCCGATTCCGGCAGCGCGGCCAGCGCACCCACGGTCTCGATACCCAGTGTGCGCAACCGGCTTTCGGTCACCGGACCGACTCCCCACAGCTTGCGCACCGGCAGCGCCGCCAGGAACTCCTGCTGCTCATCGGGCGAGATCACCCGCACCCCATCGGGTTTCGCCATGCCGGAGGCGATCTTGGCGAGCTGTTTGCCGCTGCCCGCCCCGACCGAGGACACCAGCCCGGTGCGCGCCCGCACCACCGCCCGCAGCTCCTCACAGAATTCCAGCACCCGATCCGCGGTGGCCCCGGCCAATTCCGCGGGCTCGGCGAACGCCTCGTCGAACGACAGCGTCTCCAGCACCGGAATCCGCTCCCGCAGCGTGTCGAACACCTGCCCGCTGAGCTCGGCGTAGACCGCCCCGCGCGGCGGCACGATCACGCCCTTCACCCCGACCAGCCGCCGCGCCTGATGCATGGGCATGGCCGAACGCGCCCCGTACACCCGCGCCTCGTAACTGGCCCCCGCCACCACGCCGCGCCCGCCCATGCCGCCCACCAGCACCGGCCGCCCCCGCAGGGTCGGCCTGGTCAGCTGCTCGACCGAGGCGAAGAAAGCGTCCATATCGATGTGCAGCACCCACCGCCGCCCGGCCCGGCCGCTCCTCGGGAGCTCACCGCCCGGGGCTGGGAGGCGACTTCCGATCCACTGTGAATCCAATAGCGCGCCACCCCGCTGAACAGCCCCGGCTCCGGCCCCCGAATCCGCGCTCCGACCAGGCGATATGCGCTCCTCGGCGGGGTGGGCAGGGGTGTTCACAGTGCCGAATCTACGCGCGACTACCGACAGGTTGGTCCTCCCAGGTGTGTGATGATCGGGTTATGACGATTCGCAAGGCCGTGATCCCCGCCGCCGGTATCGGCTCCCGTCTGCTCCCGCTGACCAAGGCGATCCCCAAGGAGATGCTCCCGGTCGGCGACAAACCGGTCATCGAGCACACGGTTCGCGAACTGGTCGCCTCCGGCATCACCGATATCACCATTGTCGTCAGCGGCGGAAAGTCCTTGATCGAGGACCATTTCCGCCCCAATCCGGCCCTGGTCGCCCAGCTGCGCTCGGATGGGAAGGACGCCTACGCCGACGCCGTGCAAGAGGTCAGCGAACTGGGCCGCCTCGGCCATATCACCTATCTCGACCAGCACGGCCCGTACGGCAACGGCACTCCCGTCCTCAATGCCGCCCGCAACCTGGGCGACGAACCCATGCTGGTGCTCTGGCCCGACGATGTCTTCGTCGCCGACGTGCCGCGCGCCCAGCAGCTCATCGACGCCTACGAGAAGACCGGCGCACCCGTGCTGGCCCTGCTGCCCATGAACCCGTCGGAATCGCAGCGCTACGGCGTGCCCGTGGTGGAGGAGACCGTCACCGAGGGCCTCATGCGCATCAGCGGCCTGAAGGAGAAGCCCAAGCCGGCCGACGCCCCCTCGGCGTTCGCGGCCATCGGCGGCTATGTGGTGACCCCGGGCATCATCGAGGAGCTGCGCCGTCAGGTGGACAACTGGTACACCCACCGCACCGGCGAGGTGTACCTGACCGATGCCATCAATATCTTCGCCGCCGACAATCCGGTGTACGGCCAGGTGATTCGCGGCCGCTGGTACGACACCGGCAATCCGGCCGACTACCTGGTGGCGCAATTCGCCTCCGCGCTGGCGCATCCCGAGTACGGCCCGCTGCTGCGCCAGCTCTGCCTCTGATACTTTCCGGCGATCAGGGCACGGCCAGAACGAACACCTGATCGTCGGGAATCGAGGCCACCCACAATGCTTTGTCGCCGGGCGCGAGCTGGATGTCCGCCGGACCACGCAGGCCGGCGGGCACCGGAATCCGCTGCACCTCGGTCCCGTCCGGCTTGTAGACGGTGATGACGCCGGCGCTGTCGTCGGCCGAAACCCAGTCGGACACCACGAGATTCCCGTCCCGCAGGATCTGCACGCCGTCGAGGATGCCGTGCACGGTCCCGACCTTGCGGATCACCACCGGCGCGGGCCCGAGTTCGACCGCCCACAGATCACCGCCCTGGTGCTGCGCACCCAGCGCGGCCACATAGGCGATGCCACCGGAGCCGTCGATCGCGATCCCGTTCGCGCCCGGCATCCCGTCCGCGAGGGTCTCGAACTTCCGGTTGGCCAGATCCAGCGTGTGCACCTCCCCGCGCGCGGTATCGGTGACCAGCAGCGTGCCCGGATCGCGCACCACGATGTCATTGAGGAGGGTCGGCGTATCCCCTTCCACGGTGGCCTCGAAGACCTGCGCGAAAGTATCGAGATCGAAGCCCACCACCCGATCGATATCGGCCACGAACACGGTGTGATCGATGGTCGCCATCCCCTTGGGCGCGTTCAGCGGCGGATCGCCCGGCCGCGGCACCACCTTGCTGTTGACCACCGATCCATCGGACTTCAGCTCGGAGATGAACCCGTTGCCGTCCTTCGCCTGCGGATCCGGCCCGCCCATATTCGAGACGAACCACCGATCCCCCACCGGCAGCGAGCTTTCCGGCGATACGAATCCCGCCAGCACCTTGGCCTCGGCCGAGCCCATGGTGGTGGGCACCGTCTTCTCGACGGTCGCCCCATTGCACCCGAGCGCCGCGCCGGCCAGCACGAGCACGCCGCACCCGGCGACGGTCCGCCGGAGGGAACCCTGGACGCCCATTCGATCCTCGCTCTCACTCGAACCGACCACCGCCCAGTGCGGCGTAATCACCCTATGCAGCGCCCGGAGACCGCCGTCGGACCGACACACCCGCCCGGCCCGGCAGCACCCGAAAGACCGCAGCTCAGGGCAGCGGGACGATGACGACCCGGTTGTCGGGCATGGCGGGAATCCACGCGTTCCGCGCCGTCGAATCGAGTGCGAAATCCGCGGGCCCGTGCGTGTTCTCGGGCAGCTGCACCGCCGCCACCAGCGCGCCGTCCGGCCCGTACACGGTCATGGCGCCGGGCGTTTCACCCGCCGAGACCCAGTCCGATACGACCAGATTCCCATTGGCCAGCACAGCGATTCCGTCGAGCACCCCGTGCACGGTGCCGACCCGCTGCGGAACGGCCGGGCGCTGGGCGAGATCGAGCCGCCACACGTCGCCGCCGCGGAAGTCCGCGCCCGTCCCCGCCACATAGGCGTTCGCCCCGGCCGCGTCCACAGCGACCCCGTTCGCGCCGGGGATACCGGTGGCGAGCGGTTCGAACAGCCGGGTCTCGGTGTCGAGCAGGTACACGATTCCGCGCAGCGAATCGCTGACCAGCAGCGTGTGCGGATTCAGCAGCGCCAGATCATTGAGCAGCGCGGGCTCCTCGCCCGTCACGATCGCCTCGAACACCTGCCCGTGGGTGTCCATGTCATAGCCCACGACCCGGTCGATATCGGCCACGAACACCCGATTGTCGGTGTAGGTCATCCCTTTCGGCGCATGCAAGGGCGGATCCCCGGGCCGCGGCATGGCGCGCCGCGCAGTCACCGTGCCGGCCGAGTTGAGTTCGGTGAGGAAGCCGTCGCCGTCCTCGGCCACCGGCTCGGCCTGCGGGCCGATATTGGAGATGAACCACCGGTCGCCCGCGAACAGCACGCTTTCCGGGGTCGAGAAGCCCTTGAGCGCACCGGCCTTGGACACCGTCCCCGGACCGGCATTGGCCGTCGGGGCGTCGTCCGCGGCCTTGCCGCATCCCACCGCGGCCGCGAGCAGCACCAGCGCGCCGAGCCCGGCCGCCATCCGCCCGCGTGTTCTCCAACCAGCTCCGGCACGAACGTCCGATCGATCGGACATGACGTCAACCTTCCAGCGGAGGGTACTGCCCACCTCTCGAGGCTCTCGGGGGTTGCGCCCCCGAACCCCGCCTCACCCCGACCGGCGAGACGGCATCAGTCTAACCAGAGCGGTACTACGAACCGACCGAAATTCATTGAACTACAACTAGTTTCGTACACGTATCAACTACTCGTCGGCGGCGTTGTAGCGCATCAGATAGCCCGCGAAGCGAGCTATGTCCGCATCATCCCAATCTTGGAGCCGATCGGCGAAGGCGTCGGCCCGGCTGCGCGCCGCGGCGCGCGCGACCCGGCGGCCCTCCGGGGTGGCGCGCAGCACATGATTGCGGCGGTTGGCCGGATCGATCTCCCTGACCAGGTAGCCCTCCTGCTCGAGGGCCGCCACCTGCCGGCTCACCGTGGACTTGTCCAGGTGATAGTGCCCGGCCAGATCCGCTGCCAGGCAGCCGTCCCGGTCGATCACGAGGTCGAGAATGCTCGACGCCACCAGCGACAGCTCCGGATGCAGTTCGGTGGCCCGCCCGCGAGCGCGCCGGGCGAAGGCGGTGAGCTCGCGCTGAATGGCTTGAATGGCCTGGTCCCGCCCCGCCGGCGCGGCCTCGGCCCGGCCCGGGAATACCGCGTCCGTCTCCATAGTTGTAGACTACAACCCTTGCATGGTTGCATTTACCAACTATTGGGAGTGAATCTATGGCCTCGCATCAGATCCGGCATGTCGCCACCCATCTGCTGACCCCGCTGCTCATGTGCCTGGGCATGGGCCTGGCGTATCTCGGCGCCTTCCATCAGCCCGAGCCCAATCAGCTGGCGATCGCGGTGGTCGGCGAGGCCCCACAGGATCTGGTGCTGGCGCAGACGCTGAAGGACAAGGGCGGGGATGCGCTCGACGTCATCACCGTGCCGAGTCGCGACGACGCCGTCACTCAGTTGCGCGACCGCGATCTGGTGGGCGCCTTCGTCCCCGATGCACAGCATCCCGAACTGCTGATCGCCTCGGCCGGATCCGATACCACCGCCATGGCCGTGGAAACCCTGTTCCACGGGGTCACCGCCAAGCAGGGCGTCGCGCTGACCGTCACCGACGTCGTCACCCCGAGCCCCGGCGATCCGACCGCGCAGGGCATTTTCTTCCTGCTCGTGGCGCTGAGCATCGGCTCCTACGGCAGCGTGGCCGCCATCGGCGCCGCGGGCGCCGGCCTGCCCATGTGGATCCGCGCCCTGTTCGGTTTGGTCACCTCGCTCATCGTGAGCCTCATCGGCCTCGCCGTGGCGGGCCCGGTCTTCCACGTGGTCGATCACGACCTCGGCGCCGTCTGGGCCATGTCCTGGCTCTACTCCGCGGGCATTCTGGCCATCGGCATCGGCCTGCACACCTTCCTGAAGCGCTGGACCACCCTCGCCATGATGGTGCTGTTCGTCATGCTCAACTTCACCACCTCCGGGGGCGTCTACAGCCCGATGCTGCAGAACGATTTCTTCGGTGCGCTGCACGGCTTCTGGACCGGCGCGGGCTTCGTCGAGGGCGCGCGCAGCCTGCTCTACTTCGACGGCGTCGGCTTCGGCTCGCGCCTGGCGAGCCTGTTCCTGTGGCTGGCGGCGGGCCTGGTGCTCATCGTCGCCGCCCACTTCGCCGAAAAGCGCGGGGCCGCAACCGAATCCACTCCGGCCGAGCCGAAGCACGCGGCCGCGGAGGCCGAGGAGGCAGCCGAAGAGGAAATGGAAGAGGCGGTCGGCGTCTAAGGATTCAGCGCCGGATACTCAACTGCGACAAGGCCGTCCGCACACCCGCGCGGACGGTCTCGCTGTCTCCCACCGCGCCGCTGATCGTCACGCCGTCCCGCGTCAGCAGGAGCGCGCGGGCGGCGTCCTCGACGTCCTCGTGCCCGGCGGCGCGCAGCCGTTCGGCCATGAGATCGCGGAACCAGGCGCGGTATTCGTCGACCACCTGCCGCACCGCATGGTCCGGCTTGGGGAATTCGACCGCCGCATTGAGGAACGGGCACCCGCGGAATCCGGGACCGCGGCTCAGCTCGCTGAGCGTCTCGAAGATGGCGACGATCCCCTCCACGCCCTGCTCCGGCACCGCCTCCAAATTGCCGCGCTGCCGGGCGTATTCGCGCGTCAGATAAGCGACGACCAAGTCTTCCTTGGTCTTGAAGTGCCGGTAGAAGGTGGCCTTGGCGATCCCGGCCTCGGCAATGATCCGGTCGATGCCCACGGTGTGGATGCCCTCGGCGTAGAACAGCCGCGTCGCGGTGTCCAGCAGCCGGTCGCGCGCCTCGCTCATGCGCACTCCTTCCGGATCTAATCGCGCTATTGACGATAGCAGACAGGTCTGTCTACCCTGAGTTCCGGACGTGAACAGACAAGTCTGTCTAGGAGGAATGCAATGACCACTCTCTTCACCTCTTCCGCCACCTCGGTCGGCCGCGAGGGCCGCTCGGTCAGCTCGGACGGGTACCTCGATCTGAAGCTGGCACAGCCGAAGTCGGTCGGAGGCAGTGGCGACGGCACCAACCCGGAGCAGCTGTTCGCGGTCGGCTACTCGGCCTGCTTCGCCGGCGCGCTGCAGGCGGTCGCCAAGAACCAGGGCATCGACCTGGGCGACACCTCCGTCACCGCGGATGTCAGCCTGCACAAGTCGGAGGAGACCGGCTTCTCCATCTCCGTCGTGCTGCACGTCGAGCTGCCGGAGGAGCTGAAGAACGACAAGGGCCGGGCCCTGGTCGAGGCCGCCCACCAGGTGTGCCCGTACTCCAAGGCCACCCGGGGCAATATCCCCGTGGAACTCGTTGTGGAGTAAGCGAACTCAGTAGAAACGGCGAATATCGTAGATCTCGAACTGCGTCAGCGGGGTCAGTCCCACCGGGACGCCCCAGGTCGGCGCATTGAGCACCTGCCCGCCTCCCGCGTAGATGCCGACGTGGGAGGCGTCGCCATTGAGGATCACCACATCACCGGGCTGCAGCGCACCGAGCGGGACCTCGAGCCCGGCCCGGGCCTGCTGCCAGGTGGTCCGGGGCATATCGATCCCGACGCTGCGATAGGCCCACTGCACCAGCCCGGAGCAGTCCCAGGTGTCCGGGCCGACGCCGCCCCATTCGTACATCTTCCCGGTCTGCGTGGCCGCCACGCCCAGCGCCGCCATGGCGCGCGGGCTGGCCAGGGGCAATTGCGCCGAGCCGCTGGCGCTTCCGGACGCCGACCCGCTGGCGCTGCCCGAGGCGGACCCGCTGCCCGAGCCCGTGTCGGCATGGGCCGTGCCCGCCCACAGGGCGGCCGCGAGAGTCACTGCCGCGGTGGTCGTCGCGAACGATGCGCAGCGATGAAGCAGTCTTCGTGCCATGTACTCGCCCCTCGGGTCTACGACCGGAACTAGCGATACAACTCGGAACTGCCGTGAAAGAAGTTAACTATGTGATAGCTGTTCTATCGCAGTTCCGATATTCGGCACAAGAAGACTCGGACTGGCGTGTCCGCGGGAACTACTTCACGCGCGCACCGCGCCGCCGGCGACGACGGGCAGCTCACCGGCGCTGGGCACCTCGGTCCCGCGCAGTGACGCACCGACCGTCTCGCGCAGGAATGCCAAGGCCACGAGCCCGACCAGACAGCCGCCGACCATGTACACCGCGGGGAACAGCGTCCAGCCGGTGCCGTCGATGACGGCCTCGTTCACCAGTGGCGCGGTACCGCCGAACACCGCCGTGGACACGTTGTAACCGAGAGCGAAACCGGCGTAGCGGACCTGCGTCGGAAAGATTGCCGGGAAGGTTGCCGTAATGGTGGCCAGCTGCGGGATGTAGAGCAGGCCCAGCACCACGAACCCGAGCACCGCCCAGACGGTGCCCTGCCCCATGAGCATGTACATCGGGATGGCCAGCACGGCCAGGCCCACCAGCGAGGCCAACCACAGCGGCCGCCGCCCGGTGCTGTCGGAGAGCCGGCCGAAGAACGGCAGCGCCAGCATCATGACCACCTGGCCGATGAGCATCATGGTCGTCGTGGTGGATTCGTCCACGCCGATGGTCTTCTGCAGATACGTCGGCTGATAGGTCAGCAGCGTGTAGTTCACGATATTGAGCGCCACCACCAGACCGGCCAGGGTGAGCAGCTCCCGGCGGTACTCGGTGACCAGCACCCGCAACCCGGTGCGCGGCTGCACCTGCTGCTCCTGCACCTCGGTGAACACCGGCGATTCCTCCAGCCGGTTGCGCAGATACCAGCCGATCAGGCCGAGCGGCACGGCCAGCAGGAACGGAATCCGCCAGCCCCACTCGTACATGGCCTCCTTGCCGAGGGCGAGCTGGCAGGCCAGCACCACCGCAGAACCGCCGACGAACCCGCCGAGGGTGCCGAATTCCAGGAAGCTGCCCAGGAACCCGCGCCGCTTGTCATTGCAGCTCTCCGCGAGATACGTGGCCGCGCCGCCGTATTCGCCGCCGGTGGAGAAGCCCTGCACCACGCGCAGCGCGATCAGCAGGATGGGCGCGAACACGCCCGCGGTGGCGTGGCTGGGCAGCAGACCGATGGCGCCGGTGGCGGCGGCCATGAGCAGGATCGTGATGGCGAGCACCGCCTTGCGCCCGATGCGGTCGCCGAGCGGTCCCCACACCATGCCGCCGAGCGGCCGCAGCACGAATGACACAGCGAACCCGAGCATGGTGCCCAGGGTCCCCAGCTCGCCCGGGAAGAACGCGGCCGTGATGTAGGTGGCCGTGGCGGCGTACACGCCGTAGTCGAACCATTCGGTCGCATTGCCCATGGCGGCGGCGGCCACCGAGCGCCTCTGTTGTACGGATTTCGGGTCGCGGGTCGTCACGACGCTCCTCTGCCCCTACTAGCGGATAGCGGTGCTCACCGTGGGGCGCACGGCTCACACAGACCCTTCGGTTACCCGCCGGCGTACCCAGCAAACAGCAGCGACTGCGAAGCAACCCCGAAACAGCGCGTTCTACCTGGGGTGTCAAGGGGAATGTGACGTGCACCGCAAAGTCTCAAACGAGACAGGCAAACTCCTGCGACATGGCGACAACAGAGAAGGGGCGAGTCCCAATACAGTGTAGAGCCCGAAAAGCCACCCCCGTCCGCCCGCATAAGGTTGTACGCCTTGGTGACGGATGCCTTTACGCCGCCCACGATCTCGGCCGCACCCGCGCCCGCGTCACCGAAAGTGAGGCTGGTGGCGAGGATTTCACCGGCGATCAGCTGGCGGTGGGTTTCGGCCCACGCCGCCCGCTCGGCGGGGACCTCCAGGACCACGGTGATGCGGTCCGAGACGTCCAGCCCGAGCGACTTGCGGGTCTCCTGGAGATCGCGGATCAGGTCGCGAGCCCAGCCCTCGGCCTCCAGTTCCTCGGTGACCACCGAATCCAGCACCACCAGACCGGTATTGCCCGGCAGCGCCGCGGTGGACTCCGGCTCGGCGGCCACCAGGCGCTGGGTGTACTCCTCCGGCAGCAGCGCGATGCCGGCGGCGGTGACGGTGCCGTCGGCGGCCTCGCTCCACTCGCCTGCCTTGACCGCCTTGATGACCGTCTGCACCTCCTTGCCGAGGCGGGGACCGGCGGCGCGGGCATTGACGACCAGTTCGAAGCGGCCGTGGCTGGCCACGTCGGTGGTGAGGTCGACCTTCTTGACATTGACCTCGTCGGCGATGAGATCCACGAAGGGCTGCAGCCGTTCCGCGTCGTCGGCGGCCACGGTCACCTCCGACAGCGGCAGCCGCACCCGCAGGTTCTGCGCCTTGCGCAGGCCCAGCACCGTCGAGCAGACCGTGCGCACCTCGTCCATGGCCGAGACCAGCTCCGGATCCTGGGGCAGCTCGGCGGCGGCCGGCCAGTCGGCCAGGTGCACCGAGCGGCCGCCGGTGAGGCCGCGCCAGATCACCTCGGTGATCAGCGGCAGCAGCGGCGCCGCGAGCCGGGTCGTCACCTCGAGCACGGTGTGCAGGGTGTCGATGGCGTCGCGGTCCTCCTCCCAGAAGCGCGAACGCGACCGGCGCACATACCAATTGGTGAGCGCGTCGGCGAAGGAGCGCAGCTCGTCGCAGGCGCCGGCGATATCGTTGACCTCCAGGGCGGCGGTGATGACATCGCGGGTCTGCGCCAGCTTGGCCAGGATGTAGCGATCCAGCACATGCGTGGAATCGGTGCGCCAGGCGCCCGGCTTCGAGGCGTAGAGCTGCAGGAAGGTCCAGGCATTCCACAGCGGCCGCAGCGCATGGCTGACGCCCTCGCGGATGCCGCGCTCGGTGACGATGAGGTTGCCGCCGCGCAGGATCGGCGAGGCCATCAGGAACCAGCGCATGGCATCGGAGCCGTCGCGGTCGAAGACCTCGTTGACATCCGGGTAGTTGCCCTTGGACTTGGACATCTTCAGGCCGTCGTCGCCCAGCACGATGCCGTGCGCGGCAACGGTTTTGAAGGCCGGCCGGTCGAACAGCGCGGTGGCCAGCACGTGCAGGGTGTAGAACCAGCCGCGGGTCTGGCCGTTGTACTCGACGATGAAGTCGCCCGGATTGTGGCCCGGCTTCGGGTTGCCGTTGACGTCGCCCTGGCCGCCGTCGAACCATTCCTTGTTCTCGAACGGGTAGTGCACCTGCGCGAACGGCATGGAGCCGGACTCGAACCAGCAGTCGAGCACCTCGGGGGTGCGCCGCATCATCGACTTCCCGGTCGGGTCATCGGGATTCGGGCGCACCAGGTCGTCGATCATGGGCCGGTGCAGATCGGCCGGGCGCACGCCGAAGTCGCGCTCCAGCTCGTCGAGCGAGCCGTACACGTCCACCCGCGGGTAGGCCGGATCGTCCGAAACCCACACGGGGATGGGCGATCCCCAGTACCGGTTGCGGCTGATGTTCCAGTCCCGCGCGCCCTCCAGCCACTTGCCGAACTGGCCGTCGCGGATGTGCTCGGGCACCCAGGTGATCTGCTGATTGAGCTCCACCATGCGGTCGCGGAACTTGGTGACCGCCACGAACCAGGACGGCACCGCCATGTAGATCAGCGGCTGGCCGGAGCGCCAGCTGTGCGGATAGGAGTGCTCGATGGTCTCGTGCCGCAACAGCTTTCCGGCGGCCTTGAGATCCTTGATGATGACCGGGTTGGCGTCGAAGACCATGAGGCCCTCGTACGGCGGCACCATGGAGGTGAACTTGCCGCCCGCGTCGAGCGGCTGCACCAACTCGATGCCGTTGGCGGAGGCCACATCCATGTCCTCCTCACCGAAGGCCGGCGCGAGATGCACGATGCCGGTGCCGGAGTCGGTGGTCACGTAGTCGGCGGTGAGCACGCGGTGCGCGTTCGGGTGGCCGAGGAAGAAGTCGAACGGCGGCCGGTAGCTCAGCCCCGCCAGGGCGGCGCCGGCGTACTCGTGCAGCACCTGGAAGCCGTCGGCCTCCTCGCCCAGCTCGCGGGCGTAGTGCGAGACCCGTTCGGCGGCAAGCAGGTAGCGCTTGCCGTCCTTGCCCTGCACGTGGGCGTAGGTGACATCGGGGTGCACGGCGATGGCCAGGTTGGACGGCAGCGTCCACGGCGTGGTGGTCCAGATGACGGCGTTCGTGCCGTCGAGGGCGGCGAGGGGATGCTCGGCCGGGACCGACAGCACCATGTCCACGGTGACCGCCGGATCCTGGCGCATCTTGTACGCGTCGTCCAGGCGCGTCTCCTGATTGGACAGCGGGGTCTGCTCGTACCAGCTGTAGGGCAGCACCCGGAAGCCCTGATAGATCAAACCCTTGTCGTACAACGACTTGAACGCCCACATGACCGACTCCATGAAGTCGAGGTCGAGGGTTTTGTAGTCGTTGCCGAAGTCCACCCAGCGCGCTTGACGAGTCACATAGTCGCGCCACTCACCGGTGTAGCGGAGTACCGAGGATTTACACGCGGCATTGAATTCCGCCAGACCCATGGCATCGATCTGTGATTTGTCCGTGATACCGAGCTGCTTCTCCGCTTCGATTTCCGCGGGCAAACCGTGGCAGTCCCAGCCGAATCGGCGTTCGACCTTCTTACCGCGCATCGTCTGAAATCGTGGGATCAAATCCTTGACATATCCGGTCAGCAGATGACCGTAATGCGGCAAACCATTGGCGAACGGCGGGCCGTCGTAGAAGACGAATTCCTCTGCATCGGAACGGTTCTCGATGCTGGCACGGAAGGTGTCGTCGGCGGCCCAGTAGGCGAGCACGCGCTGTTCGAGCTCGGGGAAGTTCACCTGCCCGCTGGAAGCGCCCAGGTCGGCGCGCGGGTAGGCATTGGGGGTCGGGGTCTCGCCGGCCACGGCGTCGGTCTCCTCGTGCCAGTAGTGGGCACGGGGACGATCTCGGCGCCGGTGCGCCGGTACCGCGGTACCACCCCGCTTGCCCGATCACGAACGACCGGGCCTCTCGTTGCGAGCTGTGACGGGCTCACCCGTTCGGTTCTACTGAGCGCTCACGCGCCGTTCTTCCGAAGACTCCCCGGTGATAGCCGGATCAGCGCCGAAACTTCACCCAACTCTCGGGGCTCTCAGGGGCTTCGCCCCCGAACCCCCAGGGGCGGGGTCGGTTGTCTCGATTCTAGCGGGGCGAGTCCAGCGGATATTCCCGCCCCCGATGGCTAGTGCTTCGCGTGTCGCCCGCCCGGGCGGGTCTGGGAGTCCTCATCGTTCTCCCGCATGGACAGCGCGCTCACCAGCAGCAGCACCGCGCCGATCACACAGACGACGATGCACCCCCACGCCCAGATCACCGATCCGGTGGTCAGCGCGGTGACCAGCAGTCCGAAACCGATGGCCGCGAGGACCAGTGTGACAACGAGCATGAGGACCACCCCCTCGTGCGGTGTCGTGGGCCGGCCGGACGGTGGCGGCGCCGCGCGGAGCCCCGGCGGGGTTCACAACGCGGCACCAATGGCCGTAGATACGACTTTACTTGCCGCCCTTGAGGAGTGCGCCGTTGCCCGAGGCGCCCTCACCGAATTCGCCGCCGTCGACCGGGACCGCGGACCCGCGGTTCTCCAGCTCCTCCAGCTGCGACTCCAGGTAGGACTTCAGGCGCACGCGGTACTCGCGCTCGAAGGTCTTGAGCTGCTCGATGCGGCTCTCCAGCACGCTGCGCTGCTGGGTGATGGTGGCCATGATCTCGGTGTGCTTGCGCTCGGCGTCGGCCTGCAGGGCGTCGGCCTTCTCCTTGGCCTGGCGCAGCTGGGAATCGCTGCGGGTCTGCGCATCCGACAGCATGGCCTCGGCCTTCTGACGGGCGTCGGCGATCATGGCGTCGGAGCGGGTGCGGGCATCGCCGACCAGACGCTCGGAGTTCGCTCTCGCATTGGCGAGCAGCTGCTCGGCCTCGGTCTTGGCATCGGAGGTGAGGCGGTCGGCCATCTCCTGCGCCAGCGAGAGCACCTTGGCGGCCTGCAGATTCGCATCCGCGCTGGGGGCCTCGGCCTTGACCGGGACCGGCGCGGGAGCGGGCATGGGGGGCGGCGGCGGGGCCACGGCGGCCTTCACCGGCTCCGGGGCGGGCGGCTGCTTCACCGCATTGACCGGACCCCGGTTCTTCTTGGCGTCAGCGAGTTCCGCATCCAGCTCGGCAACCCGCTGGCGAAGATCTGCATTCTCCTCGATGAGGCGTGAGAGCTCCTGCTCGACCAGGTCGAGGAAGGCGTCGACTTCATCCTCGTTGTAGCCGCGCTTCCCGATCGGTGGTTTGCTGAACGCGACGTTGTGAACATCGGCAGGGGTCAGCGGCATGGAACGATCCCTTCACGCTTCGTATGGAGATCTAGCGGTAGATCTGGGCAAGCTTTCTTTCCGGCCATTCTGTCACATCTCAGCTACGCGGCACCCTGGCTGCCCGTGATGGACATCAGGAAGAACACAACGAAAAGCAGGACCATAATCGACAGATCGAGCCGAATTCCCCCAAGATTCACTGGCGGTATCAAACGCCTCAGTAGTTTCACCGGAGGGTCGGTGATCGTGAAGACGATCTCCAGGATCACCACGACGAAGCCGGTCGGCCGCCAGTCGCGCGCGAAGCTGCGAATGAACTCAACGATGACTCGGCTGATCAGCAGCAGCCAGAAGAGGAACAGCAGTAGGTTCAACACCTGGAACAGGGCCACAGCGTTCACTCTGCCTCAGAAACACTGCCTTGCAAAATGAAACGCGGATTGTCGCCGCTCACAGTACGGTTCCGAAGGTATCGGCCGTAGTCAAAGGCACACGGGCGCTACGACTGTGAGTCCGGACGATCCCGGCATCTGAGACTAACCGAACGGCTCGCTGCTCGCTCTCGATCGGTGCAACCGGCCCGAATCCGGGCCGGGCCATCCGATGGGCGTCACAAACGCGCCACTAACCCCCGTTGACGGCTGCCAGGTGTTTGCAGCCCTTCACGCCCGGCCCTCGCGCCGGTCGTGGCGGTGCTCTTACTTCTGGTTGTAGAAGCCGTTTTCGGCGATCCGGCGGCGCTCCTCGGCGGAGACGTCCACATCGGCCGGCGACAGCAGGAAGACCTTGGTCGCGACCTTGTCGAACGAACCGCGCAGCGCGAAGGCCAGGCCCGCGGCGAAGTCCACCAGACGACGCGCGTCGGAGTTGCTCATCTCCACCAGATCCATGATCACCGGGGTGCCGTCGCGGAAGCGCTCACCGATGATGGCGGCCTCGGCATAGGTGCGCGGACGCAGCGTGGTGATCTTGGACAAGGGCCCTCCGTCCTCGAAGATCTGGGAACGGCGGGGCGCGGGCGGCTCGACCCGGCGCTCCTCCATCCGCAGCTCTTCCATGCGACGCTCGGCGTCGGTGTCCACCGCGAGCGCACCCCGGGTGGCGCCGCGCATCGCCGGCGCGCTGCCGCCCATGGTCCGGGTGCGGCTGGACGGGGCGGTGTCGATGCGGGTGGGACGGCGCGGCGCGTCGTACCGGTCGTCCGGGTACTCGTCGGCGTAGTCGTCCCGGCGCGACACGCTGTACCCCGGCTTGTACGGGGCCTTGTACGGCGGCGGCTCGGAGTAGGCGGGCTCGTCGTCGTAGCGATCGTCGGCGTAGCGGTCGTATTCACGCTCGGCGTAGGACCGGGACGAACGACGCGCACCACCGCGTTCCTCGGCGCCGCCTCGGGGTCCGCGGTCGTCGACGTAGTCGTCTTCGTAATCCTCGAGCGGAACCATCCCGAAGTACGCCTTGAACTTGTGCAGCGTGCTCATCTGGTCGACCTTCCTTCGGCCCCGGTTGGCCTGGGGTGTTGTCCTGCTCAGTCCTCGTCTGTCACCAAGCATATGTTTCAAATGTGACTGATGAGGTTTCTTTGCTACGCCGAGGTTATCGGTCGAGCGCCCATCAAAGCGGTACCGACACGCACGCACGTCGATCCATGGCGGATCGCGGCCTCCAAATCGTTTGACATACCCGCCGACAGCTCCGTGGCCTGGGGATGTTCGGTCAGCAGCGCGGCGTGCAGCCGGGCCAGGCGAGCGAAGGCGACATCCGGTTCGACATCCAGCGGCGGAATGGCCATCAGGCCCGCGAGCTGCAACGATGCACCCTCTGCAACGCGACCGGCCAAGGCCAGGAGTTCGGCCTCCTCGACGCCGCCGCGAGCCGGATCGGCGTCGAGACTGACTTGCAGCAGCACACGCAAGGGGGTGTCGCGCTGCCCCGCCTCCAGAGCCGCCGCGGCCCCCGCGTCCAGGGCCGCCGCCAGCCGATCGCTGTCCACCGAGTAAACGGTATTCGCCCAGCGTGCAACGCTTTTCGCCTTGTTACGCTGCAGCCGCCCGATGAATTCCCAGCGCACATGCGCCAGATGGCGCAGTTGCGCCACCTTGCCGGAAGCCTCCTGCTCGCGCGATTCGCCGAACTCGCGCAGGCCCAGTCCATAGAGGATCTCGATATCCGAGGCCGGATGGAACTTGGTCACCGGCAGTAGCCGCACGTCGGCGCGCTCGCGCCCCGCGGCCTCGCACGCTGCGTCGATGCGCGCCTCGAGCGCGGCCAGCGCCGCCGCCAGCTGTGCGATGCGTTCCGGCGATCCAGTGATGCGCGCCTCGTCGCCCGCATCGGCCCGCGCCGCTGCGGCCGGGCCGGAACCGGTTGTGGCGTCGTGGATCTCGGTCATTCTGCGGTCCCCTCCGATGACATCCAAATCACACCGGCGAGTCTGCCCGTCGGCGCGCCGCGCCGGTGACTGAACAGCGTCCTGTCCTCGATGGTGCACCGCGGATCCACCGCGACCGCACCCACCCCCGCCGCCTCCAGCTGCCGCCGGATCCCCGCCCGCAGATCCAGCCCCGGCGTCCCCTTCGCGGTCGTGGTCGCACTCCCCGGCAGATGCGCCTCCACATCGGCGCGCATGGCGGCGGGCACCTCGTACTGGCGACCACTGGCCGCCGGCCCCAGGAACGCGCCGATCCGCTCCGCCTTCGCCCCCACCGACACCATGGCCTCCAGCACCCGCGGCACGATCCCGATCCGCGCCCCGATCCGCCCCGCATGCACCGCCGCAATGACCCCGGCCTCGTCATCGGACAGCAGAATCGGCACACAATCCGCCGTCAGCACCACCAGCGCCAAATCCCGCCGGGTCGTCACCAGCGCATCCGTGGCAGGCACCGCCTCACTCCGCGGCCCGTCCACGATCTCCACATTCCGCCCGTGAATCTGTTCCATCCAGACCAGTCGCCCCGGATCCACCCCAATACTCTCCGCAAGCCGAACCCGATTGCGCCGCACCGCCTCCGGATCATCCCCGACATGGTCCCCAAGATTGAACGAGTCATAGGGCGCAACAGAGAACCCACCCGCCCGCGTCGTCACTACCCGCCGAGTCCGATAAACCGGTGCCGCAGAAGTCATGCCCCCGAGCGTAGTAGCCACCACCGGGCAATCCCCCACTCGCCAACCACACCCCAGCGCAACCGCCCACCCGCGACCGACACTCCAGCGCAGCCGCCGCCCGCCCGCGATCCGCACCCCAGCGCAGCCGCCTCCCCGCCACCCGTACTCCGGCGCAGCCGCCCTCCCCGCCATCCGTACTCCGGCGCAGCCGCCCTCCCGCGATCCGCCCGACAGTCTTCGGGGTCAAGGGGCGGAGCCCCTTGTGGGGGTGCGGGG
>NZ_JBHXVO010000026.1:7321-99219 GCF_042672265.1 Nocardia sp. NPDC127526 | reverse complement strand
GAGGGAAAAATCGAGACCGTCAGGCCCCGAACCCCGCCGGAGCGAAGCGGAGGCAAATTAAACACAGCCACGAGCGTTTCTGGGTGGATTGCCCTTCCCTGCTGTCAGCCCATGCCGGTTAGGTGAGCAAGGCGCGAACCACACCATCCGCAAGCAGCCGCCCGCGGTCGGTCAAAATCAGCCGGTCGTCGCAAAGCTCAGCAAGCCCGTCCGCAATCACGCCCTCGGCCGCAACGCGCCCCGAGACACCCAGCTCCCCGAGCGGCACCCCCGTGCGCAGTCGCACCGTGAGCATGACCCGTTCGGTATACCGCTCCTCCTCGCTCAGCGCCTCCCACCCGGCGACCGGCAACCCCCCCAGCGCCACCCGATCCGCATAGCGCGCAGGGTGTTTCACATTCCACCACCGCATCCCGCCAACATGACTGTGCGCACCCGGCCCCGCCCCGAGCCAGTCACCACCATCCCAATAACCAAGATTGTGCCGGCACCGCGCATCGTCGTCCGCGGCCCAGTTGGAGACCTCGTACCAGCGCAGCCCCGCCGCCTCGAGCCGAGAGTCGATGCGTTCATACCGCGCGGCAAGAACATCATCATCCGGAGCAGGCAGTTCCCCCCGCCGCACCCGGCGAGCCAGGGCGGTCCCGTCCTCCACGATCAGCGAGTACGCCGACACATGGTCCACCCCCGCACTCAGCACCGCATCCAAACTGGCGTCGAGATCGCCATCGGTCTCCCCCGGCGTGCCATAAATAAGGTCCAGATTGACATGCTCGAAACCCGCGGCACGCGCCTCCCGGGCCGCCGCCACGGCGCGCCCCGGCGTGTGCGTCCGGTCGAGAATCTTCAACACGTGCTGTGCGGCCGACTGCATGCCCAGCGAGACCCGAGTAAATCCGCCTTCCAGCAGCCGCTCGAAGAACTCCGGCGAGGTGGATTCCGGATTGGATTCCGTCGTCACCTCCGCCCCCGGGGCCAGCGTGAAGTTCTCACGAATGGCCGCCAAGACATCAGCCAGCCCGTCCCCGCCCAGCAGCGACGGCGTTCCCCCACCCACGAAGATCGTCTCGACAGCCGGCACCGCACTCGGCAGCGCCTCGAACTGCTCTGCCGCCGTGGCCAATTCACCCCGCAGCGCCTCGAACCACGACTGCGGCGAGGCAGAGGTGCCCAGCTCCCCCGCGGTATAGGTGTTGAAGTCGCAATACCCGCACCGAGTCGCACAGAACGGCACATGAACGTAAATGCCGAACGGCCCGCCCCCGAAATCGCGCAGCACCAGCCGGGGCTCATCGCCCGCCGGAGCGGTCACGCTGGTCGAGGTCGCGGTCGTCGTCACCCCTCCAGTGTGACCGGTAGCCCGCGTCACACCGCACCCGCACCGGGCGCCCGCTCCGGTGCGGGATCGCGCGACGCCCGACCGGCTCGGCCACGAAGCCGCACCGGCCTCCCGCGCATCGACGGACGCCCCACATTCGCGGATGCCCGCACCCGCGGAGCCGCGCTACCGCCCCGAGCATGCACATGTCGGCGGGTCCTATTACATTCCAAGGCATTTCGGAGGAGGCCCCGATGAACGCGGGCCGGGAGAGGGGCTCTCATGTGGGATGACGAGAAACCGACATTCGAGCCGGTCCTCCGGCACGAGATCAACGCCGACCTGCTGACCGTCGTCGACGCCGGATCGGTCGCGCCCGCCATCTACACCTCCCCGATGCCGCCGGTACGACCGGACGGACCCAACTTCGCACGCTCGTTTCCCGGCGAGATGCTGGCGCAGACCCTGATCTGGGACCGGTTCGCGCAGCAGGGCCAGACCTGGTTCTTCGCGCAGATGACCGAGCAGACCATTACCGAACGCTTCCGGGCGTCCGGCATCGAGGCCGGATTCGATCGCAATGACAAGGTGACCGGCTGGCGGACGGCGTTCTGGTGGGCGCTCATCGCCCGCGACGCCGAGGCGCTGCGCGAACTCACCGAGTATCCGGTGCAGCGCCTGCGCGATTTCGGCGACGGCGCCTTCGACGACTGCCAGTACGAATGGGCGCGAATCCTGCAGGACGCGTGGCGGTATGGGCCCGACACCGTGGCCGATCAGGCCTGGGCGCTCGACACCACCAGCCGGGTGGGCGCGCAGCAGGTGCTGGATCACCTGGTGCGGCCGTCGATCGAGGTGTTCACCCGGCTGGCCGCGCACGATCAGGCCGGTTTCAGCTGGGAGCTCGCCAATGCGCTGCGCCGCCATCGCGCCTTCTTCGACCGGGTGCCGTGGTGCGACGATCCGGAGGGCGTGATCTCGCTGCCGCTGCTCGGGCTGGCGTGCTGGGCGTACGACTCCGGACTGCGCATCGAGGTCGCCTCGGAGTATCTGCCCTTGGGTCTGGTCCTCCGGCCGGATTGGATGTACTCCCCCGAGCTGGCCGAGGTGGTGGCTGCCACCGCCGCGGCCGACGGGACCGTCGAGTTCGAAGTCACCACCACGGTGCTCGAGGACATGGAATGACCGATCGCACCGGGCGACCGGTCGCTTTCGTCAGTGGTCGACGACCGGGGTATTCTGGCAGAAGGTGAGCAGCCAGCGGCCGTCCTCCTTGGTCATGCCGTAGAGCGGGGAGCCTTCGGCCTGCAGTTCATCATCGTGGTTGAAGTACTGCTGGTGGACCTTGACCGCGGCCACATCGGGCCGGATGAACCGCACGAAGAACGGCGTGTAGGTGGCGTAGCCGTCCTTGGTCGCGCCGACGATGACCTTGCGGGTGAACTCCGAGATCTCGTCGCGGCCATTGAGGAATTTGCCGCCGCCGGTGGTCCAGATCGCCTCCGGGTGGAACAGGGCGAGGAAGGCGTCGGCGTCCTCGGCGCGCTGCGCCTTCTCGACGGCCGCCACCACGGCGTGAATGGCTTCGATCTCGGCGGCGGTGTCGATGTCTGCTGTTGTCATGACACAAATTCTTCAACCTGAAGGGTGGTCGAGGTCAACCCCAGACTGTTTCGGGCGTTGATCTATGAGACGTGTCACAAATCAGGTCGGCTGTCCAGGCGATTTCCCGGGAAAGTGCGGAAAATATTGTCCGGCGGTCGGAGAAACCCCGCTGACATGGCACAATAACCCTCATGACCGGACTTGGAGTACGCCTCGTGGCACGCCGCCACGTCGACTTCAAGCGTGTCTGCAGCGCGAGCTGTCTGCCGGGAAGCCTCCGGTAGAACGGCTCCCATTCTCTCCGGGACGGCGTCGGTCGCGACGCCGCTAATGCCGGTTCGCTGATATCGGAGGCGTGAGCCAGCCCCTCCCGCCTGCCCGCAAGACCTTCAGGAGCAACCCGATGACGTCGAGTACCGACGCCGGTCCTTCCAGTTCCGAGAATGCCCGCCCCGAACGGCCGCAACGGCCCGCCGGTGAGCGTCGCGTGCGGCCGGACCGTCCTCGTTCGGAAGCGCCCGTCGCGCCGCGCGAGCGCACCGGCAAGCCGGTGCGGCGCAAGTCCGAGGGGCAGTGGGCGCTCGGCTACCGGGAACCGCTGAACGCCAACGAGCAGTCCAAGAAGGACGACAACCCGCTCAATGTGCGCGCCCGCATCGAGAACATCTACTCGAAGCAGGGTTTCGACTCGATCGACAAGAGCGATCTGCGCGGCCGCATGCGCTGGTGGGGTCTCTACACCCAGCGTGAAGAGGGCTACGACGGCACCTGGACCGGCGATGAGAACATCGACATTCTCGAGGCCCGCTACTTCATGATGCGGGTCCGCTGCGATGCCGGCGCGCTGAATGTGCGGCAGCTGCGCACCCTCGGCGAGATCTCCACCGAATTCGCCCGCGACACCGCGGATCTGTCCGACCGCGAGAACGTCCAGTACCACTGGATCGAGATCGAGAACGTGCCGGAGATCTGGCGGCGGCTCGAAGAGGTCGGGTTGCAGACCACCGAGGCGTGCGGCGACTGCCCGCGCGTGGTGCTCGGCTCCCCGCTGGCCGGTGAGTCGTTCGGCGAGGTGCTGGATCCGACGCCGGCCATCGAGGAGATCGTCAAGCGCTACATCGGCGACAAGAAGTACTCCAACCTGCCGCGCAAGTTCAAGACCGCCATCTCCGGTCAGCAGGACGTGGTGCACGAGATCAATGACGTCGCCTTCATCGGCGTCGAGCATCCCGAGCACGGGCCCGGACTGGATGTGTGGGTCGGCGGCGGCCTGTCCACCAATCCCATGCTCGCCCAGCGCCTCGGCGCGTGGGTGCCCCTCGACGAGGTGCCGGATGTGTGGGAGGCGATCGTCTCGCTGTACCGCGATTACGGCTACCGGCGGCTGCGCACCAAGGCGCGCATCAAGTTCCTGGTCAAGGACTGGGGCATCGAGAAGTTCCGCGAGGTGCTCGAGACCGAGTACCTGAAGCGGAAGCTCATCGACGGACCCGCGCCGGAGAAGCCGGAGCGGCCCATCGATCACATCGGCGTGCAGAAGCTGCGCAATGGCTTGAACGCCATCGGCTTCTCCCCCATTGCCGGACGCGTCTCGGGCACCATTCTGACCAAGGTCGCCGATATCGTGGCGAGCATCGGCTCGGATCGGGTGCGGTTCACCCCGTACCAGAAGCTGATCGTGCTCGACGTGCCCGACGACAAGGTCGAATGGCTCATCGAGGAGCTGAAGCCCCTTGGGCTGCACGGGCGTCCGTCGCACTGGCGGCGGAATCTGCTGGCGTGCAGTGGCATCGAGTTCTGCAAGCTGTCGTTCACCGAGACCCGCAAGCGGTCCCAGGTGCTGGCGCCCGAGCTGGAGACCCGGCTCGCGGATATCAATGCCGACCTCGACGTGCCGATCACGGTGAACATCAACGGCTGCCCCAACTCCTGCGGCCGGTCCCAGATCGCCGATATCGGGTTCAAGGGCCAGCTGGTCGACGACGGCGAGGGGAATCAAGTCGAGGGCTTCCAGGTTCACCTCGGTGGCAGCCTCGGGCTCGACAGCGGCTTCGGCCGCAAGCTGCGCCAGCACAAGGTGACCAGCGATGAGCTCGGCGATTACATCGAGCGCGTGGTGCGCAACTTCGTCAAGAACCGTGATGAGGGTGAGCGTTTCGCGCAGTGGGCTGTCCGTGCCGAAGAGGCCGATCTGCGGTAGTTGGAGGAAACAGCAATGACCACAACCAAACTCGCCGAAGCCGAACTGCGCGCCCTCGCGGAGAAGGGCGCGGCCGAACTCGGACCGGACGCCACCGCACAGGAACTGCTGCGGTGGACCGAGGAGAACTTCGGATCCAACTACATTGTGGCGTCGAACATGCAGGACGCCGTGCTGGTGCAGCTGGCCGCGCAGGTGCGTCCGGGCGTGGACGTGCTGTTCCTCGACACCGGCTACCACTTCGCCGAGACCATCGGCACGCGTGACGCGGTGGAGCTGGTGTACGGCGTGAACATCGTGAACGTGCAACCGGAACACACTGTGGCCGAACAGGATCAGCTGCTCGGCAAGGATCTGTTCGCCCGCGACGCCGGGGAGTGCTGCCGCCTGCGCAAGGTGGTGCCGCTGCAGAAGTCCCTGGCCGGTTACAACGCCTGGGTCACCGGCATCCGCCGCGTGGAGGCCCCCACCCGCGCCAACGCGCCCCTGATTTCCTTCGACGAGGCCTTCGGGCTGGTGAAGATCAATCCGATCGCCGCCTGGTCCGATGACGAGATGGCCGCCTATATCGAGGCCAATGGCATTCTCGTCAATCCCCTTGTCGAGGAGGGATATCCGTCCATCGGTTGCGCTCCGTGCACACGGAAGCCGGAACCGGGATCCGATCCGCGAAGCGGCCGCTGGGCCGGCCTCGCCAAGACCGAATGCGGGTTGCACGCCTCATGACTTCTCTAGAGACAGATTTCGACACGCTCGCCGCGCTCGAGAGTGAATCGATCCACATCTTCCGCGAGGTCGCGGGCGAGTTCGAGCGACCGGTGATCCTGTTCTCCGGCGGCAAGGACTCCACCGTGCTGCTGCACCTGGCGATCAAGGCCTTCTGGCCGGCGCCGCTGCCGTTCGCGCTGCTGCACGTGGACACCGGGCACAACCTGCCCGAGGTTCTCCAGTTCCGCGACCACGTGGTCGAGAAGTACGGGCTGCGGCTGCATGTCGCCTCCGTCGAGGACTACCTCGCCGACGGGCGGCTCACCGAGCGCCCGGACGGTATCCGCAATCCGCTGCAGACCGTGCCGCTGCTGGACGCCATCAATGAGAACCGCTTCGACGCGGTCTTCGGCGGTGGCCGCCGCGACGAGGAGCGTTCGCGCGCCAAGGAGCGCATCTTCTCGCTGCGCGACGCCTTCGGGCGCTGGGATCCCAAGCGGCAGCGGCCGGAGCTGTGGAACCTGTACAACGGCAAGCACGCTCCGGGTGAGCATGTGCGCGTGTTCCCCATCTCCAACTGGACCGAGCTGGATATCTGGCGCTACATCGCCCGCGAGAACGTCGAGCTGGCCAATATCTACTACGCGCACGAGCGCCCGGTGTACCTGCGCGACGGCATGTGGATGACGCCCGGCTCCTGGGGCGGCCCGCGCGAGGACGAGGAGCTGCTGATCAAGTCGGTGCGCTACCGCACCGTCGGCGACGGATCCACCACCGGCGCAATCATTTCCGATGCGGCCGACAATGAGGCGATCCTCGCCGAGGTGGCGGCCTCCCGGCTCACCGAACGCGGCGCCACCCGCGGAGACGATCGCGTCTCCGAGGCCGCCATGGAAGATCGCAAGCGAGAGGGTTACTTCTGATGTCCGACCTACTCAGACTGGCCACCGCCGGCAGCGTCGACGACGGCAAGTCCACCCTGGTCGGACGCCTGCTGTACGACACGAAATCCGTTCTCGCCGACCAGATCGACGCGGTCACCCGCGCCTCGGTCGACAAGGGCCTGTCCACGCCGGACCTGTCGCTGCTCGTGGACGGCCTGCGCGCCGAGCGCGAGCAGGGCATCACCATCGATGTGGCCTACCGCTACTTCGCCACGCCCAAGCGCTCTTTCGTGCTGGCCGACACCCCGGGGCACGTGCAGTACACCCGTAATACGGTGTCCGGCGCGTCCACCGCGCAGCTGGTGATCCTGCTCGTCGACGCTCGCAAGGGTGTCATCGAGCAGACCCGCCGCCATGCCGCCGTCATGGCGCTGCTGGGTGTGCCGAAGCTGGTGCTGGCCGTGAACAAGATCGACCTGGTCGATGACCCGGCCGGCGTCTTCGACAAGATCCGCGACGAATTCTCGCAGCTGACAGCCAAACTCGGCTGGGCGCCGGAGGATGTCGTCGAGATCCCGGTCTCCGCGCTGCACGGCGACAATGTCGCCTCCCGCTCGGAGAACACCCCGTACTACGACGGCCCGTCGCTCATCGAGCACCTGGAATCCGTGCCGGTCGATGCCGACAGCGCCCGCCATCAGGTCGGCCTGCGCTTCCCCGTGCAGTACGTGATCCGCCCGCGCACACCGGAATACCCGGACTACCGCGGCTACGCCGGTCAGGTCTCGGCGGGCACCGTCACCAAGGGCGACGAGGTCGTGGTGCTGCCCTCGGGCACCCGCACCACCATCGAGCGCATCGACACCGCCGACGGTGAACTGGCCTCGGCCCAGCCCGGCCGCAGCGTCACCCTCATCCTGGCCGACGACGTCGACGCCTCCCGCGGCGATGTCATCGTCGCCGCCGCCGACGCCCCCGAGCCCATCGACACCTTCGACGCCACCGTCTGCTGGCTCGGCGACAAGCCCCTGCGCCCCGGAGCCCGCCTGCTCCTCAAGCACGGCACCCGCACCACGCAGGCCATTGTCGGCGCGCTGATCGAGCGCTTCGACGAACAGCACCTGGCCGCCGACCCCGCCCCGGAGTCGCTGTCCCTCAATGACATCGGCCGCATCTCGGTGCGCGTGGCCGACCCCATCGTGGCCGACGACTACAGCGTCAACCGCCACACCGGCAGCTTCCTGCTCATCGATCCGGCCGGCGGCAACACCCTCGCCGCGGGCCTGGTCGGCGACGCCCTCACCGCCGTCGAAGTCGGCCCGGAAATCGGAGTCTGAGATGTACCCGCCCGGCACCGGCGCACTCTCGGCCGTCCTGCCGGGCGGGCCGACCCACCCGCCCCGCCAATCCGCCACGGCCGCACCGGCATTGATCGCGGTAGCCCACGGCAGCCGCGACCCCCGTTCCGCGGCCACCATGCACGCGGTCGTCGAGCAGATCGCCGCCGCCCGCCCGCACGTGGACGTCCGCCTGGCCTTCCTCGACCTGAGCACCCCCTCCCTCGAACAGGTCGCAGACGCCGCCGCCGCGGGCCACACCCACGCGATCGTGACCCCGCTCCTACTGGGCAGCGCCTTCCACGCCCGAGTCGACCTCCCCGGCCTGCTGGCCACCGCCGCGAACCGCAACCCCCGCCTCCGCCTGACCCAGGCCGACGTCCTCGGCCCCGATCCGTGCCTGGTCGGCGTGCTGCGGGAACGGGTGCTGACGACCCTCGCGGCCCATACGACCCTCGATGCGACGCCCGAACGCGGCACTCCCGCAAGCGGTTCGGCGGCCGACCGCCTGGGCATCGCCGTGGCGGCCGTCGGTTCCTCGTCTCCGGCGGCCAATGCCCGCACCGCCGAGGTGGCGCGCCAACTGGCCGCACTCACCGGCTGGGACACCGAAATCTGCTTCGCCACAACAGAGCCGACAGTGCTGGAGGCACTCGACCGGCTACGATCCCGCGGCGCCGACCAACTCCTCGTCGCCCCCTGGTTCCTGGCCCCGGGCCTGCTGACCGACCGCCTCGTCGCCGCGGCCCCGGATCTCCTGCACGCCGATGTACTCGGCCCGCACCGAGCGCTCACCGACATCGTCTGGGCTCGCTACGACGCCGCCCTCACCGCCAGGCTGACCTTGTCGGCCTGAATCGACGGTCCACGCGCCACGTGGTGTCCTATGGCTCACCATCGCCGAGGAATTCGATTTCAGCGGCATACACCTGCCGCATTGTGGGTCGTGTGAGCGCACCCAAGCGGGCGACGAGCCAGCGCTTCGGTATCGATCGCATCCGCGTGATATCCACGGTGTGACCAGCTGCAGGATCATCGGGACCCAACAGCACGGTCAGATCAGTGACCGGAGCGTTGGTTATCGGGAGCACAACGACGTGCGGCAAGAAGACGTTGGCTTTGGAAGTCGATACGACGAGCACGCGGTCCGGCCCCAGCGAGGGCGGAGCGTCACGCCCAGCGATGTCCATTGTGAACGCCCATACTTCGCCGCGCCGCGGAAACGCGGCGGGGGCGGTCACCCGTCGGCTTCGAGTTCGCGGTCCGCGGCGGTGTACTCGGCGGCTAGCGCTGCGTAGTGCTCGTCGGTGTCCAAGCCGTGCTGGTGGTAATACTCGGCCAGCGTCACAGCACTGCGCTGCATCGTGCCCGATGTAGCACCCATCGACGTGCTCGTGTTCATGCGTTCGATGGTAATACGGCTGCTCTTCCGCCACGCCGAGCGAGGGAGAACTTGACTGCAGGCCGATACGCTGGGCGGATGATCAAGGCGGCGGTGTTCGATGTGGGTGAGACGTTGATCGATGAGACTCGGATTTGGAGTCGGTGGGCGGATCGGTTGGGGGTGCCTCGGTTTGCCTTGTTGGGGGTGATCGGGGGGATGGCGGCTACGGGGCGGCCGTTGGTGGAGGCGTTCGAGCTGGTGCGGCCGGGGATCGATGTGTGGGCGGAGGAGGCCGCTTGGGCGGAGGAGGAGCCGGAGGGGTTGCGGAACAACTTCGATGAAGAGGATTTGTATCCGGATGTGCGGCCGGCATTGGCGGAGTTGCGGCGGCGGGGGGTGGCGGTGATCATCGCGGGGAATCAGCCGCCGCAGGCGAAGGCGGCGCTGGAGCGGATGGGGCTGCCGGTGGATGCGATTTATACGTCTGCGGAGTGGGGGTTGGAGAAGCCGGATCCGAAGTTCTTCACCAAGGTCGCTGAGGTGGCGGGGGTGGCTTCGGTGGAGATCGCCTATGTGGGGGATCGGGTCGATAATGATGTGCTGCCGGCGCGGGAGGCGGGGATGCTGCCGGTGCTGATTCGGCGGGGGCCTTGGGGGTACTTGAGTTCGGAGTTGCCGGGGGCTTTGTACGCGAACGTGGTGGACGACCTGCACGCCTTGCCGGATCTGCTCGCATCGGCCTGAGCCTGGCGCCCGCTCGATCGGCGGGCGTCACACCCCTTTGCATGACACGTCAAACGCGAGGGCGGATTTCCGCCAGCGCGGACCTTCCGACCGGAGTTGTATATGACGTGTCAAGTAAATCAGCTCTTCAGCAAAGGGGAACGTAGTCATGGGATCTCGATTCGAGTCGAAGGTTGTTCTGATCACGGGCGCCACCTCGGGGATCGGTGCCGCGGTCGCTCGCCGGGTGGCCGCCGAGGGCGCTGCGGTCGTGCTCGGCGCTCGGGGCAAGGACGCCGGGGACCGGGTGGCCGAGGAGATCCGGGCAGGCGGCGGGCGGGCGCTGTTCGTGCCCGCGGATGTCACCGTCGAGGCGGATGTGGCGCGGTTGACCGAGGCCGCGATGAGCGAATTCGGGCGGCTGGACGGGGCCTTCAACAATGCGGGGGCGGTCAATGCGTTCGGGCCGGTGCAGGACATCGGGGAGGAGGGCTGGCGGGCCGATATCGAGTTGAACCTGACGGCCGTGTTCTACGGTCTGCGGCATCAGGTTCCGGCGCTGATCGCCTCCGGCGGCGGGGCTATCCTGAACAACGCCTCGAATCTGGGCGTGGTCGGAATGGGTTCGGTCGCACCGTATGTGGCGGCCAAGCACGGCGTCGTCGGGCTCACCCGCGCGGTCGCGCTGGAGAACGCCGAGCTGCCGATCCGGGTGAATGCGCTGGTCTCCGGAGCGGTGGACACCCCGGCCTTCCGCGCGTCGATGGGCGCCACCCCGGAGGGCGAGGCGGCGATCGCCGCGCTGCACCCGATGGGCCGCATTTCCCGGCCCGAGGAGATCGCCGCCTTCGCGGCGTACCTGCTCAGCGACGAGGCCAGCTTCATTACCGGCGCCGCGCTCGCCGTGGACGGCGGATTCACCGCTCGCTGACCATCATTCGGCGGCCGGAAGCGACCGAGCCCACCATCGCGCTGGGCACTGGAGGCGCGAGGGTGGGCCGGTCGTTCGCGACGACGGATGGGGTGGAGTGGACCACTACTCCACCGTCCGCGTCGCCGTCCGATGCGGGGCTAGCGGTCGCCGCCGCCCCCGCCTCCCCCACCACCGCCGCTGGCTCCACCGCCTCCGGAACCACCGCCGGAATTGGTTCCGCCACCGCCGTTTCCACCGCCTCCGGTTCCACCGCCGCCGGTGCCGCCGCCCATACCGCCGCCGCCGGAACCACCGCCGGACGCGCCGCCACCACCGAGGCCGCCGCCACCGGAGCCGCCACTGCCGCCCGAGCCGCCGCTACCGCCGGATCCGCCGGAGCCACCCCCGGACGCGCCGCCACCGCTGGCGCCACCACCACCGTTGCCGCCTCCGCCGGTACCACCGCCACCGGTTCCGCCGCCTCCACTACCGCCGGTCCCACCGCCGCCGGTGCCGCTACCGCCAGTGCCGCTACCGCCAGTGCCGCTGCCGCCGGTCCCACTACCGCCGGTGTCGCCGCCGGAAGTGCCGCCGGTACCGGTGCCTCCACCGGAAGTTCCTCCGCCCGTGCCGGTTCCACCGGTCGTCCCGCCGGAGGTGTCGCCGCCGGAAGTGCCACCCGAGGTCGTGTCGCCCCCGGTGCTGCCGCCCGTGGTCCCGCCGGTCGTCGTCCCGCCGGACGTGGTGTCGCCACCGGTCGTATCGCCGCCGGAAGATGTTCCGCCGGTGGTCGTTCCGCCGGACGCCGGATCGCCGGTGGTCGTGCCGGCGCCCGTCGTCGGATCGGGAGCGGGGGCGGGTTCCGGGGCCGGAGCAGGTTCGGGAGCCGGAGCGGGAGCGGGAGCCGGGGCGGTCTCGGGCAGCGGCGCGGTCTCGGCGGCCGGAATGCTCGGGAGGGTGTCGGCCGCGGGAACCGTTCCCGGCAGCTCGATCTGGCCGGGTTGCGGCAGGGCCGCACCCGGCTGGGGCACCTCCGGGAGGTTGGGCAGGCTGACCGCGGGCAGCTGATTCGGAATCGTGCCGATGACGGTGCCGAGCTCGGAGTACGGCCGGAACGGCAGCGGGTTGACGAATGCCGCCGGGTTGGAATAGGTCCCGTTGCGGTAGACCGGCGGCTCGCAGCGATCGCCCGGGCCATTGCTGGTGAAGCCGCGATTCCGGGTCGTGTCCACCGGCCGTCCGCCGACCCAGGTCTGGGTGACGGTGGGCGCGATCGGAGTGCGCATCGAGGCGGCGGTGACGGCGTGCGCGCCGCCGCCACCGTAGGCGCCGGTGACCTCGTCGTAGACGATCACATCGCCCTGGCCGATCCCGCCGCCGGGCACGCCGACCGGTCCGGGCGCGGCCTGCAGGCCGGGCAGCCCGCCGGTGGGGCCGCCGAGCACGGTGGCCGCGGACATGGCCAGCGCGGAAGCCACCGCCGCGCCGGAGAATACGGCGGCGCGCGGGGCGTACCGGCCGATGGCGGACCCGGTGTCGACACTGCGGACGGCGGCGATGGCCGCGCCGATGGCCACGGTGTGCGCGGGATCGGGCGCCATGACAATGGGCCGGCCGAGATCCGACAGCACGCGCGCCACCTCGGCGGGGCGGGCCGCACCGCCGATCAGCAGCACCCGGTCGATATCGTCGAGGTGCAGTCCGGCGCGATGCACGCAGGAGCGGACCAGCCGTAGCGAGTTGCGAATATGCCAGCTGCGCAAGCGATTCGTATCGGAGGCGGGCACCACCGCCGAGACCGGCTGTGAGGCCCCCGGCGCGATGCTGCGGGCGTAGCGGGCGAGCAGGGTGCCGAGCGGGCGACCGCCGTACTCGTGCGAGCGTTCGGCGCGGCCGAGGATGCCGCGCTCCTCGGGATCCTCCTCGGTGCGCACCACCGCGATATCGAGGCTGTTGCCGCCGAGGTCGTAGACCAACGTCAAACCCGCGCCGGAGACGCCGTATTCGGCATCGAGCCATTCCACCGCGGCCACGGGTTCGGGCATGAGCAGCACATCGGCCGCACCGGACCAGTCCAGCGCGCGCCGCAGCCGGGTGACGTATTTGTCGGGATAGCACGCGGGGTAGGTGGTGACGGCCGGCGCTTCGGGCGCATGCGTCTCGATGAGCCCGTTCACCACGGTCGCCACCAGATCGGCCGGCGACCAGATGCGCCCGCCGATGACCACCGGATCCGGCTCGGTCGTGAGATCGGCGAAATCCGTGACAACCGGGGCGAATCGGGGAATTCCCCCAATCCTCGGCCCACCGGCGCTGTCGAATGTGACGGCCGTGCGCCGAACACGCACGGCGGGCCGGGTTCGTTCACCGGCCGTGGTCGCCCATACGGAGTTCACTGTGCCGATGCTCATGCCAAAGCCAACAGTCATCGCTATCCCGTCAACGCACCGAGACCACGGCCTCACGGGCGTACCAACCATGTGGTCGCGGTCGTTTTCCAAACAGCGCGTTCAGGTTAGCTGGCACATGCCGGATGTGAATATCGAATCGGGAGAAAAGATCTCGCGTCCGGTAGCGAAGTTGGCAAAGTACTGGTCAGGCAGCTACGTAGTCGCCACCGAGTCGAACTGGACACCAACACCATTCGCTTGTAGCTACAACGCAGCGAACAAATAATTGATACCAACCGGTTCGCGATGAGAGTCCGAAAAAGAAAACCGCAACGTCAGTTTGGGAGCGCGGAATGCCGATCACTGGTCGGTTGCTGCCGCGGAGTTCCCCACTCGCAACAGCTCATCGCCCGTGACTCGGAGTGAATTCGTCTCTACTGCCTCAGTTGTCGTCGCGGGCAAACGCAGTATTACAACTCACACAACACAATTCGAAATGAAAAAACAAACCGACCGCCCCCGTGAATAATCACGAGAGGCGGTCGGCGTTCGGACCGTTTCGGAGCAGCCTACCGACTGCGCACCAAGAGCGGCAGGCGTCGCCGCGGCCGGTTCACCGCGCCACCGCGCACGACGTGCGGCTGACGTGCTCCGACCAGTCGGTCGAATTCATAGGCCCCACTGCCGGGTTCGGCCAGCCGCCCGGCATTGAAGTCGTCCACCAACTGCTGCACCGTCTGCTGAGCGCAGGACTTGTTGGTCCCGATGAAGCCGGTCGGTCCCCGCTTGATCCAGCCGGTCACATACGCACCCGACACCACCGAACCTCCGGCGCTCTCCAGCACCCGCCCGTCGAGATTCGGGATGATTCCGACATTCTCATCGAACGGCAGCCCGGGCAGCGGCACGCCGCGATACCCGACGGAGGTCAGCACCAGACCGGTTTCCAGGACGTCGGTCTCCCCCGTCGCCTCGGCCCGCACCACACCGTCGGCCCCGGCGACGAGCTGATTGCGCGTCACCTCGACACCCGTCACGTGATCCACGCCCGTGAACGCCGTCGGCGCCGACAGATACCGGAAGACGATCCGCTTGCGCCCGCCGGTCGGCCGCTCGGCCAGCCCGCGCAGCAGCGTGAGCTTCTGCCGCACCTTCTGCGGCATGTCCGCGGCCGGCTCGGGAATCTCACCCTCCACCACAATGTCCACATCCGCGCCCAGCAATCCGACGAACTCCGGGACGGTGAAGGCCGATTCCGCGGGCCCGCGGCGGCCGAGCACCACCACTTCCTCGATCTTGCTGCGCCGCAGCGCCGCCAGCGCCCGGGGCGCCACATCGGTCCCGGCGAGCAGTTCCGGATCGGTGGTCAGCAGCCGCGCCACGTCGAGGGCCACATTGCCGTTGCCGACGATGACCGCGCGCCGCTGCGTCAGATCGAAGTAGCGCCCCGACTGATCGGGATGCCCGTTGTACCAGGCCACGAATTCGGTCGCGGACACGCTGCCCGGCAGTCCCTCACCCGCAATGCCGAGCTTGCGATCGCTGGACGCGCCGACCGCGTAGACCACCGCGTGATGGTGCTCGAGCAGCTCGTCGTGCGAAATATGCTCGCCCACGGTCAGATTCAGGTACGACCCGAATCCCGGCTGCGCGGAGATCACGTCGAACAGCTTGGCCACCTTGCGAGTCTTGGTGTGATCCGGTGCGACACCGAATCGCGCCAGCCCGTACGGGGTGTTCAGCCGATCGATCACCGTCACCGAAACGCCCGGCTGCGTGAGCAATTCGTCCGCCGCGTACATGGCCGAGGGCCCGGAGCCGACTATGGCCACCCGCAACGGTTCCCGCCCGGGCTTGACCTCCGGCGCCGGAATCGGCCGCGCCAGCAGCGGCCGCGGCCGGGTCTGCCGATAGAAGTCGGCATTGATCTCGATGAACGGCTTCTGTTCGTCGGTAAGCTTTTTCGACGACACGATGGCGTCGACGGGGCACGCGGTGGCGCACGCCCCGCAGTCCACGCACGCCTGCGGATCGACGTAAAGCATTTCCGCCGTCAGGAAGTCGGGTTCATCCGGCGTCGGATGGATGCAGTTGACCGGGCACGCGTACACGCACGAGGCGTCGCTGCAACAGGATTGGGTAACAACGTACGGCACTGGACGTCCCTACCCCTCAGGCGACCTTGCCGGAGCGGATGGGCTCCGAACGGTAGCGCGAGGCCGGGCCATCGATGCCGAGAATCTTCCAGACCCGCTTGGCGATCGGGTTCATCAGCCCGATCTCGTGGGCCAGCGCCCGCACATCGATGAAGTAGTCGCTGAAGACCTGCTTGGCCTCCGTGGAGCCGTAGAACAGCTCCTTGCGCACCGATTCCGGGATGTCGAACTCACGGAAGAACGCCTTGGGCGGGGTCGCGATGGAGCGGCCCAGCACCCACATGACGATCGGCATGGCGATGGAGAGCACGAACCGCTGCGGCATGCCCTGCTCGGGCACGTGCTGCTTGAGGAATTCGTGCGCGAAGGAGATGTGGCGGGCCTCCTCGGCGACGTGAATCGCCATGACGCCGCGCATGATCGGGTGCACGTCCTCGCCGGAGCGCAGGATCTGCTTCTGGATGTGGTCGATCGGCTCCTCGCCGGCGAGCACGGCCATGAAGAACAGGTTCGGGAACATGACCGCCACGGGCACGCCGAGGTGGCGCAGCTGCCGCACGATCGGGCCCATGCCGGGGACGTCCGCGCCGATGCGGTTGACCATCTCCTGGAACATCAGGGTGTGGTTGAGCTCTTCGGCCATCTCGTGGGTGCAGTACCGGAATTCCGGATCACCATTGGGCAGCGAGAAGGTGTGCTGGACCATGCCGCTGATGAGGATGGACTCGAATTGCAGGCCCACCTTGGCGACATTGGCCTGCCGGTACTTGCCGATGGCGATCTTCTGCTCGTCGGTCAGCGCCAGGTACCACGGGTGGCGGCCCAGCGGATCGGCTGAACCGGGCAGGATCCAGCGCTCGGGCTTGGTGTTGGCGTCGAAGTCCGGGTTCTCCCAGTCGATGTCCTCGTAGGGATCGAAGTGCTTGTTGACCGATCCTTCCGACAGCAGCAGCAGCTTCTGCGCGTACTCCTGCGCTTCGGCAACCACGGGATCGTCGATGGGTGTCGCGGTCGGAGACATCGTCGTCACCTCTCCAGTCAGCGTGTTATCTGTACCCCATGGTTACAGCAAATCGGAGTACCGTCAACATGCGTTAGCAGGATGCTTGCACGAGTCACCCTCGCGCGCCGAGTTTCGGCGCGCGAACCGGCCGGTAACCTGCGGATCAGAGGGCGGCGACGCGCGTCACGCGCCGGAACAGGTCTGCTAGCACGTGATGGCGATGGGCCGCCGAATCCTGGGCGAGCACCGACTGCCGGGCCGCGATGGCCGCGCCGTCGGCAATGGTGCGCTCCGGATCCGGGGCCACGGTGACCGGCCGGGCCAGCTGCTCGGCCAATACCTGGGCCACCTCCGGCGGGCGCGCGGCGCCGCCGACCACCAGCACCCGGTCCACATCGGCCATGGTCACATCGGCGATGCGCAGGCAGCGATAGACCAGTTTCAGCGAGGCCGTGATGTGCTCGGTGCGCAGTTCCCCGGCGCCGGCGTCGTCGACCACCCGGGAGACGACCGGCCCGTCCGGCGCGCGCCGCAGCTTGCCGGCCACCAGCCCGCCGAAGGCCCGGCCGCCGAAATCGGCCGAATGCTGCGGTATGCCCACGATGGGATTGCTGGGCGCGCCCGCGCCCACCCGGACCAGCGTCACGTCCAGCCCGGAGCCGCCGAGGTCGTAGACCAGCGCCAGGCCCGGCATGAGCGGGCCGCGCTGGGCCTGCAGCCAGGTGGCCGCGGCGATCGGCTCGGCGAGCAGTTCGGCCCGCCCCAGCCCGACCCCGTCGAGCGCCGTGCGCAGGTCGGTCACCAGATTCGCGGAGTACCCGGCCGGATGGGTGACCGCGATGCCGGTGTCCGGCCGCGATCCCTGTCCGGCCGGAGCCTTCCCCAGCACCTCCTCGAGCACGCTGTTGGCCACGGTGGCAATGAGATCCGCGGCCGACAGCGCCCGGTGACCGACCCGCGCGACCGGCGCAGCGCGCTGGGTGAGATCGGCGAATTCGGTAATGACCCGCCCGTGCCGCGGAATGCGGCCGACCCGGGCGGTGCCGGACGAATCGAAGGTCAGGGTCGTGCGCCAGGTGGTCGGCGGGGCTCCCCTGCGACCCGGTGGGTATTTGCCCGCCCGGTCGGCCGCCGTCGCACAGACCGTATTGACCGTGCCGATACTGAGTCCCACACCGAACGCCATCACATCCACCTCGATCGACGAGCCGTATATCGAAACCAGTACCGGCACCCGGTCCTGACCCGACCCGAATTCATGCAACTCCTGCGCCGGATGCTTGCCAACCACCGGACACGAAGTTGTCCGCAACTGCGCCTCATCGGGGCGAGAACCTTCGTGGCCAGGCAGGCGACGGAGGACATACCTTCAACCATCCCGGGTCGCGAAGTGTTTGCCCGGCTTCGGCCATTCGCCGCATACGGGATCAGAGCGGCCGAACGGTACGCAAGTGACGGGAGGCAATGAAATACGCCCCCGCGCCGGAGGATTCGGCGCGTGGGCGTATTCGGGAAAGCGACTACTTGGCCTGTGGCGTCAGGACCGACGAGGACAGGACCGACACCAGGGTGTAGGCCAGGTTGACCATGTCGGAGGCGACGCCGTTATTGCCCATGAGCATCTTGGCCAGCGGGCCCAACATCTGGATGGCGGTCTGCACCAGCGCGCTCATCGACTCCACGTCGACCGTCTTGGAGTTCTTGTCCGACGGCGTCTGTCCACCCGGATTCGTTTGCGCGCCAGGGCTTGTCTGCGCACCCGGACTGGTCTGCGCGCCCGGGGCCTGAGCGCCCAGGCCCGAGGGCACGCCCGGATTGCTCTGGCCCGGATTCGCCTGCACGCCCGGGTTCGTCTGCGCACCCGGCGTCGTGCCGCCCGGCGTCGTGCCGCCCGGGGCCGTGCCGCCCGGGGCCGTGCCGCCCGGCGCCGGATTCTGCGGAGCCGAGACCGGTTTGATCGCCACCGGCGCTTCGAGAGTCGCCGGGCCGATGGCCGGCGGCGACGGCTCCTTGTCGGCGGGCATCGGTTGCGCCTGCGGCGCCTGCGGCTCCCCGGCCGCCTGCGGTTGTGCTTGCGGCACTTGGGGTTGCGGCGCCTGCGGCTCGACCGGAGCCGCGGGTGGAACCGCCACCTGCGGCGGCGCGGCCTGCGGCTGTGCCTCGGCTTGCGGAGCCGCCTGCTGCTGAGGCGCCGCCTGCGGCTGTGCTTCGGCGCCCGGCTGCGCCGGTTGTGCCTGGCCCGGCAGCGGCGCCTGCGGCGCCGCCGGTGCGGGACCGTTCTGCGGCAGTGCCTGCGATTCGGGCGCTGGGGCCTGCGGCGGCACCTCGAACTGCGCGGGCTGCGCCGGCTGGGCGGGCTGGGTCTGCGGCGCGGGTGCGGTGCCGACCTGCTCGCTACCCTCCGACGGAATCGACAGTCCGAGCAGATAGCCCACGATGCCGGTGGTGATCGTGACCGCGTGCCGCAGTTGGCCTTCCGGCGTCTCCAGCTGGGCCGCGTCCTCGGCATTGGCGCCGTTCCCCATTTCGAGGAAGACGTCCGGCACCCGGGTCAGCGCCGGTCCGGCCACATCGGCGCGGGTCTGCAGGCCGTCGACCGCGCCGTTGTAGGCGGCGGCCGGGAATCCGGCCTGCAGGTAGGCGTCGCGCATGGCCCGGCTCGCGGCCAGCCCGGCCCCGGCCTGCACCTCGTTGGCCTTGGCGTCCGGGATCGGCAGCTGCGGCACGATGAGGTGGAATCCGCGGGCCTCGGCGGGCGCGCTGTCGGCGTGGATGCTGACGGCGATGTCCGCGCCGGATTGGTTTGCCGCGGCGGCCCGTTCGTCGATACAGCCGCCCCAGCCGGTGTCGTCGGGACGGCTCAGCACCACGCGCGCGCCGAGCCCCTCCAGCGAGGTGCGCACCAGCTGCGCCACATTCCAGTTGACGGTGTGCTCGGGGATGCCGTTCAGCGTGGTCATACCGCTGGTCTGGCAGGCCTTGGTGCCGCCGCGGCCATCGGTGACCGGGCGCGCGACATCCTGATTGTGGTTGGGCCCCTGATGACCGGGATCCAGGAAGACGGTCTTCCCGACCAGCTTCTGGGGCAGTTCGGGCAGTACCGGATCAGCATGGGCGGTGACCGGCACCAGACCGGCCACTGTCGAGAATGCCGCGGCCGTGACGGCGGTGAAGATACCGGCCTTGACCATGTTCGGCTTCATACGCGGTGACGGCGCTCCCGGGAACGGGGCGCCCCTCCCTTCCCACTAGTAACACCAAACCCAGCTGTTAACTCTGGCAACTCCAGTTACCAATTAGCAAGCCACGTGATCGAACTGTTACCAGTGGTCAGAGGATCAGAAAGCGCTGATCAGCGGTGCCGAGACCGCATCGGGCAACCGACCACTTGCCCTCACTATCCCGCACATACCGGTCGCGACCTTTCATCGTCATCCCGGCGTGTTGTTGGCCGGGATCCACCTCGCCCGGCGGATTCCGGCCAAAAGCACGCCGGAATGACGGGGTTATCCGGCGAGGATGCTGTCGCCCTCCACGCGAATGGCGCGCGCGTCGAGGGCGCGCGGCGCGGGCCCGCCGGCCACGCTGCCGTCCAGATTGAAACTGCTGTTGTGGCATTTGCAGTTGATCTTGCCGTTGCTGACCTCGGCCACCTTGCAGCCCAGATGCGTACAGGTGGAGGAGAAGCCCTGGTAATTGCCCGCGGTGGGCTGGGTGATGACGGTGTCGCCCTTGATGACGCCGCCGCCCACCGGAACCTCGCCGGTGGTGGCGAGCTCGGCGCCCTGCTGCTTGTCCTGCTTGGCTCCGTTGTCGGACGCGGCCGAGGCATTGTCGTTGGCGCCGTAGGTGTCACAGGCGGCGACGGTCACCACGGCGGCGGCCGCGACGCCGGTGGCGGCCAGGGCGCGCCGGCGATCGAGCTGGACAGGGGTGTGTTCGGTCATGGGAGTACTCCTCCGTCAGGGCAGACTCGTACCGTCGGCCGCTGCTTGTTCGACGTGTGGGCGGGGCGCGGGGTTCACCCGAAGGGCTGATTCAGGATCCGAACCCCTTGACCCGGAAATACCAGACTGCCGAAGTGAACCAGAGTCCGACGAATCCGGTGAACAAAAGCCCGCCCGCCACCGGAAGCGCCCAGCCGGGCAGTCCCTTGCGGGTGAGCAACAGCATCTTGGTCACGAAGATGCCGTAGATCAGGCAGCCCAGCAGCGAATGCAGCAGGACGCGGGTGGTGTAGTCCTCGTAGCCGAAGGCGTAGAGGCAGTGCACGGCGACCGGCACGCTCACCAGCACCGCGATCCGGCCGGACCAGACGTGCAGGGGCGAAACCCACTGCCCGCCGCGGATTCCCGGGATCTGCCCGTACATGATGAGCGCGCTGACGACCTGGGTCACCGCCAGCACCACCACCACGGTCGCCAGCCAGGATTTCACCGCGCCCGGACTGGAGAAGCCGGCCAGGCTGACCGCGTAGCCGCGGGGTTCGTGGGTGGCGGCGTAGACGCCGACGACGATGGCGGTGGCCGCACCGGCCAGCACGATCAGCGCGATGGTGAGCGCGGTGGCGCGCCGGGCCGAATCGCGGGGCGTCGGATCAGAAATCGCGGTCATCGCCGTCGACCTTCCGTGCATTGGGGGCGAGATCCGGTGCGGGAACGGTGGATCCGTCGGCCTGGCGGCGGACTCCGGTGATGGAGCCGTCCGGGCGCACGATCCAGCTGTCGCGGCCGGAATCGGAGCGGGCCATGTACAGCCCGGCCGGGGCCTGTACGGGCGGTGCGTTGAATTCGTATTTCTTGTCCGCCAATGTCAGTGTGCCGCTGAGATTTTCACCTTCCAGTCCGGCTTCCAGACTGGAATTGTTGCCCGTCAATGTCATCCGCCCGGAACTGGCCGCGCCGCTGAGCCAGCTTTCGATGGAAACGCCGTCGCAGGCATAGGCGACCGCCTTCGCCCCGGTGACCGTGACCGATAGGGTGATGGGCCGCCCGGATTCGGTCCGGATATCGGTGACATAGTCCGCTTGTGCCGGAAATTCCGAATTAGCCGTGGTTTCAGCGGGATTCGGCGATGTCGCGGTGGGAGCATTGGCCGAGGGATTGTCGGGGCTGGTGACATAATCGGCAATGAGCAGCCCGCCGCCGAGCGCGGCGACAGCGGCCAGGGTGAGGAATGGTCCCGCCCGTTTCATGGCGTGTCCTTTACAAGCAGGGTCCCGAGAGCCGGGGCGAATCAGGCGCTGAGCGGCAGGCGGCGCAGCGAGCGGAGGGCGTAGTGCACGCGGGTCTTGACGGTGCCGACGGGCACGCCGAGATCGGCGGCCACGTCCTGGTAGGCGCGGTCGCGCAGGATGACCTGGACGACGGCGTCGCGTTGCGGATCGGGGAGGTGGGCGAGGAGTTCGGCGACCAGCAGGCCGTCGGAGACGGATTCGGCGAAGTCCGGTTTGGCGTGGCGGCCCTCGGCGAGCTCGCCGATCTCGTCCCAGCTGGTGTCGCCGGGGCGGGCGGCGCGAACACGGGCGATATCGGTGAGCACATTGCGTTCGATGGTGAGCAGCCAGGTGCGGACGCTGCCGCGGGCGGGATCGTAGGTGGCACACGCCTTCCAAGCCCGCAGCAGGGTTTCCTGGACGGCGTGTTCGGCGAGTCCAGTGTCACCCAGGCGGCGCACGGCACGCCAGTGCAACAGCGCCTTATCGGCGGCGAGTACGGCCGAAAGGCCGGAATCGGTACAAAGACGGGCACAATGAGAGGTGCAGCCGGGCGGGCCGGTGGGCACCGCGTCCGGGAGGGGTCGAAGTCTTCTCATGCCCTGAATATCGTTGGCGGTACCTGGAACGACATCGGTGGTTTCTGCCCAATTCCAGCGATCTCCCAAAACAGACCGAGTTTTCTGATAGACCCCTCCCCGGGAGATGCGGGGATCGCCCGAACCGCCCGGCCGTGAGGTTCGGGAGGTCCGCAAGCTCGAGGGAGGAAGACCGTGCGTGGACGCGCGCTTGGAACCGCGGGGGCCTTGGCCGCCGCACTGACACTGATGACATCCGGCCTCGCCGCCGCCGAACCGGCCACCGAGATCACGGTGGACGGCCTGTATCTGGTCAATGTCGATCTGCGGCCGGGGACCTATGTGGCCGACGGCGCCCCGGATCCGGCCACCGGCGGCTGCTTCTGGCGGCGGTTGTGGCACGTCCAGACCGAAACCGATTACAACGACCCGAACTTCTACATCATTGCCAGCGATTTCACCCGCACCAAACCGGTGCGCGTGGTGATCGAGGCCGGCGACGTCGCATTCAGCACCCAGAATTGCGGCGCCTGGCGGCTGGTCCCGGATAAGCCGCACACCGGTTCGTTCGGCTGAGGACACGCCCGAATCAATTCGGATAAACCGGACATTGATGTAGAACGGTTTCTTTTGGGTACCCCCGACAGCGGCACCGCATCACGGTCCGTCCCCACCGGAGGTACGACAATGAACCAATCCGATCCGTCTCAGCATCTTCGATTCGCCTGGCGCAAGAGCAGCTTCAGCGGACCCAACGGCAATTGCGTCGAGGCGGCCCGGCTGCCCGACGGCTCCGTCGCCGTCCGCAACAGCAATGACCCGGACGCCGGCATTCTGCTGTTCCGGAGGTCGGAAATGGCCGCGTGGATCGCCGGGTGCAAGGCCGGAGAATTCGACGACCTCGCCTAGGTCCGCGTCAACCGGACAGTCGAGAGAGCCGCCCCAGCGCCGGGGCGGTTCTCCCGTCGTAGGGTGGCCTGCATGACGAGGCGCAAGATTCTCATTACCGGTGCGAGTTCCGGACTCGGCGCGGGCATGGCCCGCGAGTTCGCCCGGCGCGGCCGCGATCTGGCCCTGTGCGCGCGGCGGGTGGCGAATCTGGAGGAGCTGCGCGCGGAGTTGCTGGCCGCCCATCCGGGCCTCACGGTGGCGGTGCGCGCCCTGGATGTGGACGATCACGCGGCGGTGCCCAAGGTCTTCGGCGAACTGCGCGACGAGCTGGGCGGACTGGACCGGGTCATCGTGAACGCCGGCATCGGCAAGGGCGCGCTGGTCGGCACCGGGCGCGCGCAGGCCAATCTGGCCACGGCCACCACGAATTTCGTGAGCGCCCTCGCCCAGGCCGAGGCCGCCATGAGCATCTTCCGCGCGCAGGACGTCGGGCATCTGGTGCTCATCTCGTCGATGAGCGCGGTGCGCGGACTGCCCGGGAAGAAGGCGGCGTACTCGGCCAGCAAGGCCGGGCTGTCGGCGCTGGGCGAGGGGCTCGCGATCGAATTGCGCCGCAGTCCGATCAAGGTCACCACGGTGCAGCCGGGCTTCATCGCCACCGAGCTGTCCGCCCGCGCCGGTGACGCCAAACTCGTTGCCCCGCTGGACAAGGGTGTGAACGCCATGGTGGCCGCCATCGAGCGGGAGGCGGTGCGCGCCTCGGTGCCGCAGTGGCCGTGGCGGGTGCTGGCGGCCGTCATGCCGGTGCTGCCGCGCGGCGTCATGGCGCGTATGGGCTGAACCCTCCCACGTCCGCCCGGCCCCAACTAGGTTTGCCGGCATGGCGAAATTCACGACCTGGGACGGCTTGCGGCTCAACTACACGGTGTGGGAGGGCGAGGGCGTGCCGGTGGTGCTGCAGCACGGCATCGTCGCCGATACCAATGCCAACTGGATGAGCGTGGGCGTGGTGGCGGCCCTGCAGCGGGCCGGGCATCACGTCATCTCCCTGGACGCGCGCGGGCACGGGCGTTCGGAGAAGCCGCACGATCCGGCGCGGTATTCCTGGCAGGCCATGGCCGCGGATGTGCGGGCGCTCTACGACGAGCTCGGGCTGGATCGGGTGGTGCAGGTGGGCTATTCGATGGGCGGGGTCATCTCACTGCTGGTCGCGGCGGCCGACGCGCGCGTCGAACGGCTCGCGGTGGGCGGCATCGGTTCCGGTGTGGTGGATTGCGGCGGCATCGACTGGCGCGTCATCGCCGCCGAGGACATCATCACGGCCATGCGCGGCGACGGTTCCGCCGCGCGGCCGCTGGCGCGCATGTTCCGGATCCTGGCCGATGCGGTGGGTTCGGATCGGGAGGCGATCGCGGCGGTGGCGGCGGGGCTGAACGAGGCTCCGCTCGAGAGCGTCGCCGAGATCGGCGTGCCGACCCTGGTGCTGGCGGGCGCGTCCGATCCGTTCGCCGCCGAACCCGAACGCCTGGCCGGTGCGCTTCCGGACGCCGGGCTCGCGGTGGTGCCGGGCGATCACCTCATGGCCGTGGCCGATCCGGGCTTCGCGCGGGCGCTGGTCGAATTCCTGGGCTGAGCCGGGCTTTCGATCGGTCGTCAGTACTGGCGGCGGTGCGGGACGAATTCCAGCGTGAGCAGCGCCGCCGCCGCGATGAGCACCTCGCGCAGGCGGACCAGCACGAAGCGCTGATCGGCGAAGGCATGGAACTTGCGCAGGAAGCGGTACAGCGATTCCAGCCGGATGAGCGGATCGCCCAGGCGCACGGCCAGATACACCAGCTCGGCCGCCCGTGAGCGCCGGGTGTCGGCGAAGAGTTCCGGAAAGGCCGCGAACGCCAGCGAGATTCGGGCGATGCCGTGCGCGCGGGCGTAATCGACCAGATCGAGGATCATCCGCTCGTCCAGGCCGTTCGGCGCGTCGCGTCGCCGCCAGGGCACGTCCAGGCTCAATTCCGCTCCGTCGCCGGAGATTCCGTAACGCTGGAAGCCGGCGATCCGGCCGTCGGCGTCGCGGGCCAGGACCACCAGCATGCCGGGGTTACGGCCGTCCAGCAGATGGTCGAGAATCATCGAGAAGCCACGTGTCTGCCGCCCGCTCCCCCACTCGTCGACAATGCCGAGCAGTGCCTCCCGTTGGTATTCGGTGAGCGCGGTCTCTGGCAGCACCTCGGTGGTGACGCCGGCATTGCGGGTGCGGCTGACCGCCTGCCGCAGATTGCGGAACCGGCGGCCGGCCATATCGAAATCGCCGACCTCCAGCACCACATCGCGGCCGACGGCGATGGCGCGCAGCCCGCGATGGTCCGCGGCGCGCTGCTGCCACAACCCGGTGAGCTCCGGGCTCGCGCCCAGCACCGCGAGCCGCCAGCCCTGCTCGGCCGCGAAAACCGAGAATTCACCGATCAATCCGGCGAAGGCACGCCGGTCGCCGATGGGGTCGCCCGCGACCACGGCAATCCCGAATCGCGTCCGATAGGCGACGGCCGCACTGCCGTCGGCGGTGAAGAAGTAGCTTTTGGAGGAGTGCAATGCGAACGGGGCCAGTGGATCTCCCGTACTGCGCCGCACCAGCTCGGCCACCCGGGGCAGCTGCTCGGGCTGCGGCCTGCTGCCCACCGGGAGCACCAGCACGAATCCGCTGGCGGCCAGCAGCACGAACCCGACGGCCGGATGATGGTCGTGGTAGCCGAGATTCGCCGCCACCAGCACCGCGACCGCGGCGGTGAGGTGCGGCAGCGTGACCGGCCTGCGCAGGTGCAGCCCGCGCGCGATGAACAGTCCCGCGATCGAGACCGCCAGGAACCACACGTGATCGGTGCCGTGCCGCGGGGTGCGCTCGGCCGCCCACACCAGCACCAGACTGCCGAGCACCAGCACGCCGATGAGCGGCATGCGGGTGCTCGGCCCGGCCGTGAACGCCGTCTCGCGATAGCCGGTCAGGGTGGACGGCCGGGTCGCCGCGCGCTGCTCACCCATGCGTTCCCCGCCGTGCACCCGGCCCGCCGACCAGCCGTTTCCCCATCACCGCTCCCTCCGCTCCTGCCCGACACACTATGTCGGACAAGCTCACCGGGGCATTCGGTTATTCCAGCCACTCCGGTGTCGGGCCCGCCAGCACGGGATCGGTGATACCGCCGGGGCAGGCCAGCGCCGGTGCGTCCCAGCCCGCCAGCTTGGCGCTGTTGGCGTAGACGGAGCGGAAGAACTCCAGGGTCGAGCCGACCGGATCGGCGCTGGTGCGCGCGTCGTCGTAGGCGTAGTAGGCCGAACCGGCCTCGACCCAGTGCGCGGCGTCCGGGCGGATCGGCAGCTCGTGCAGACCGGCGGGCTCCGGGTGGGCGTAGGAGTAGAAGGTGGGCGCTGGCACGGTGTCGTCGCCGTACCAGAATCCAGCGCTGATCTGTTCGCGCGAATACGATTCGCGCGTCGGCGCTTCCAGGGTCGCGGGCGGGCTGAGCCTGCGGTCGGAGAACCGCTGCACCGCGAGATCGAAGGAGTGCCAGAAGAACTGGACCGGGCTGGTCTTGCCCGAGTATCCGGCGCTGTGCTCCTCGAGGATGCGCCCCACCTGGCTCAGCACCCGGAAGGCCCGCTGCGCGGCCTCCGGATCGTAGTGATGGTGCTCCTCGTCCTGATCGAAGGGTCGTTTGTGATCGGGCAGCTTGTAGGGCTGCGGCTGCGCGATGGTGAGGTCCACGCCCACGTCGCGCAGGGCGCGCATGCTCTCGGTGTAGAAGCTCGCCACCGATTGCCCGCCCAGCGGCACCTCCGCCTCGATGCCCCGGTCGGCGGCAATGCGCAGCACATGGTCGAAGAAGTCGAACTCGCAGGTGAACACCGGTCCATCGGTGGCGGAGCCGAGCGGCACGGTGGTCCAGCCGCGCGCGGTGAGCCGGTAGGTCATGTGCCACCAGTGGTTGCGCCGGATGCCCTTGGCCAGCGCCACCTTGCCGATGATCTGCGAGTAGCGGTGCAGCGTCTCCTTGGTGGGCCGCCATGCCTCGTAGGGCAGGGACGGCAGCACCTCTGCGGTCGCGGTGCCCGGTCCAACGGAGGTTTCGGCCATGATCCCTGCCTTTCGTCGTGAACGATTCGGCACAGCGTGTGCCATGGTACTCAGCTATCAGGTGGCAATGACGTCGGTGCGACGGTTCGGGCGGCCGCGGTCACCGGCCAGCAGTTGCTCGAAAGGCACCGGCTCGGCGTACGGATCGGCGTGCGCGCGAGCCGGGCGGGCGGCGAGCAGATCGGCGAATTCGCCTGCCGCGCGATCGATTCGATCGCTCAACCCGCTGTCCGGTCCGGAACCCGCCGAACCCCAGTCCTCGGAGGCGGCATACACCGAGGTGGGCACCACCACGGCGCGCAGATAGCTGAACAGGGGGCGCACCGCGTGCTCCAGGGCCAGCGAATGGCGGGCCGAACCGCCGGTGGCGGCGATGAGCACCGGTTTGCCGATGAGCGAATCCGGTTCCAGCACATCGAAGAACGTCTTGAACAGACCGCTGTAGGAGGCGCTGAAGATCGGTGTCACGGCAATGACCCCGTCGGCCCGCACGACCTTGTCGATCGCCTCGCGCAGCGGGCCGGCCGCGAACCCGGTGACCAGGTTGTCGGCCAGGCCGCGCGCCAGATCGCGCAGCTCGATGACCTCGAATTCCACCTCCCGGCCGGCCAGGTCCAGCTCGGTCGCGGCGATCAGGCGATCGGCCAGCAACCGTGTCGACGAGGGCTGGGACAGCCCGGCGGAAAGGACGGCGATGCGGATCATGCCTCGACCTCCTCGGTGATCGCCCGGGCGGCGAGCCGCGCGGCATGGGTCGGGCCGTCCGGGACGTGCGCCGGACGCAGGGTGTCGAATTCCTTGCGCAGCACCGGGATCACTTCCTCGCCGAGCAGATCGAGCTGCTCGAGGACGGTCTTCAGCGGCAGGCCGGCGTGGTCCATGAGGAACAGCTGGCGCTGGTAGTCGCCGAAGGTCTCGCGGAAGGTCAGCGTCTTGTCGATGACCTCCTGCGGGCTGCCGACGGTGAGCGGGGTCTGCTCGGTGAACTCCTCCAGCGACGGCCCGTGCCCGTAGACCGGGGCATTGTCGAAGTAGGGGCGGAATTCGCGCACGGCGTCCTGGGAGTTCTTGCGCATGAACACCTGACCGCCCAGGCCCACGATGGCCTGATCGGCCGAGCCGTGGCCGTAGTGCTCGTAGCGGCGGCGGTAGAGCTCGATGAGCCGCTGGAAGTGCTCCTTGGGCCAGAAGATGTTGTTGGCGAAGAAGCCGTCACCGTAGTAGGCGGCCTGCTCGGCGATCTCCGGGCTGCGGATGGAGCCGTGCCAGACGAACGGCGGCAGATCGTCCAAAGGCCGTGGGGTGGAGGTGAATCCCTGCAGCGGCGTGCGGTACTTGCCATCCCAGTCCACCACGTCCTCGCGCCAGAGCCGGTGCAGCAGATGGTAGTTCTCGATGGCCAGCGGAATGCCGTCGCGAATGTCCTTGCCGAACCAGGGATACACCGGCCCGGTATTGCCGCGGCCCATCATGACGTCCACCCGGCCGCCGGCCAGGTGCTGCAGCATGGCGAAGTCCTCGGCGATCTTCACCGGGTCGTTGGTGGTGATGAGGGTGGTGGCGGTGGACAGGATGAGGCGCTCGGTGCGGGCGGCCACATAGCCGAGCAGGGTGGTCGGCGAGGACGGCACGAACGGCGGGTTGTGGTGCTCGCCGGTCGCGAAGACGTCGAGACCGACCTCCTCGGCCTTCTGGGCGATGGTGACAATGGCCCGGATGCGCTCGCCCTCACTCGGCGTGCGGCCGGTGGTGGGGTCCATGGTCACGTCGCCGACGCTGAAAATTCCGAACTGCACGGGTCCTCCTCGGGCTCTCGTCCACATTTGGTGGACATAGCAACCAACTTAACCCTCGGGCATCCCGCGGTATTCCGGGTGTGACCTGGGCCACTCCATCCCCTGCGCGCCACCCGCAAACAGTCTGCGACAACAATGAAACCCGCAGTAGTGCAATATCTTTCGAAGTATCCTGAATATTCCCCGCGCAACAAGGCGCGCCGCGAGACGAGCAACATGCGGCCACAACCACGAACAGGGGGTAGATCCGCATGGCGGACATCACCGTCGGGACGGCATACGCCGTAGTCGTCACCGCGGTCGCCGACCCGAGGCAGATCAACGGACTGGAATGGGACCGCGCCGTGGAGTACCTGCCGAGCCTGGATTCCCGCGCCATGCAGAATTGGGTCCGATCGCAGGAGAAGCAGGGAGCGACGGTCCGGCACGGGGTCGTCATCCCGGGCTCGCATTCCCGGGTCGCGCCCCGCCAGCCCTATCGGGAGGTGTGCGTGCCCGCCGCGGAGTACCAGTTGTTCAGCGCCGCGGTACGCGCCCGGCCGAGACTGGCCCTGGAAACCGCTCGGCGGGAAGAGGATTCCCGCCACCACTCACTGCTGTCGGCATGACAGCAAGAGGAAAAGGGGGCTCGAGCGCACTGCGCTCGAGCCCCCTTTTCACCGAGGGGTGAGGCCAAGCCCCTGAGCGCTCTTGGGGGTTCGGGGGCGAAGCCCCTGAGAGTCCCCGAGAGTTGGGTAGCACGGGACAGGCGGCCGGCGCGAATGACAGGTCGAATTATTCGCTTAGCAGGCGAATTGCATTCATCATCTGGAATGATGCTGTTCCTGCCGTGCCCGGCTCAGTTCCCGTGATACCTATTCAAGTCCCTATTCAGTTGTGGCGCAACTCATTTAATTGCGAACAGCGAGGCGTACACCAGGCGGTCGTGCTCGCCGACGAGCTGCCCGGTCAGACCGTCGCCGGTCACGGTGTGCAACCGCAGATCGAGGTAGCGCTCCTCCTCCACGGTCCGCACCTCGGCGGCGGCGGGCATCCACGACAGCACCCGCTCCGCCTCGCGCTCCCGCTCGCGCGCGAGTTCCGCACGCAGCGAGGCGAGATCACGCGCCGCCAGCGGCTCGGGCTCCCCCGGCTGCGGCTCGGCCTGCCAAGCGGCCACGCCATAGGCGAAGCACACCAACGCCATCCACATCTCGGCGAAGTACCGCGGATCGGGCGCGATCTCCAGGCCCGCGAACTCCTCACCGACGAAGAACAGCGCGCCCAGCTGCCCGGGCAGCAGCTCCAGCCGGCTGCGGAACTGCGTGAGCACCGCCCGCTTCCTGGTCAGGATCTGCTCCAGATGCCCGCGCGCGGGCAGGCCGTAACCGGCGCTGGTGGTCGAAATGTCGTGCCACAGCTTCGAGTAGTCCTCGACGCCGCGCCGGGCCAGGGCCTTGGCGCGCAGCTCCACGGGCAGCACGAAGAACCACTGATCGCGCCCCTCCAGGTAGCCGCCCTGCGCGGCCTGCACGCAGACGGCGTCATCGAAGCGCCGGGTCTCCCCCGCGCCCAGCAGCGCGGCCGAGCACAGCGCGTGGTTCTGCGCACCCTCCTGGATGTACCCGATGTGCAGCGGCACGATGGCCACCCCCGAGGGCGCGCCATTGTGCAGCTCCACGCTGCCGTAACCGACGACGCGGTGCAGCTTCAGCCCCGAGCGCGGCGGCACGATGCCGGGCCGCTCCGGACCGTGAATGGGCACCATGGTGAGCGCGCCCGCGCGCTGCGGCTCGCCCAGCCGGTAGCCGGCCAGGTCGACGGGCGCGCGAACGAGGGTGTCGAGTCGGGTCGTCATGGTGGTCAACGGATTGCTCCTTCCAGTCGGCCGGCCAGGAAGCGCAGCGCGGCGGCGCGAATCCAGGCCGCACCGGACGGGCAGTGGGCGAACAGCCACGGCAGCAGCGCGGCGAAATCGTCCTGATGCCAGAAGCCGTGCGCGGGCAGGGCGGGTGCGGGATCGCGCAGCGCCAGGGTGTCGCTGCCGGTGAAGGTGGCGCGGCACAGCGCGATCGGGGTGCGGATATCGAGGTAGCGCAGCGTCTCCACCACGCGGGCGAGATCGCCGGGCAGCCGGTTCTCGTAGCCGTCGGTGACGATGGCGACGAGATCGGGTTCGGCGTCGAGCGCGTCGAGCAGTCCGACGGCCAGATCGGTGGGCCCGTTCGGACCGGCCCCGACCTCGATGACGGTGAGCCGCTCGCACACCTCCGCCAGCACCAGCCGCAGCGCCTCGGCCTGCGACAGCAGCGCCCATTCGCGATCGCCGTAGCCGCGCATGGATTCCGAGCCGTCCAGCACCACCGCCACGTGCGCCGCCAGCCGCGGCAGGTCACGGGTCGCCGCGGCGACGTAACCGGCCAGCGCGGGCCGCAATTCGGCGATCGGACCGCCGCGGTACACGTGCACCAGGGTGGCCGCGATATCACCGCGATTGGTGGTGGTGACGACCTGCTCCCGCTCGCGCGCGGGCTCCAGCGGCGCGATGGGCTGCCGAGGCAGCGGCACACCGTAGGTTCCGGGCCGGTACAGCGCCCGCACCCGCTCGGCCGCGAGAGCCGGATTCGCACTGAACCGCAACAGCTTCCGATGCAGTTCCGCCAAACCCGCCGGGCCGTCGGCCAGCATGCGCGCGCAGCCGCGGGCGGTCGCCTTGCCGAGCGCGTGCTCGAAGCAGTCGACCAGCGCGGGATGGCGGGCGGCGATGAGTTCCTCGGCCTCCGGATGGTCCAGTACGAAGGCGATCACGGCGCGCGTGACGTGCTTGTTGTTGACGCGCATGCGCCGCAGCGCCAGCAGCACGGTCACCACCAGCATCGGCGGCAGACCGAAAAGCATTGCGCGCGTGGTCCTCTCGAGAATATCCCGGCTGCTCTCGCCCATCCCGGCGCGGGAGGCCGCGAGGAGTTGCAGCAGCACGCGGGCGCGCTGCTGTTCGTGCACGCTGGGCACCAGCGCCAGCAGCGCGTATCCCTCGGGATCGGCGGCGTAGGCCCGGCGGTGCAGTTCCGCATCGTCCCACGCGACGACACCGGCCCGGGACAGCACCAGGGGCGTGCGGTGGGTGCGGAGGTGGTCGAGCATGACTGCGGTGTTCATTCCCGAAGTGTAGGGAGCCTCACACCGGGCGGGCTATTGATTTTCTTTGCGCTACAGACTATTTAGCGCATCACGGCGTGACGATCGCAAAATTGGGATCCGGCTTGTCGAAAAGTCCCTTCAGCTGGGCGAGTACGGCGATATCGCCGTCGACCTTGATATCGCCCTTGGCGATGGCGTCCTGCATGGTGCCGCCGCCGATCATGTTCTGGATGAACCCGCCGCGGGTGAGCGTGATGGTGGCGTCGGGGGCGGGCAGTCCGTCGCCGGGCCAGCGGTCGTAGTGGATGAGAACGCCATTGCGCAGTTCGGCGCGGTGCACGCGATCATTGTCGTCGCTGAATTTCCAGTCCGTGGTCACCTTCGTGTCCCAGGCCTTGGGGCCGTTGACGAACAACGAGATGGCATCGAAGGCCTGATCCACGGTGAGCGCGGCCAGCAGGCCCTTGGAATTCGCGGAGGTGGGCGTGCCGAAGGAACCGTTGCGCAGCTCGTACGCGCCGGAGAGATAGAAGTTGCGCCAGGTGGCGCACTCCGCGCCGTAGCCGAGCTGTTCGAAGGCGCCGGCCTCCAGGTCTTTCGCCTTCTTGTTGTCCGGGTCGGCGAAGATCACGTAGTTCGTCAGCTGCACGGCCCAGCGGAAATCGGCGTCGTCGTAAGCCTTTTGCGCCTTCTTCAGCACCTCGTTCGCACCGCCCATGGCATCGACGTGCCGCTTGGCCGATTCGACCGGCGGATGCTCCCACAGGTGCGCCGGATTGCCGTCGAACCAGCCCATGTAGCGCTGGTAGATGGCCTTCACATTGTGGCTGACCGAACCGTAGTAACCGTGTGTGTTCCACTGCTTTTCGAGCGCGGGCGGCATCCGCATGGCCTCGGCGATCTCGCTGCCGACCATGCCGGTATTGAGCATGCGCAGCGTCTGATCATTGAGGTAGCCGTACAGATCCCGTTGCGTGGACAGGAAATCCACGATCCGGTCGGTGCCCCAGATCGGCCAGTGGTGCGAGGAGAACACCACATCCGATTGGCGCGCATACAGATTGATGGACTCGGTCAGGTACTTCGACCACACGTGCGGGTCGCGCACCAGCGCGCCGCGCAGGGTGAGGATGTTGTGCAGGGTGTGGGTGGCGTTCTCGGCCATGCACAGAATGCGGCGGTCGGGGAAGTAGAAGTTCATCTCCGATGGAGCCTCGGTGCCCGGCGTGATCTGGAAGACCATGCGAACACCGTCGATGACATGCTCCTCGCCGGTCTTGGTGACCGACACGGTCGGATCGATGAGGGTGACGGTGCCGACGGAAGTGGTCTGGCCCAGGCCCGCGCCGATCTGCCCCTTCTCGCCGCGCGGCAGGGCCGCGCCGTACATGTAGGCCGCCCGGCGCGCCATGGCCGTTCCGGCGTAGATGTTCTCCGAGACCGCGTGCTCGAGGAATCCGGCGGGAGCCACCACCGGGCACTTGCCCGCGGCCACGTCCTCCCGGGTGGTCACGCCCAGCGTGCCGCCGAAGTGATCGACATGCGAATGCGAGTAGACGAGCCCGGTAACCGGGCGGTTGCCGCGATGCTTGCGGTACAGCGCCAGCCCGGCGGCGGCGGTCTCGACCGAGATGAGCGGGTCGATCACGACGACGCCGGTATCGCCCTCGATGATGGTCATCTGCGACAGATCCAGCCCGCGGATCTGATAGAAACCGGGCGCGACCTCGTAGAGGCCCTGCTTGATGGTCAGCTGCGACTGCCGCCACAGGCTCGGATTGGCCGAGGAAGGGCAGGAACCCTGCAGGAACCCGTAGGAGTCGGTATCCCAGACCACCTTTCCCTTGTCGTCGGTGATCACGCCCGGTTGCAGCGCCTCGATGAAACCCCGGTCCGCATCGGCGAAGTCGGTGGTGTCGGAGAACGGGTACATATCGGCGACCTTCCGATTGGCTTCGGCAATGGCATCGGTCGGATCGGTCTGCGTGGCGGACGGATTCACCTCGTCGGATGACCCACAGGCACTCAGTGCGCCGCCCACGCCGACGGCGGCCAGTGCCGCCGCGCCGACGCCGAGCATGCCGCGCCGGGACACCCCGCCGGGCCGAGCCTTGTCCGAGCTATCGATTTCTTCGGACTTGTCACCGAGGGCCACCACGCGCTCCTGTCATTGATCGAGCAGGTACACGCGAACCAGCCAAACATTAGTTAGCTGAAAGTTCGCGATACGACACTCACCTTACCGTCTATTGCAGCAAGACTGCAATAGTGGTCCTGCGCGATCCGCCTAACCCGCTCTCACCCGGCCGCGGCGCGCTGTGATCGGATACGGATATGAGTGACGACGGCACGACAGCTCGCCGCCGCAGGCGCAATCCGGAGCAGACCCGCCAGGCGATCCTCGACGCCCTGATCGAGGCACTGCAGGCCGGGCGGTACAACCCGACCGCCAAGGAGCTGGCCGCCGCCTCGGGCGTCTCCGAGCGCAGTGTCTTCGTGCACTTCCCGGATCTCACCGAACTGCGCATCGCGGGCGCGGGCGCGCAGTCCGACTATGTCGAAACACTGATCGTGAACCCGGATCCGGAGCTACCGCTGGACGAACGCATCGACGCCGTGGTGCGGCAGAGCGAGGCCGTCTTCACCGCGCAGCGCAATCCCCGCCCGCTGGGCTTGCTGGAGTCCAAGACGATCCCGGCGGTCGATGAGCGAATGCGGCTGACCGACAAGCGGATCCGCGATGCCCTGGCGCGCGCGTTCGCGCCCGAACTGACCCGGGACGGTACCCAGGACCGGGAACTGCTCGATCTGGTCGAGGCCACCGCCACCTGGGCCTACCGCCATCAGCTGGTCGATCGGCGCGGGCTGTCGCAGCGCGCGGCCTCCGCGGCCATCGGCCGGGCGCTGCGAGCCCTGCTCGATCCGGATCGAGCTCAGCGCTGATCGGGTTCGGCGCGCCTCAGATCTCCACCATCTGATGGTCGGCGACCGAGCGGCTCAGGTAGCGCAGGTGGTCGCTGGAGTCGCCGAGGGTGTGCTCGATGGCGGTGAGGCGGGCGGTGTAGTGGCCGACCGGGTATTCGGCGGTCATGCCGATGCCGCCGTGCATCTGAATGGCCTCCTGGCCGATGTGCCGGGCGGAGCGGCCGATGCGCAGTTTGGCGCGTGAGGCCACGACCGGGTCGACGATGCCGTCGGCGAGGGACATGGAGGCGTACAGGCTCATGCTGCGCGCCAGTTCCAGGGAGACGTACATATCGGCGGCGCGCTGGGTGAGCGTCTGGAAACTGCGCAGCGGGACGCCGAACTGCTTGCGGGTCTTCAGGTATTCGGCGGTGAGCCGCAGGGACTCCTCCATGCAGCCGACGGCCTCGGCGCACAGGGCGGCCTGGGCGATGGCAATGGCGGCGGTGACGGCATCGGTGGCGTCGACGGGTTCGCCGAGGGGTTCGGCCGTCGCGCCGTCGAATGCGATGTCCGCGCCGCGCAGCCCGTCGTGGGTGGCGAAGCCGGTGCGGCGCACACCGGGATCGGCCGGGTCGACCAGGAACAGGCCGAGACCGTTCTCCATGCGCGCGGTGACGATCAGCAGATCGGCGCAATCACCATGCGGGACCGGGTGTTTGCGGCCGGAGAGCGTCCAGGTCTCACCGTCGCGGACGGCCTGGGTGGCGCTCGCGGCGGCGGGCCAGCGCAGGCCGGGCTCGGCGTGGGCGAAGGCCGGGCGCAGTTCGCCCTCGGCGACCTTGGGCAGCAGTTCCTTGCGCTGGGCGTCGGTGCCGGCGCGGGCGATGAGGCCGCCCGGCAGCAGGGCGCAGTCCAGCAGCGGCTCGGGCGCCAGGCGGCGGCCGAGCTCGGTCAGCACCAGCATGGCCTCGATGGGGCCCGCGCCCATGCCGCCGTCCTCCTCGGCGAAAGTCAGCCCGAGCAGGCCGATTTCGGCGAAGGTGCGCCACAGCTGCGGGTCCCAGCCCAGTTCGGTGCCGACGATTTCGGTGCGGCGCTCGGGGGTGTAGCCGCGGGCGAGCACGTCACGCACCGTGTCGCGCAGCATTTCCTGTTCAGTCGTGAGATCGAAATCCATGGCGCTGCCTCACAATCCGAGGATCGTCGAGGCGATGATGCTGCGCTGCACCTCGTTCGATCCTCCGTAGATCGATGTCTTGCGGTAGTTCAGGTAGGTGGCGGTGCTGCGGCGCGCCCAGTCCGGGCTCGACTCGTCCTCGCGGGCCAGCGAATCCGGTCCGGCGATATCGACGAGCAGTTCGGTGACGGCCTGCTGGAGTTCGGTGCCGCGCAGCTTGAGGATGGACGACACCGGATTCGGCTTGCCGTCGGCCGAGCCGGCAGCGACCCGCAGCTGCACCAGTTCCAGTGCCAGCAGCTCGTTTTCGAGTTCGGCCAGGCGGGCGGCGAACAGCGGATCGTCGAGCAGGGTCTGCTCGCCCACCCGGGTCTGCTTGGCGTGCTCCTTGGCCAGCCACAGCCGGACCTTGGTCTGGCCGACGGCGGCAATGCCGGTGCGCTCGTTGCCGAGCAGGAACTTGGCGTAGGTCCAGCCCTGGTTCTCCGCGCCGACGAGCTGATTCGCCGGAACCCGCACGTTCTCCAGGAAGACCTCGTTGACCTCGTAGCCGCCGTCGATGAGCTCGATGGGCCGCACGGTCACGCCCGGGGTGTCCAGCGGGAACAGCAGCATGGAGATGCCGGCCTGCTTCTTGACCGCCGGATCGGTGCGCACCAGGCAGAAGATCCAGTCGGCGTGCTGCGCCAGCGTGGTCCAGGTCTTCTGGCCGTTGACGATGTAGGAGTCGCCGTCGCGCACCGCGGTGGTCCGCAGCGAGGCCAGGTCGGAACCGGCCTCGGGCTCGGAAAAGCCCTGGCACCACCAGATGTCGAGGTTGGCGGTGGCGGGCAGGAAGCGCTCCTTGAGCTCCTGTGAACCGAAGTGCGCGATCACCGGGCCGATCATGTTGGCATTGAAGGTGAGCGGCTCCGGCACCGAGGCCAGCTGCAGTTCGTCGTGCCAGATATGGCGCTGTACCGGCGTCCAGTCCCGGCCGCCCCATTCGACCGGCCAGTTCGGCACGGCCAGCCCGTGCGCATTGAGAATGCGCTGACTGGTGACGATGTCGTCCTTGGACAGGTGCTGCCCGTGCCGGGCGCGATTGCGGATCTCGGCCGGAATCTCGTTGCGGAAGAAGGCGCGGAGCTCGTCACGGAACGCGAGCTCGTCGTCGGTGAGCGCCAATTGCATGCGTTGACCTCCAGTTTCGTTCGACCGGGACACAGCCGGGCGGTGACCCCGTCGATGCCGAATATGATACATAGAAGGTCCAACGTCTCAAATACCTCGATAGGATGAGATCGACAGAAGGGAGCATCCGTGCCGAACAGCGACCCCACCCTCGGCGTCGGCGACCTCGTCGCGCGCCGGCACCGGGAGGGCAGCCTGCCGGGCCGGCGCACCGACGGCCATCGACTGGCCCTGGTCATCGAGGGCGGTTCCGCGCGCGGCGCCTACTCCCACGGCATGGCCATGGGCCTCGAAGAACTCGGCGTGCTCACCTGTTTCGACGCCGTCTACGGAGCCTCGGCCGGTGCGCTCAATGGCGCCTGGCTGCTGTGCGGCCGGGCGGTGACCGCGCGCCGCGCCTGGAATCCCGAGGTCATCAATCGCGTCATCTCCCCCGCGCGCGCCCTGCGCGGCGGCATCGTGGTCGACACCCGCTATCTGGTGCACACCGTCTACGAGCGCATCGTGCCCATGGATTTCCCCGCCATCCTGGCCAATCCGATCACCTTCCACCCCATGGCCACCGATGCCGACACCGGCGCGGCGGTGGATCTGCATCCCGGGCTCACCGATGTCCCCGCGGTCCAGGCCGCGCTGCGCGCCACCACCTGCCTGCCCATCCTGGCCGGGCGGCCGGTGCGCATCGGCGGCCGCCGCTATGTCGATGCCGGACTCTCCGAATCCGTGCCCATCCGAACGGCATTCGCGCAGGGCGCCACCCGGGTGCTGGTGCTGCGCACCCGCCGGGCGGATGAAACCTCGCGCCCGCCTTCGGGATTGGAGAGCCGCGTGGTCGCCCGGTTCCTGACCCGGCACGCGCCCGGCACCGTCGAGACCTGGCTGTCGCGCTCGGATCACTATCAGCGCGACGAGCGGGAATTCGCGACCGATCCGGCGGTGTTGCAGATCCGCCCGCCGCACGGCGCACCCGATATCGGGCGCGTGGCTCGCGATCACGGCGTGCTGAGCCAGGCCCTGGAACTCGGCCGCGCCGCCACCGCCCGCGCCTTGGCCCCCTTCCTGACCCCTATGCTTTCCGCGTGAGCAGTGGCGTGGGGACCAGGACACCGGGGCGGCCGGCCTCGGCCAGTCCGGAGGAGGTGCTGAAGGCCGCCACCGCGGTATTCGTCGACGGCCAGCGCATCGACGTGAACGCCATCGCCACCCAGCTCGGCGTCAGCCGCGCCAGTATCTACCGCTGGTTCGGCTCGCGCGACGGGCTGGTCGGGGCGGTGCTGAGCCGCCAGCTCGAACGCATGGTCGCGCACACCGACCGCCGCTGCCGCAGCACCGGCGAGAAGCGCCTGGAAGAGGTGCTCAACACCACCGTGCAGTGGCTGGTCGACCACGATTCGCTGCGCACGTATTTCGACAATGAGTCCACCGCCGCGCTGCGCATGATCACCCGCAGCAACGGCCCGGTACACCAGGCGGCGGTGGCCATGGTCGAGCGGCTCATCGAAAGCGCCGAGGCGCAGGGCTATCGGCCGCCGATCGAACGCGGCACCCTCGCCTACGCGCTGGTGCGGCTGTGGGAGGCGTTCCTCTACAACGACGCCGTGGCCGGATTCCGCGGCGATGTCGAGCGGCTGCGCCAGGTCCAGACCGCGCTGCTGCGGGCCTGAGCGGATTCCGCTCGAAACACGGTCCGTCTCGGAAAGCACCTCGGGTCGAAATAGCCGATCCATAGCTATGCTCCGGTGCAGCCATCCGACGAATGGAGAGCGACGTGCGGAAACCTCAGGTGACGCGGCGCGCGATGCTGGGCATGAGCGCGGCGGTCGTGACCGGCCTCGCCGTGGCCGCCTGCGGCTCGGACGAAGAACCGAGTTCGTCCGGCGGCAAGTCCGATGATCCGAAAGCCATTGCCGCCGACGCCTATTCGTTCGGATACCCGCTGGTGCTCATGGACGCCACCCATGCGGCGCTGGGCACCACCAACCAGTTCGTGAACTCCACGACCCTGCCCACCCCGGCCGATCGGCTGGTGGTGCGGATGAACCTGGACACGCTCTACTCGCAGGCCTGGCTGGACCTGCGCGAGGGGCCGCTCGTATTGCAGGTGCCCGATATGGCCGACCGGTACTGGCTGCTGCAGATCCTGGATGCCTGGAGCAATACCCGGCAGAACCCGAGCAGCTTGCATCCGCGGACGGCGTCCGGGGTTCAGGCCCCGCCCTATACCTATCTGGTGGCCGGGCCCGGTTGGTCGGGTCCGGTGCCGGACGGGATGACCCGGCTGGATGTGCCGACCAATACCGCGTGGGCGATCTGCCGTATTCAGGTCAACGGCCGCGATGACGCACCGCGGGTGCACGAGCTACAGGATCGTCTGAAGCTGGTGCCGTTGCGCGCCTGGCTGCGCGGCGAGACCGATTCTCCCGGCCGCCCGCTGGTCCCGGATCCGGGTCGGACGCCGCCGCCCGCCGTGGTCGCCGCCATGGACGGGCCCGCCTTCTTCGATCGCATGTGCGCGCTCATGGCCGCCGATCCGGCCGCGCCCGCGGATGCTCCCGCGCTGCAACGCTTCGCCACGATCGGCATCAAGCCCGGGGCGACGACCGAGGGGATCTCCGCGGAGGTGCTGAACGACGGTGCCGCGCACGCGAAATCAGAGATTCCGAAGTACGACGACCCCAGGACCAAGAAGGAGAACGGCTGGACCTTCTCCACCGATCTGGGCGCCTACGGCACCAACTACGCGCTGCGCGCCCGGACCGCCATGCAGGGGCTGGGCGCGAATCTGGCGCAGGATGCGGTGTACCCCAGCATTTTCGGCAAGGCCGACGACAATGGCCAGAAAGTCCGGTATCGCCTGCACTTCCCGGCCGGGCAGCTGCCGCCGGTGGACGCCTTCTGGTCACTGACCGCCTATGACGCGAACAGCTATCTGGTGCCGAATGCGGCGGGCATCTACGCCATCGGCCACGAGGTGCCGATCGTGGTCAATTCCGATGGCACCGTCGATATCGCGGTGCAGAACGACGATCCGGGTATCGCTGTGCCCCAGGGCAATTGGCTGCCGATCCCGGAATCCGGGAATTTCTCGCTCACCATGCGGCTGTACGGGCCGAAGCAGGAGGTGCTCGACGGCGGCTGGAAACCGCCGGCGCTCACCCCCGCTCGCTGAACAGCGTCGCCTCAGGCGAGACCCCAAGCCTTCAACAGGTAAGTGACATTGGCGGCGAGAGCGGTCACCGAGTTCGCCAGGTCGAGCGCGGCGGAACCGAGGTTGATGATCGGCATAGCGTTCTACTTTCGATTCGGAGGCACGAGCGCCCTCCACCGTAGTTACGCGCGCTAACGACCTGCACCGTGAATCGACTCACCCTCGCCGAAGTCTATGGCCGGGCCCACAACTCGGCTCAGCGGATGCCGGGCGTCGCCGGATCGGAACCGAAGCAGCCGACCACGTAACAGCCGGGCGGCCAGTCCGAGACGGGCGGGGCGAGCGGCTTGTCGAGGCAGGTCAGCAGGCCGCAACCGGGATAGGCCATGGGCCCCAGCCCGAGGGCGGCGAAGGTGGCGTCCGGATTCGAGATCTGTGGATCGGCGAGGCTGATATCGGGCTTCTGCTGGTAGGGGCCAGGATCGGCGAGCGTGGGCGCGCGGAAGGCGGCCTCCAGGGCGCGCAGCACCTCGTGCGGGAAGCTGACCGCGCTGCCGGGGACGGTGATGCCGGTCCAGCTGACCATGAGGCCCAGGCTCGGGACGATGATGTTGTCCTGGCGCATCATGCCGGACATCTGGATGGCGTCGGCGGGCAGACCCGGAAAGCCCGAGGCGCAGTCGGGGCCGTTGACCACGAACAGGAAGCCGTAGCAGTCATTGGCGGCGGTGGCGGTCGTGGTGGCCTCGGCCAGATAGTCCGCCGAGATCACCCGGGTGCCGTTCCAATCGCCGTGGTTCATGACGAGCAGGCCCAGCTTGGCGAAGTCGTCGGGCGGGAGCACGAGATGGGCGTAGCCGTAGGTGTTCCCGCTGCGGTCCCGGGCCCAGTAGTAGTCGGTCTCCGGAATTCCCAAGGGCTCGAAGAGGTTTCGCTGTGCGAAGACTTGAAAGTCTTCTCCGACCGCCTGTTGCACCACATAGGCGAGCAGATCCACGGCACGCTGGCTGTACTGCCAGGTGGTGCCCTGCTCGTAGGCGATCGGCATGGCGACGGCCTGGGCCACCACATTCGGATCCAGTTGGATCAGACCGGTGACGCCCTCCGAGGCGACCGCGACCTGCATGCCCGAGGTCTCGGTGAGCAGGCTGCGCACGGTGATGGCGCGATGCGCCGCATCGCCCAGGCCCGCGGGCAGATAGCGGTCGATGGGATCGTCGACGCGCAACCGGCCCTGATCCACCGCGATGCCGGCCACCATGGCCACCACGCTCTTGGTGCTGCTCCACATGTTCCACGGCATACCGCCGGCGCGGTCATTGGTCGGCCCCTCGGCGACCAGGCAGTTGTTGCGGAACACCGAGAAGGTGAAGCGGGTGCGGTCGGCGGCGAATTCGGTCGCCTTGCGCAGGGCCGCCGAATCCAGGCCCACCTCTTCGGGTGTCGCCCGCTGCGGCTCCCGCCCGCTGCTGACCTCGCACCATTTCAGCCCATCGGGTGCGGCCTGCGCCGCGGGCATGACGACCAGCATCATTGCCGCCGCGAGCGCCGCCACCGATAGGCCCGCCAACCACCGAAACACCCAGTCCTCCTCTGCCGCACTTCCGTTCGACTCATCGGCAGTCTCGGGCACTCGTTATCGATTCGTAGCCCCCGAATTACAGGGGCGAAAGTTTCCGGGGCGGGTCCGTGACCTCGGTTTCAGCCGGAATATGAGTACATTATTTTCTGAATACAGAATCTGATGTACTGTCAGCTTCGTGGATACGCTGCTGCACATCGACGCGCTCAGCCGGTTCGGTCATGCGCTCTCGGACTCGACCCGGACCCGCATCCTGCTGCAGCTGCGCACGGGTCCGAGTTATCCGTCCGACCTGGCCGAGCGCATCGGCGTCTCCCGGCAGATCCTCTCCAATCACCTTGCCTGCCTGCGTGGCTGCGGACTGGTGGTGGCGGTGCCGGAGGGCCGGCGCAGCCGCTATGAACTGGCCGATCCGAAGATCGGCCACGCCCTGGAGGATCTGCTCGGCCTGGTGCTGGCCGTGGATCCGAACTGCTGCCCCGACGCCGATTCGGACGGGTGCTGCCGATGAGCGCACCTTTGGGCATGCCGTCCCTTGCCGCCGGACCCTCGCCGCAGCGGCGCGCGGTATTGGCCCGGCGCATCCGGCTGCTGGTCGCCGCGACGATCACCTACAACCTCGTCGAAGCGGTGATCGCGCTCGCCGAGGGAACCCGCGTATCCTCCACCGCCCTCATCGGTTTCGGTCTGGACTCGGTGATCGAGGTGTCCTCGGCGGCCGCGGTGGCCTGGCAGTTCTCCGCGCGCGATCCGCAGCGGCGCGAGCGAATCGCCTTGCGCATCATCGCGTTCTCGTTCTTCGCGCTCGCGCTGTACGTGAGCGTCGATGCCGTGCGGTCGCTGCTCGGCCTCGGCGAAGCGCGGCACTCCCCCATCGGAATCGTTTTGGCCGCGGTGAGTCTGGCCGTCATGCCGGCGCTGTCGTGGGCGCAGCGCCGGGCCGGGCGGGAATTCGGATCCGCCTCGGCGGTCGCCGATTCCAAGCAGACGCTGCTGTGCACCTATCTGTCGGCGGTCCTGCTGGCGGGCCTGCTGCTGAACAGCCTGTTCGGATGGTCGTGGGCCGATCCTCTCGCCGGCCTCGTCATCGCCGCCATCGCGGTCAAGGAGGGCGGGAACGCCTGGCGCGGCGACACCTGCTGCGCCATGCCTCCGCCCGGTGCCGTCGCGGCCACGGACGACTGCGCCTGCTGCGACTGATCGGCCCGCTGGTGACTTGCCGGGTGGGTGGGCGGCATGGCTAGGGTGGGTGCGAGGGATTCGCTCTAGGAACCGCTGGAGGCACCGTGCACGTGATTCGCCGACTCCTGTTCGTCCTGCTCGCGCTGGCCGGATGCGTCGCGCTGACGCTGCCCGCGGCACAGGCCACGCCGACGGTGAATCTCGACGATGCCACCGCCCGCAAGCTCGACGAGGCGCTGGCGGCCCGTGCAGGAGCGGGCGGCGTGAGCAAGGGGGAACTCGCCGAGGTGGTCTCCCGGCAGTTCCTGGGCACGCCGTATGTCGCCAATATGCTCGTCGGCTCGGCGAATCAGCCGGAGCAACTGGTCATCGATTTCCGGGGGCTGGACTGCTTCACGTATCTGGATTACGTGGCGGCGCTGAGCAAATCGAGTGATCGCGCGCAGTTCGTGCAGAACGTGGTCCAGCAGCGGTATGTCGACGGGCAGATCGATTTCGCGCACCGCAAGCATTTCTTCACCGACTGGGCGCAGACCTCCCCGGTCAATGCCAAGGACATCACGGCCGCGCTGAGCCCGAACGCGGTGACGGTGGACAAGGCGCTCAATGCGAAGGGCGACGGGAGCGCCTACCTGCCGGGCCTGCCGGTCGTGCAGCGCGGGATCACCTACATCCCGAGCCGGTACGTCGATCAGAACCTGGTCGGCCAACTCCGCAATGGTGACTTCATCGGCGCGTACACCGACCTGCCCGGCCTCGACGTCACCCACACCGGATTGTTCGCCATGACCGCCTCCGGCCCGGTGTTCCGCAATGCCTCCTCGCTGGCCGCCAACAACAAGGTCGTGGACTCCCCGTTCTTCGACTACGTGAATTCGGTGCCGGGCATCGTCGTGCTCCGCGCCGAGTGATATCGGACCGAGCGTCAGTTGCCGGGCAGCGGGATATCGGCCTTGAAACGCGGGCCGGGTGCGAGGCCGCGGAGGACGGCGCTGGTCCACGCCACCGCGGGCGGCCAGCCTGCGACGGCGTTCACCACGTGTTCGGGTAGCGGCATGGTGTAGAAGCGCAGGTCCGCGCCTCGGTTCCAGTAGTCGTTGACCGTGGGCAGGACGGCGGAGGTGGGGATCAACTCGTCCCAGATTCCGTGCCACCAGAAGATGGGCGTATCCGGGATGTGCTTGCCCAGGCTGTTGTCCCGCAGGACCTGCATGACCGCCGGCGAGGCCTCCAGGGATTTACCCGGCTGGAAATAAGCGCTGATCGGGCGGTACATGCCGGTGGGGGCGATGGTGAGGACGCAGCGGCTGCGGAAATCGTCGAGGATGGCCTGGCCTTCCTCGGTCAGCAATTCCTCGGCATTGAAGGCGTCCGGATATTCCCGGGACAGGGCGGCGAAGCCGAGCCACATGGTGAAATTGCTGATTCCGGTGAGGCCGGGCTGCTGCTGGATCGCATAGCGGGCCTGTTCCACCAGATTGGCGGGCATGCCGCCGACCGCGGTGCCGAGGAGTTGGACGTCGGGCGCGTAGGTTTGGCGGAGTTCGGCGGCGCGAATGGATCCGGAGCCGCCGCCGGAGTAGCCGTAGAGGGCGATGCCGGAATTGGTCAGGCCCAGGGTGGGTTCGTTTTTCATGGCGCGGAGGCTGTCCAGCACCATTTTGCCTTCGTCGAAGGTGTTGAAAGTGTTGAACTTTCCGTCGAAGTCGGGGACGTTGATGGCGAAGCCCTGCGCCAGCCAGTATTGCGCCAGCAGGCTTTCCTTCATGGTGCCGACCTGCAGGGTGTAGGACGGGTTGCAGGAGGAGTCGGTGGAGTCGATGGCCTCTTGGAAGGAGACCACGGGGCGCGGACTGCCGATCCACGGAATGCCCGGGGTGATCACCGAGGTCGCGGTGGCAATGGGGTTTCCGTGCACGTCCTCGCTGCGGTACAGCAGCTGTTTGGTGTCGACCGGGAACGGAATGCCGAGCAGCCGGGTCTGCACCGAGCGGGTGCGGATGATCTGGCCGGGCGCATACGATTCCAGGTCCGCCGGATCGTCGTACCACGGATCCTCGTCGGGGACCGGAATCGGCAGTGCGTCATAGAGCTGGGGCTCGGACGGCAGCTGCGGCAATTGATTCTGGTCCGGCGGGAAGACCGGCAGCGGATCCGCGGCGGCGAGGCCACCGCCCGCCATTGTCACGCACAGTGCGGTCACGGGAGCCGCAACCCATCGGCAAAGCCCCGACGCTTTCACCATCTGTCTCCATTTCGGCGAGGGCGTCGCCATTGACGCCCATACGAATCGGATATCAGTACACCGCGTGGCGTGCGTCACCCGTATCCGGAATTCGACAGACTTTCGGCACCACGTTTGGTCGAGTGCATAAATCCCGCCGCGATTCCGCCGCCCGATCAGCGCGCGTCGACGGTGGCGAACCCGGCCCAGACCAGCGGCGAGTGCGCGATGTCGCCGTTTTCCCGCCAGATCGACAATTGGGTGCGCTGCCAGTCGTTCAGGGCCGCCACCGGATCCGGGGATTCGTGGGCGGCATCGATCGCGCACACCGCCTCCTGCAGCGGGCGGCTGTCCGGGGCCGCACCGCCGAAGCGCTGAAAGGCCAGATCGGTGGGCAACGGCCAGCGACCCGCGGTCACGAGCTCCGCACCGCCGGTGAGCATGGCGGCCACCAGGCCCAGCGGTTCGCCGAAGCGCAGATCGCCGCCGCTCTCGCAGGCGATGAGCGCGACCCGGCTCGGAATCGGCCAGAGCGCCGGGCCGCTGCGGGGATCGTCGGACAGCGTGTGTGTGCCCAGCAGCAGATCACGCGCGGACAGCGGGCGGTGGTCGCGCTGCACGGGCGCGAACCCGACGCTGTCGGCCGTGCACGTCAAATGCAGTGTGGCCGACTCGCTCCGGCCGGACGCCGGGGCCGCCGCCGTCACATGGCCGACGTAAAGCAACCGAGATGCCCCCGCCCGCAATGCTTCCCCGAGCCAAGCCCGATCCACATCGGTGCGCCGGAAGGCTGCGACCGGATCGTCCACCCGCGGCGTCAACCGCTCCGCACCGGCGTACTCGGCCACCCGCACGGCCAAAGGCGCGGCCGAGTCCATCCGGCCGAGCACCGATCCGAGCGCGGAATCCGCGCGAAACCCCGGAATGCGCGGGTCGAGCACGGCGACCACCGGCGACTCCCGGGTCCGCTCCCAGGACCGGCCGATCCGCGCGGGCGCGTGCACGATCCCCGTCGGCGCGAGCAGGCTCACATCGGCGATATCCACCAGCCGCAGTCCAGGATCCGGAGCGATCAGCTCCCACGGAATCTGCGCCACCCGCGGTGACGGCTGAATACGCACGTGCGGCCGCACACCCCGGACATAGAGCTCATGCAGCTGCTCGGCCAGCTTGTACGGCAGGAACGCCGCCGAAAGCGCCTGGGCCAGTTCATGTTCCGCCTTGTAGGAAGCCAATTCGCCAGTACTGAGCGCGGCTTCGAGCCCGCCGGGTACTCCGGGCGCGGGCAGCGCGGCCCCGAAACGCCGCACCACCTCCCCGGCCTGCGCCTCGGGAACAACGCCCACACCCGCTGCGGCACTGTCATCCACCCAGCGCCAAGTGACGTACAGATCCCCGGCATCCGCCATCCGCACCAGCGCGGTGGGCTGTTCAGCAGTCATCGTCGAACCTCCCGAGTGAGCGCATGGTCTACGGTTCTCCGCGCCATTCCGGTGCGGGTTCTCGTCATTGCGGTGCGTCCTCTCGTCCTTGCGGTGCGTCCTCTCGTCCTTGCGGCGCGTCCTCTCGTCCTTGCGGCGCGTCCTCTCGTCCTTGCGGCGCGTCCTCTCATTTCTGCGCGTCCTCCAGTCATTCCGGCGCGCTTTTGGCCGGAATCCACCGCGCCGTTGGAGATCCCGGCCAAAAGCATGCCGGGATGACGAGGCGGCATGTCGGGACGACGAGCGACCACGCGGGGACGACGGACGACCACGCGGGGACGACGAACGACCACGCGGGGACGACGAACGACCACGCGGGGACGACGAACGACCACGCGGGGACGACGAACGACCACGCGGGGACGACGAGAGAGGCTGCCGTCTGCGCTGATCATGCTGGGATCACTCGGTTGTCGCGCAGTGGGCGGCCGTAGCGTTGTTCAGCGGTGGTGATCCAGTCGCCGAGGGCGATGTGATCGCCGGGGGTGATGGCGAGGCGGGGTGGGAGGGTGACCGGCAGGCCCGCGCTGGCGGCGACGGCGGCCAGGGCGGTGCCGAGTTGCAGGGCTGCCGGGACAGGGGTTTGGGGCGCTTCGGGTGGGGTGGGTGGATCCAGGGTGTCGAACGGGAGGCTGGGGGCGGTGCCGGTCAGGCGGTCGAGGTCCAGAGTGGTTCCCGCGCAGATTGTTTCGATGAGGTCGGCGAGCAGGCGGGCGTCGGCGGCCAGGTGGGCGTAGCGGAAGGCCAGGCGCAGGGCCGGGTCGGCCATGCGGCGGTTCCAGTTCTCGCGTTGGGCGCCGTCGGGGAGTTCGTAGCGGACGGCGTCGAGGGCGAGGGCCGCGGGGACGGCGAGGTCGATGGCTCGGGGCAGGAGGGCGGGGGTGTTGTGGAGGAGGGGTTCGAGGAGGCCGGCGTGCCAGAAGTCGAGTTGGGCGCAGTGCAAGCCGAGGCCGCGGGCGGCGTAGGTGCGGCGGGCGGCGGCCAGTTCGGCTTCGCCGGTGGAGTGGTCGCCGACGGTGCAGGCCACGGTGGCCAGGCGGACGCGGACGTCGGCGGCGTCGATTTCCGCGCCGGATTGCTCGAAACGTTCCAGGGCCTGGCGGTATCGGGTGGTCGCGGTGCGGGCATCCTGCCGGTGTTCGGCGATGAAACCCATGACTTTCCAGCCGATTCCGGCGCGGTAGGCCAAGCCGGCCGCCTCGAAGTGGTCCTGGGAGGCGATCAGCGGTGGTTCGGCTTCGTCGAAACGGCCGCTGCGGGTGTGCATCAGGGCGAGGTTCTGGCGGGTTTCGGCAATGCCGTCGAGATCGCCGGCGGCTTCGAAGGCGTCGAGAGCCTGGCCCGCGAAGTCCTCGGCGAGATCCCAGCGGCCGGTCTCGAAATGCGCGGCGGCCAGGTTCATCAGGGGATGACCGGCTTGTTCGGGCGCGAACAGGGTTGCCGCGTCCAGGGATTCGTGCGCCAATTCGATGGCGCGCGCCCATTGGCGCCGGTGCAGCGCGATCGCCGTCGCCGAGACGCCGCAGGCGAAGCGCAGATCGCCGGGGGCGTCGTCGGCCGCCAGCACGGTCCGGGCCTGTTCCAGGACCTCTTGGGCCGCGTCCAGGTCACCGAGGTGTTGCAGGGCCTGCGAGAGGCCGATCAAGGCCCCCGGTCGCACACGCGGTGCGTGGGAGGGCATCTGCGCCAAGGCTTCCCGGAATCTCGCCACGGCCCCGGCGTGATCGCCGGAGTGGTCGGTCACCACCGCGGCATTGACCAGGGCGGCCACCCGCACGTCCCCGGTCGCCGTGCGGGCCGCGTCCTCGAAGATGCGCAGTGCTTCGCCGAGCTCACCGCGCGCCATGGCGTCGGCCCCGGCCCGCATCAGATCCCAGCCGGGCTCGCTCGTCGTGTCCGTCACCTCAGAAATCCGAATCCTCCGCGGCCGCCGCGATTTCGGCGAGCAAGGGCGCGTCCGGAGCCTCGGCAGCGGTCGCGGTACCGGCCGCACGGCGCAGGCGCGCGGCGGCGAATTCCCGGACCCGGCGGCGTAGTTCGGTCGCGGCCGGGTCCGGATCGGCGGGAACGCCGAAACCGGGCAGGTGGATGTCCACGTGCACGGCGGTCGCGGACGGCACCACGGCCTCCCCGGTCCACGCGCCACCGGCGAGCTCCAATCCGGTCTGCTCCTCGCCCCCACTGGTTTCGATGCGCGCCCACGGCCGCAGGTACGCCGGAACGGTGGCGGGCGCTCCGGGGGCGGCGACGGCGCTAACGGCGACCGTGGTGACTCCCGCATCGCGAATCACCCGCCAGGACACGGCCCGTTCGGAGGCGTCGAGCAGCCGCGGCGGGCAGCGCCGCCAGTCCCAGCCGCCGCTGCCCCGGGCTAGCACCAGGGCCCCCGGATGGGCTTCATCACCGGCGGCGAGCGCGTAATCGGCGGCGCGCGGGAAGGATTCGACCAGCGCGGTCACGGTCGGCACGATGGCGTCGGCGCCGTCGACCAGGTATTCGCACTCGGTGGTGAGCGCGGCGACGTCCTGGTCGAGCAGGACCGGATCGAGGGCCGGTATCCCGTCCAGCGTGGAGGCGGGCCACCATTGGGATGCCCAGTGCGCGTACGCGAGTCGCCGGGCGCTCGCCGCCAGGGCGGGCAGGGCGGGCGCGGCCGGCAGCTCGGTCATGCGGCCCTCGTCCAGGGCGAGGGCGACGGGTTCGCCGTAGATGGCCCACACCCATTCCTGGGCCTGGTCCGGGTCGTGGATGACGGCGGCCGGAATCGGCTGCCCGGCGAGCACATTCCAGGTGAGATGCCCGCCCGCCACTTCGAGGACCATCACGTCCACGTCGGCCGTGGCGTCGAGCGCGGTGGGCGCACCCGGCGGTGCGATGACCCGCAGGCCATCGGCGAACTGCTGAATCAGCACAGTCGAATTCGTCATCCTGCCCTCGATTCCATCGGATCGAGTTCTGTTGTCCCCGGATCGCCCGCCATGGCCGGAGCCGTTGCGGCCAATGCCTTCTTCACCCGCTGGCGGTGGTCGAGAATGACCGATCGGGCCACGCCGTCGAGCACATCCCACAGTTCATCCGGTGTGAACACCGGCAGGTCGCGCACATCCCGGCCGTGCAGGCGCGGCCATAGTCGCCGCAGGTAGGGCCGCCACGGCACGCGCAGCTCGGCGGCGATGGCGGCCAGCGGTCCCGCGGTCTCGGGCGCGGTTTCGCGCACGGTCATCCGGCGGGCCTGCAGCACATAGGCTTCCCGCTGCCACCGGCCGTTGACAATGCGCGCGGCCGCCGAACTCGACGTCGAGCCGTCGGCCGGTCGCAATTGCACCGCGAGCGCGACCCCGGCGGCGGCCGTCACCCGCAGCGATTCGTCCAGCAGCGCCCACGGTGCGCAGGCGCGGGCGATCTCGGCGGTCACCAGCTCCGGAATCGGTGGCAGCTCGGCGCGTTCGCTGGAGGCCTGGAGCACGGTGAACACCCGCTCGTGAATGGTGCGGTCGAACGGCGGGCTCAGGCTCGCCTTCGACGCCGAGGCGCCGACCGCGGGCGGCTGCGGCCGCGGATGCCGGGTGAGGCCGAGCCGCTGCGCATTGTCGGTCTGCCACAGCCCGATTCCGATATGGGTGCCGGCCAGGGCGGTCACCAGGTCGTCGAGCCCCGTATCGCCGACCGGTTCGCCGAGGCGTCCCGCCGCGCAGGCGTCCAGCAGATCGGCCAGTGCGGCACTGTGATCCGGGGTGTCGGTGAGGGGACGCCGCCGCCAGGCGGTGCCGATGAGCGCGGTCAGTTCGCGCGTGCGCTGCGGATCGGCCAGGTATTCCTTGAGGGCCTGCGTGGTGCGGCCCGCGGTCAGATCGTGGATCTCGCGCAGTGCGGCCTCGGCGGCGGCCCGATCCCGCATGAGATCCGGCATTCCGGACACGGTGGCGAGTTCGAAACAGCGCTGGAAGTACAGATCCTGGGCATTGCCCTCGGTGATCCGCAGGGCGCGCCGCGTCTGCTTGAGCAGCGTGAACCAGGCGGCGGTCGCGCGCAGTACATCGGCGGCGGCGTGAATCCGGGCCGCCAGCAGCGTCGCCCCGTCCGCGCTCAGGATGGATCCGGCGCACAGGGGATGCTGCACCGGCCGGATCACCAGCGGATCCAGGATCAACTTCACCGTGCGCCGCAGTGGCCCGCCGTGTGGTCCGCTCAGCGCGTCCACACCGTCGAGGCGGCGCCAGACCTCATCCAGCACCATCGCCCGCGGTCGTCGCATTCGCCCAGGTTAGCGGAGTTTCCGAGTGCCGCGCGCGGCGAAAGTTGGGATCGGTAGGACGATCACCGATTCCTACCGTTCTGGCATCGGCTCCACCGGGAAGCCGAACGGACCAGAACGAGGAACCATCATGAACACCACGTCGATTCGCCTGACCGCCACCTTCGCCGCCGCTTCCGCCGTCGCCCTGCTGGTGACGGGCTGCGGTGACAATTCCGGCAGCTCGCCCGCCTCCACCGCCGCGACCTCGGCCCCGGCACCGGGCAGCACCGGCCCCGGCACCGCCGAGCCGGCCGGCAAGTCGTCCGCCACCGTGGACGGCAAGGCGCTCACCGCCAAGTTCGAGACCACCTGCGTGGAGCAGGCCGGAACGCTGGCACTGGCCTTGACGGACACCGCCAATGCCACCTACGGCGAGCTCGCCGTGAGCGCGACCGTGTCCGGCGACACCGTGCAGGCGGTCGGCATCGCCGGCAGCAAGGGCGGCGAGAACGGCCTGCCGTACGCGCTGGGCTTCGGCAACGGCATGCCGGGCGGTTCGGCCAAGGTCGTCAAGTCCGGCACCACCTACACCGTCACCGGTGAGGGCGTGGGCACGCCCGACCTCACCAATCCGCTGGCCGGGGCGAAGAACTCGACCTTCGAGATCACCTTCGCCTGCAGCGGCATCATCGGCGGCTGATCCCGCCCCCGCCCGCTCATGCCGCACGGCATGAGCGGGATCCACCCTCTTCCACCACATCGGCTCTCCCGCCATCGATTTCGAGGACATCATGAAAACCCGCATTCGCGCCGCCGCTCTCGCCTTTCTCGCCTGCTCCTTCGGCTACTACTTCGTGCACATCCTGCTCTCCGACGACATGTTCGCCTGGGCGGGCTGGCAGATGGCGCTGCCGATCATCGCGATCACCTTGGTGCCCTTCGCTTTCGCCTTCACCGGCGATAGCATTCTGTCGGCCCTGACCGGCGCCAACAGCTCCGAGTTCCGGAATGGCCTGATCGGTATCGGCACGGTCGAATCCTTCCGGCACACGGGCGTCACGCTCAATGATCAACCGCAGGTGCGCATCGAATTCCGGGTCGAGGGCGCCGACGGCAAGACCTTCGGCTCGCACGCCAAGATGATCGTCCCGCTCACCGAGCTGGCCCTGCTGCGCCCCGGCGTGGTGCTGCCCGTGCGCTACCTGCCCGGCCGCACCGATCGCGTCGAGGTCGACCTGTCCGGTGACGCCTCGGCGGCGCAGCAGGCCATGAACGCGGCCATGATCCGCAAGGGTTTCACCACCCCCGCCAAGCTCGAGATCGCCGAGCGCGGCATTCCCGCCCAGGCCGTGGTCCGCTCCCTGTCGGTTCCCGGCGAGATCCGCGACGGCCACACCCGCCTGGACCTGATCCTGCTGGTCACCCGCCCCGACGGCAGCACCTTCGAAACCCACACCGAGAAGTTCCTCCCGCCCGCCGGGGTCTCCCAGGTTCAGATCGGGCGGGTGGTGCAGGTCCGCTACCTGCCGGAGAACGAGCAGGAGGTGGTGCTCGTCCTGGCCGCCAACGCGACTACCCAGTGAGCCGCCAGCCCTGTGCGCGTTCGCGTTCACGCCAGAAGTCTTGGTAGCGGCCGGGTTCGGCGAGCAGGGCGTCATGGGTTCCGTGCTGGGTGATGCGGCCGTCGTCGAGGACGAGGATCTGGTCGGCGGCGGCGACGGTGTGCAGGCGGTGGGCCACGACCAGCACGGTGCGGTGGCGGGCGAGGGCGCGGAGGGCATCGGCCACGGCGGCTTCGTTCTCCGGGTCGAGGGCGGCGGTGGCCTCGTCGAGCAGGACGATGGGCGCCTGTTTGACGAGAGCGCGCGCGATCGAGACGCGTTGGCGCTCACCGCCGGAGAGGGCGACGCCCGCCTCGCCGACGCGGGTGTTCCAGCCGTCGGGGAGACGATCGATGATCTCGTCGACGCGGGCCAGGCGGGCGGCCTCGTGGATTTCGGCGGCGGTGGCGTCGGGGCGGCCGAGGCGGATATTGGCTTCGATGGTGTCGTCGAAGAGGTAGACGTCCTGGAAGACCATGGCCAGCTGGGCCATCAGGGCCTCGGAGGTGAGGTCGCGGACGTCGACGCCGCCGATGCGCACGGTGCCGGAATTCGTATCCCAGAAACGTGCCGCCAAGCGCAGGAGGGTGGTCTTGCCCGCACCGGAGGGGCCGACTACGGCGGTGAGGGTACCGGGGCGGGCGTCGAAGGTGATATCGCGCAGGATCGGTCGATCCCCGTAACCGAAGGCGACGTTCTCGAAGGTCACGGCGCCGGGCGAAACAGGCTGGGCCACCTGGCCTTCGGGCAGCGGCGGCACCGCGAGCACCTCGTCGATGCGGTCGATGTCCTCGGAAGCCATGCGCAGGGCGGCGGAGTGGTCGACGAGTTCGATGAGGGGGCCGGCGAAGCGGGTGATCAGCACCAGCAGGGCGATCAGTGCGGCGGCGTCGAGCGAACCGCCCAGGGCCAGGGCCACTCCCAGGGCGACGAGGGCGAGGAAGGCCGCTTGGACGGCGACGGAGAAGGACAGCAGGGCCGAGACCGCATTGCGATTCATCGCGCCATAAGCGCGGCGCTGGCCGGTCAGGGCGTCGTCGAGCAGGCGGTTGCCGTCCTCGCCGCGGCCGAAGGCGCGCAGGACCGGCTGGCATTGCGCGAATTCCACCACGCGACCCGCGGATTCGACCGCCGCATCGTCGATGGCGCCGAAGCTGCGGGCGATGGCCTCCTGCGCCCAGGTATGGGTTGCCAGGAGCACCAGGCCGGCGATGAGCAGGCCCGCGCCGAGGCGCCAGTCGAAGACGAACATGCCCGCGGCCACCACGGCGGGGGTCACGGCGCCGCTGATCACCGGCTGCATGAGGTGGGCGGGCACGGCGACGATATTCATCGAACCCTGTGCGACGGAGGTGGTGAGGCGGCCGGTGCGGTCGGCGCCGAACCAGCCGAGGGGCAAGCGCGCCAGGTGATCCCCGATGCGGTGATGGATGCCGATCAACAGGTCGTTGGCTATGCGCTGGCCGTGGGTGGCCTGGACGTAGTAGACGACCGCGGCGGCGGCCACCGTCACCGCGAGAGCGATGAGCCACGATGTGGCGGCGTCACGATCACCGGTCAGCAAGGGGCGCAGGACCGGAACCACCAGCAGGACGCAGAGTCCCTGCAGCACCGAGAAGGCGACGATGAGGGCGATCCAGCGGATGTACCGGATCCGGTCGCCGCCGTCGATCATTCGAAACAGCTTGCCGATCACAGTGTTTCCTTCCGGGCCGTTTCCTTCCGAGCCGCGGACTGGGCGGCCCACATTCGGGCGTATTCGCCATCGGCGGCGAGCAATTCGTCGTGACGGCCGGTCTCGGCCACCCGGCCCTGGGCGAGCACCACGATGCGATCCGCGCCGCGAATGGTGTGCAGGCGGTGCGCGATCACCAGCAAGGTGCGGCCGGATACCAGCCGGGACAGCGCATCCTGCACCGCCGCTTCGGATTCCGGGTCGGCGAAGGCGGTCGCCTCGTCGAGCACCAGGACGGGGGTGTCGGCCAGCAGGGCGCGGGCGATCGACAGGCGCTGGGCCTCGCCGCCGGAGAACCGCGCCTCGGTGCCGGCAATGCTGTCGTAGCCGCGGGGCAGCGCCATGATGCGATCGTGGATCTGCGCGGCGCGCGCCGCGGCTTCGATCTCGGCCATCCCGGCGTCGGGTCGCCCGAGGGCGATATTGTCGCGAATGCTGGTGCGCAGCAGGGCGGTGTCCTGGAAGACGAACCCGATGCGGCGGTAGAGCTCGCGGCCCGGGATCTCGCGGATATCCGCCCCGCCGATGCGCACCGCGCCGGCGTCGACATCCCAGAAGCGCGGAAGCAGTTGCGCGAGTGTCGATTTACCCGACCCCGAGGGGCCCACCAGAGCCGTGACCGTGCCCGGTTCCAAGGTGAGGTCGATGCCGTCGAGCACGGTCGTGCGCCCGTCGTAGGAGAACCGCACCCCGTCGAACTCGACTCGCGCATCGAGTGGGGCCCGTATTCCGTTCCCGCCCTTCGGGTCTCCATCGGCGCGCGGCAGCTCCGGCGTCGCGAGCAGTTCGCCTATCCGGCGGGCCGCATCGGTCGCGACCTGCAGTGCCATCGCGCCGAATCCGAGCGCGAGCACCGGGCCGCCCAGTCCGACCGCCAGCATGACGAAGGCGATGAGTTCCACCGGATCGACCCTCAGCCACACCCCGCCGCCCAGGGCCACCAGCAGCAGCACCGGCGGCGCGATGAGCACCGAGGAGACGGCTTCCAGCCGTTGCATGGGCCCGGCCCAGGCGCTGAGGAACCGGGCGAGGTCGTCGCCGGCGCGGCGATAGCGATCCTGCGCCTGTCCGGCCCGGCCGAAGGCCTTCACCACCGCGATGCCGTCGACGTACTCGACCACCGCGGCATTGACCTTGTCCAGCGCGGCGGTCCAGCGCCGCATCTGGACTTCCTCGTCGCGCATCATGAACGCGTTGATGACAAACCACACCGCCAGGGGCGCAAGGCATATCAGGGCCGGCCGCCAGTCGAGCACGAACAGATACGCCAGGGCCACGACCGGGAAGATCACCGCGGCCACCAGATCGTTGAGCGCGTGGGCCACCACGTGATGCACCGCGGCCACGTCGTCCGACAGTGCCCGCTTCACCCGCCCGGAGCTGCGCTCGGTGAACCAGCCCAGCGGGACCCGGCCCAGCCGGACGGCCATCTCGCGCCGAATCCGCAGGCCGACATCGGCATCCGCGATATGGCCGAGAGTGTAGGCCGCGCCCGAGCACGCGGTCCGCAGTGCGAATCCGGCCACCGCGACCACCACCCACAGCCACACCGCACCGCGATCGACCGTTGTGCCGGTGAGGAATTCGCGCGCGATCTCGACCACGGCGAGATAGGGAGCCAAACCGGCGAGCGCCGCGACCGCTTGCAATCCCGCCGCGACGGCCAGCCTGCCGCGCACCGGGGCGAGCACGACGCTCAACCCGGGGCTCTTGAGCGGCGGCGATTCCTCGACGACCGGGACCTGATCCATAACCGCTGTACTCATGAGCTCCCCGCAGGCGTATTAGATCACTGTTCTAATTTCGAGGCTACAGCGGAACTCACGGCACTGGCAAGGGTGTTGTTCAGCCCTGCCGATACCGCGCGAAGGTGCGCGGGGATCAGCTCAGCGCTGGGCGGAACCTGCGGTTTTCAATGCGTGCAGCCGGGCCTCGAGCCCATCGAGCACACGGTCGAGGGCATAGCGGCAGTACTCCCGGCGCGCGGCCGCCGCGGCGTCACCGGTGAAGCGTGCGGCCAGTTCCCGCATGCGCTCGGCTCCGGGCCCGGCTTGCGGATGGGTTTCGATGGTGCGCTGCAGGCCGGTCAGCCCGGACTCGCCGCTGCCGGCCGGTTGATCGCCCAGCGCGATCAATCCGAGGCAGGTATTGAAGGCGACCGAGTACGCCTCCGCGGCCTCGTCTCCCCAGCCGGCTTCGATCATGCGGGTGACCCCGGCCTCCATGACCGGCACCAGGCCCTCGGTCTGCGGGCCGTTGCGCAGCAGCCAGGCCGCGACTCCCGGATAGCGCGCCAAATGGTCGATCATCGGCGACAGCACGCCGGAAATCTGTCCCCGCCAATCGGTTTCCTCGATCGGCAGCGCCATGTCGGCGTAGATCTTGTCGACCACCGCCGCGCACACCCGCCCGCGATCTCCGACGTGGTGGTAGATGACCGACAGGGAGGTGTCCAGTCGTCCGGTGAGATCGCGCATGCTCCACCCGTCGATGCCGCGCTCCGCGGTCAGCGCCACGGCGGCATCGACGATCACATCGCGCGACAAGCCGGTGCGGTAGGCGCGCCTGGGAGCTTTGGACATTCCGCTGACCTCATCTGTCGCCGAGGAATTGGAACACCTATCCAACACTAACCCGATCCCGCACTCGCCTGCGGCACCGGCGATCTCGGTGTATACCTGGGCGTGGGGGCCGGGCGGCTCGACGGTGATTCGGGCCGGAGCGAAATCCGCTGACCGGGCGCGGGACAACGAGGGAATCCGACTGTGATCTACCAGCACAATGATCGGCCCGGCGACCGGGCGGGGGCGGACAGCCGTACCGCTACGAACTCCACAGCGGCGACCACTGATACGAGTCCGGCGACCGCGCCCACAGATTCGGCGACCGCGACCACGGACTCCGCGACCGCGACCACGGGTTCGGCGATCGCGCCCACGGACTCGGCGACCGCGACCACGGGTTCGGGTACCGCGACCACGGGTCCGGCGACCGCACCGATAGGTTCGGCGGCCCCGAACACAGCTTCAGCGAATTCACACACCGCTACCGCGGAGGCGCACCCGGCATCCACGAATGCGCACACGGCGACGGCCAATACGCACACGGCGTCGGCGAATGCATCCAACGCTGCACCCCTATCGTCTGCCGGTGCGCCCGTTCCGCCGCCGGCGCTGGCCGCGGCGGACGCCTTACTTGAGCGCTGCACCGATTACCGCTTCGAACCCGCGGAGAATCCGGCGGTGTCCGCGCTCGCGCTGGCGGTGGGCGCGAATCTGCCGGTATTGCTCTGGGGCGAGCCGGGAATCGGGAAGACGGCCGCGCTGCGGCAGCTCGGCGCCGGGCTCGGCATCACCGTCGAGACCGTGATCGCGAGCGTGCACGAGCCGTCGGACTTCTCCGGTCTGCCGATCGTCGGCCCGGATCCCACCGTGAACGGCGTGCCCATGGCGCCGCCGGACTGGGCGGTGCGGCTCGGGCGGGCCGGGCAGGGCCTGCTGTTCCTGGACGAGCTGTCCTCCGCGCCGCCCGCGGTGCAGGCCGCCCTGCTGCGCGTGGTGCTGGAACGCCGGGTCGGCAGCCTCGATCTGCCGCCGCCGGTGCGAATCGTGGCGGCGGCGAATCCGGCAGCGAGTGCGGCCGACGGATGGCATCTGAGCCCGCCGCTGGCCAATCGCTTCGTGCATCTGGATTGGGTGCACGATCCGGCGGTGGTGTCGCGCGGGCTGGCCGGGACCTGGCCGGCGGTGACGGTGCCGCGGGTGGATGCCGCGGCCGGGACCTCGGCGGTCGCCAAGGCGCGCGGCCTGGTGGCCGGATTCCTGTCCGCGCGGCCGACTCTCACGCATCGGCTGCCCTCCGCTACCGAGGAGCGGGGCCGCGCCTGGCCGTCCCCGCGCACCTGGGAGATGGTGGTGCGGCTGCTCGCCTTCGGATTCGCCGCGGGCGCCGACGATCAGGCGGTCGCGCTGGCGGTGTCCGGCGCGGTCGGGCCGGGCGCGGGGCTGGAACTGCTGTCCTTCATCGCCGAACTGGATCTGCCGGATCCGGAAGCGGTGCTGGCCGATCCGGCGGCCTTCGCGCTGCCGCGGCGCGGTGACCGGCAGCTGGCCTTCCTCACCGCCGTGGTGGCGGCGGTGCAGGGGCGGGTGACCCGGGAACGCTGGGAGGCCGCCTGGGACGTGCTGGGCAAGGCGGTGCACGCCGGATCACCCGATGTGGCGGCGCGCGCGGCCTTCGATCTGGCGGCGCTGCGCACCGGATTCGATTGGCCCGCACCGGCGGTGCTGGATGCCTTCATCGATGTGCTGCGGCTGTCCGGGCGAATGCCGGCGCGCTGATGGACGATTCGCGCGAGCTGGATCGGACCAAGTTGCTGGCGGCCAGGTTTCGCGCCGCCACGGATCGGCCGTATCTGGCGACGGCCTTGTATGCCCTGACGATGGTGCCCTCCGAGCTGGTGCCGACGCTGGCGGTGGATGCGCGCTGGCGCTGCTACGTGAACGCGGAATTCGTTGCGAGCACCGAGGTTCCGGGGCTGGCCGGGGTGCTCATTCACGAGGTGTCGCATCTGCTGCGCGCGCACTTCGAGCGGGCGGCGCAGCTCGCCGAGCCGGTGCATCCGATGCTGGTGAACATCGCGCAGGACTGCGAGATCAATGACGATCTGCTCGAGGACGGACTGGTGCTGCCCGAGGGCGTGGTGCATCCCGGACTGTTCGAGTGGCCGGCGGGGCGGCTGTTCGAGGAGTACCTGCGGCTGCTCGCGAAAGCCGTTGCGGACGAGAAGGATTCGGGCGGGCCCTCGGGCTCCGGGGACGACGACGGGTCCGATCCAGCGGACCGTCTGGCCGACCGGTTCGGGTTGCCCCCGGGTCCGCGGACCGATTGCGGTTCCGGTGCGGTTCCCGGCGCCCGTCCCTGGGAAACCGCCGCGGATTCGGAGACGCCCGCCGTGCACGCCGCCGAGGCCGCCGCCTTGCGCAAATCCACGGCCGAGGCGATCCGTGCGCACGATCGCACCGCCGGTTCGGTGCCGGAGGGCTGGCTGCTGTGGGCGGATCAGACCCTCGAACCCGTCGTCGATTGGCGCACCCGGTTGGCCGGCGGTCTGCGCGAAGCGGTTTCGTGGGCCAGCGGCGCCATCGACTACACCCGCCGCCGTCCCGCGCGCCGCGGTGTGGCGGTGCCGCGCGTGGTCCTGCCCGCCCTGGCGCGGCCGCTCCCCCGGGTCGCGGTGGTCATCGACACCTCCGGTTCCATGTTGCCCGGGGACCTGGCCGCCGCCTATGGCGAGATCACCGGCATCCTGCGGACCGTGGGCCTGGGCGGTGATCGCATCACCGTCCTGGCCTGTGATGCCGAGGTGCACTCGGTCCGTCGCATTCACCGCCTCGAGGACATCGAGTTGCGCGGCGGAGGCGGCACCGATCTCACCGTCGGTATCGAAGCGGCGCTGCGGCTTCCGCATCGGCCCCAGGTCATCGTGGTGCTCACCGACGGCTATACCCCGTGGCCCGAAGCCGCGCCCGGAGCCCGGTTGATCGCGGTGCTCATCGGCGCCGATCCGCCGCGGCCGCCCGCGTGGATCGAATCCGTCACGGTCGAGCACGCCGGCGCCTGATCCTCAGGCCAGCAGCATGGCCGCCCCGAAATGCCCCTGCGCCATGGCCTCCTGCGCGGGCGTGCGCCCGCGCTTGTTCACGAGGTCGCGATCGGCCCCCGCCGCGAGTAGGAACATCACCACTCCCGACTGCCCGTTGGCGGCCGCCACATGCAGGGCCGTCCGGCCCGCCCCGTCGCGGAAATCGACCTCCACCCCTTCGTAGAGCAGCATCCCGACGATCTCGGCCCGCCCGTACTCGGCCGCCGCATGCAGTGGCCGATCAGGTCCGGCCAGCGGGTCCGCACCGAATCGCAGCAGGACTCGGACCATCTCCGAATCGCCCATGGCACAGGCCATTCGGAGCGGGGTACCGTGGCGTTCCGCCTGCGCCTCGACATTCGCGCCCACTCCGAGCAGCACCTCCGCTACGTCGGCCCGCTTACTCCGCACCGCCCGATGCAGTGGCGTGAACTGATTCCGCGGATCCCGCCGGTTCGGGTCCGCCCCGCACCGCACCAGCTCCGCCATCTCCTCGACCGCCGCGACTCCGTCGCGCTGCAATGCCCGTTCCATCCGCTGCGCTATCCACGCCTGATATCCCCCGAACAGCAGAGCGAAGCACCCGTCGGCCGTACCGCCCAGCGCCACCAGCGCCCGTTCCCGCTCCACCGCGACCTCATCGTGCGCGGGCGCCGTCACCCGCCCGTCGCGGTACCCGACCTCATGTTCCGCCCCTTGGCACAGCACCTTTTTCGGCATGAGCAACACGCGCCATGGTCGCACTCGACCCATTCGGGCGCAATGGGATTCGGACGCGACCGCGTCGGCCCGGACTCCATTCGACGATGGCCGCGGGTGCTGTCAGCGGACCGTCGGTGCGCTGTCAGCGGGGGCGGCGACAGTGTGAAGCACGCCGGATGGGCCGCGCGGAGAACCGATGAGGAGAGCACGATGAACACCGTCACGCTGAGCAAGGACGATCAGCACACCCTGCAGACCGCGGCCTTCGGGGTGGTCGCATTGCTGGCCGCCGGGGACACCGAGTGGACGATGTCGGCGCGCATCGGGGCGGCCGCCGGAAATGTGCTGCGGACGGCTACCGGGCTGGTGGGTCACGTGCTGAACGACAAGCGGCCGCAGCCGTACCTGAAGGGCCGCACGATCGCCGCTATCGCGGATGTCGTGCTGCCGGCGATCACGGCCTCGGTGCGGATCCTCGAGGTTCGGGCGCCCGGCGAGGTGGAGAACTTCCGCCGGACCATCGCGACCGCGATCGAGGCGGCGGACTACTGCCTCGAGGGACGGGCCAATCCGGCGGCGACGGAGATCATGCGGAAGATCGCCGGGGCGCTCGCGGGCTGAGGTGCAGACTGGGCGGTCGGGAGAGGATCGGGCCTCTGGTTGGATGGGCACGTGACGAGCGTGCCCTTCCGACTGATCGAATCCGTCCGCCTCGACCGGGTCATGCCGGCCTGGGCGGAGCACTTCCCGCAGTTCGACACGGTGGTCGGCTACACCGACCTGGGCCACGCCTTCCTGATGAGCACCCGGACCGGCGAGTACGGAGTTCTCGACCCCTACAGCGCCGGCACCAAGAGCTACGGCGCCTTCACCGAAGTCACCGACTTCATCGACAAGGTCCTCTTCGACCCGTCTTTCGTGACCTACGTCCTGCAACCCGGCCACGTCGCCGAGATCCGCAAGCGCCTCGGCCCCCTGGCCCCCGACGAGGTCTACATCGCCACCCCCTACCCCTTCCTGGGCGGCTCCGAACACCCCGACTCCTACGACAAGGGCGGAGTCTGGGTCTTCTTCGACCTCGTGGCCCAAGCCCACGGCTTCGAATAGCCCGCCTACCCGAGTTCGGCGAGCCGCGGAACAACAGGCGCGATCCCATCGATCCACGCCGCAGGCGACTCGCCGGGCGGCATGACAATGGCGGTATCGATCCCGAGCTTGGCGAAATCAGCCATGCTCCGCACGAATTCGTCACGTCCATTGGGATTTTCATACTGGTAATACGCCAGCACGGTCTTGCGAATCTCCTCGTAATCCCGCCCCACATCATCACAGTGCCGCCGCAACACCCCGAGCTTGTGCTCGACCTCCGCGGGATCGGAGGCGAACAAATTGCAAGCGTCCCCATACTGAGCAACCAACCGCAACGTCTTCCGCTCCCCCGCCCCACCGATCAGCACCTTCGGCCGATGCAACGGCTGCGGCGCGCACAACGTCTCCGCAAGCTGATAGTGCTTCCCCTCGAACGGCCCGTTGTTCTCCGGATCCCACATCTGCCCGCAAATCCGCAACGCCTCCTCGAGCCGCTCGAACCGCTCGGCCACCGGCGGATACGCAACCCCCAGCCCCCGATGCTCCCGCTCGAACCAGGCCGCCCCGATCCCCAGCGCGGCTCGCCCACCGGACAACACATCCAGCGTGCTGACAATCTTGGCCAGCAGCCCCGGATGCCGATAAGTCACCCCGGTAACCAGCAGCCCGAGCTCGATCGTGGAAGTGTGCGCCGCCATGAAACCCAGCGTGGTGTACCCCTCCAACATGTTCGACTCCGCGGGCAACCCGGTCGGCTCGATCTGGAAGAAGTGATCCATGAACGACAACCAGGTGGCCCCCGACGCCTCCGCCGCAACCCCTACCCTCGCCAACTCCCCAGCGATAGCCGTTGCGCCCCCGTCGATCTCGAATATGGGCAGATGAAATCCGAGCTCCATGAGTTCCTCCGATCCGTCGATGCCCTCATTCTTGTGCGCCGCCCGCACCGCTTCCACGGACTGTCGATCCCTTGCTATCCGCACCGAATCGTGTTGTCCGCACACGAAAGCACGGTCGGCGCGGCTTCGAGGAGCCGCACCGACCGTGCCATTGGGGGCCGCGTGCGCGGATGGGGTCAGGGCTTCGGGGCGCAGTTGGCGGGCTGCACGAGGCCCTGGTTGGCGACGTTGTCGCCGAGGAGGACGGTGACCTTTGCTTCGACGGTCTGGCCGTTGGCGGTGATCTTGACGGTGAAGGTTTCGGTCTTTTCCTGGGCGGTGGCGGTGCAGAGGGCGGACCAGGCGATCTTCTGGCCGTTGTCGATGATGGCGGACATGACGTAGCCCTTCTTGGGCTCCGTGCTGGTCACCAGTTCGATCTTGGGGGTGACGCCGGCGGGGGCGTCCACCAGGTCGGAGATGGGGGTTTCGGCGCGGCCGAAGGTGTTGACGGAGGCGCGGTCCTCCTTGGCGGTCAACTTGCCGCCGCCCTGGCCGGCGCCGTTGGTCGTGGTGGTGAGGGTGTTGGAGGCGGCGGTGGTGTCGAAGGCGCCGTTGGGGGCGAAGCCCTTGACTACGGCTTCGCTGGAGATGGCGGTTTTGTCGGGGGTTTTGCCTTCGACCATGACGGTGAGGGTGGCGGATGCGCTCTTGGCCTTGGTGATTTCACCGAGGTTGAAGACGACCTTCTGGGTGCCTTGGAGGGCGCCGCCGGTTTGGTAGACGGTGTTGCCGGGGAGGGTCACTTCGGCGACGACATTGGTGAAGGTGTCATTGCCGGCGGTGCTCACGGTGAGGGTGCAGGCGACCTCGTCGCCGGGGAAGAGGCTGCCGGGGGTTTGGACGTCGCGGCATTCGTACTTCGAGGTCGGGCCCGCGACGGCGTAGGCGGGGGCGGTGCCGAGGTGCAGGGCGCCGGCGGCGAGCGCGAAGGCCGAGGCGGCCATGGCGGTGCGCTTCAGGGCGGACTTGGGGGCGATGGTCATGGTCTTCTCACCTTTCTGGTGGGTTGATCAGCCCCACGTTGACTGCGGTTCGGATCACCCTTGCTTGTGTTCTGCACCGATGGTCCGAGGAGTGACTCTGCATCGACCAACGAACCGCTAACGGTCGCGAAACCGCGGTCTTGTCAGCGGGTGTAGGCGGGCCGTCAGGGCGCTGTCAGCGGCGGCGAGCACTGTGTGAAGCACGCCGAACGGCACGACACACCAACCGAAACGGAGCAAGACAATGAGCACCATCACCCTGAGCCTGGACGACCAGCGGACCGTGCAGACCGCCGCGCACGGGGTCGTCACCCTGCTGGCGTGCGCCGATCGGGGACGGGCGGGGGCCATCAGCATGGCGGCGGCTGCCGCGCTGACCTCCGCGACGGGGCTGGTCGGGCACGTCGTCAATGACAAGAAGGCGAAGCCGAATGTGAAGGGGCGCACCGTGGCCGACATCGCCGATGTCGTGCTGCCCGCCCTCACCGCGTCGGTGCGGATCCTCGAAACCGAGGCCCCGCAGGAGGTCGGCAACTTCCGCGGCACCATCGCCACGGCGATCAGCGCCGCCGAACAGGTGTACGGCGGGCGGCCGCATCCGGCCGCCGCCGAACTGATCCGCAAGATCAATGGTGCGCTTGCGGCGTGAAATCCCTACTGCTTCAGCAGTTCCAGCAGGGCTTGGTGCGGCAGGGCGGGCGAGAAGTTACCGTCCCTGCCGGTCATGTCCTGATTGACGATCAGCGAGTTCAGGACCGCTTCCTCGACGGCGTGCGCGGTCGCCGAGTAGAAGAGGTTCATGCGGTTCCACGGCATCATCCGATGCGATTCGATCTCGGTCTCCGAGATCTCCCCGCCGGGGAAGTTCGTGGTGGATTCGCGGTCGTCGGCGGTGGAGAAGGCCAGGAAGATGTCACCGGAGAAGAAGCTGCCGGTGGTCCCGGTTCTGGCCAGCCCCATGGGAACCCGGCGCGCGAGCGCCTTGCACTGCCCGGGCGAGAGCGGCGCATCGGTCGCCACGATGGCGATGACCGATCCGGCGCCGGCCGGGGCGGGCGGTTCGGGGCGCGCCGGCGCCTGCATGGGATTGGGCACGTCGAGCTGGGTTCCGACGGGGCGGCCGAGCACGGTCAGTTCCGCGCGTGCACCGAAGTTGGCCTGAACGAAGACACCGAGGGTGAAAGTCTCGGCGCCGAAGGCGATTCGACGTGAGGAGGTGCCGCTGCCGCCTTTGAAGCCGTAGCAGTTCATGCCGGTGCCGCCGCCCACCGAGCCCTCGGCGACCGGGCCGGACCGCGCCGAGTCCAGGGCTCGCCGCACCACCGCGGGCGTCACATGTCCGCCATTGATGTCGTTGAGGTAGCCGTCCCAGGTCTCCGCGCACACCGGCAGCAGCCACTCCCGGCCCCGGCCCGAGTGCACCTCGTTGACCCATTCGATCACGCCCGTATGGCACTCGCCCACCGCGTGGGTGTTGGAAATCGTAATGGGCACAGCCAATTCCCCCACCTCGTCGATCCAGGTGGTGCCGGTCATCTCCCCATTGCCATTGAGCGAGAACCACCCCGCCGAGCAGGGCCGCCCCAGCCCGGCCCGCCCGCGCGGCAGGATGGCGGTGACCCCGGTGCGCACCGGTCCGCGCCCGACCGACAGCGCGCCCTCGCCCTCGATGAGCGTCCGGTACCCGACCTCGACGCCCGCCACATCGGTAATGGCATTGAAAGGCCCCGGTGTGCCGGGAAATTCGAGTCCGATATCGCGCGCCCGCGGTTGCCCTGTCGATGTCATGCAATCCACCGAACCACATTTCGATCGTTTCGGCCGGGAAGTTTTCCCGGCGTAACCTCTGTTGCAGGTTAGATGAACGAGTTCAACGAGAACGTGATCGCGGAGTTCCGTGCCAATGACGGCAAGGTCGGCGGCACCTTCGAGGGCCGGTACATGGTCCTCATCACCACCACGGGCGCCAAGTCGGGCCGCCCGGTCACCAATCCGCTGGTCTACGTCCCCGATACCGATCGCATCGTGCTGATCGCCTCCAATGGCGGGGCCGACAAGCACCCCGCCTGGTATCACAATCTGCGCGCCAATCCCCGGCTCACGGTGGAGCTCGGCGCCGAAACCTACACCGGCAAGGCCGAATTCCTCACCGGTGACGAGGCCGAGACTCTTTTCAACCGCATGGTCGAACTCCTGCCGGAGTTCGCCAACTACCGCGCGAAGACCACCCGGCGGATCCCCGTGATCGCCGTCTACCGCGAATCGGCCTGACCCGCACCGGCCGAGACCGGGACGCCGCCCAACTGGTGCAGCAACTCGGCGGTGGTCGCCACCGCGCCGCAGCGCCGGGTGACGTAGTTGAGCGCCATCAGGTGCTCGTCACGCGTGAAGTCCGCGGTGGCGTCCTGCACCAGGAACGGGTGGATATCGGACATGAACGCGTCCGCCGCGCTGAGCATGCAGCCCATGTGGGTGTAGACGCCGGTGACGATCAGCTGATCGCGGTTGTAGAAGCTGAGCAGATCACGCAGGTCGGTGCGCTGGAAAGCGGAATAGCGCCACTTGGTGACCTGAATATCGCGCGGTGTGGGCCGTAGTTCCTCGATCACCTCGGTGTCCGGCCCCACGGACATGCCGCTGCCCCAGAAGTCGGCCAGAATCCCCCGCCGGGAGGGATGCTGGTTGCCGGGCTGCATCGTGTAGATGACCGGAACGCCGAGGTCGTGGCAGCGGGCGCGCAGGGTCGCGATGTTGTCGATGAGAGTGCTCGCGGGATCGCGCGTGGTGTCGTAGGCCGAGATGAAGTACTGCTGCATGTCGTGGATGAGCAGCGCCGCACGGCTGGGATCGATGGTCCAGTCGACCTGGTTGGGGACGACCTCGGCGGTGGTCGGCATCGAATACGGGGCAATCGGGGGGATGGGCATCAGAACTCCGGGTGTCGTCTTCGTGGGTGACATCGGCCGGTGGCCGGAAAGGGTGGTCAGGGCCGCCGATCAGGCGACGGTGACCGGAACATCCGCAATACCCAGGGGGCCGAGGATGCGCTGGAATTTGCCGGTGGTCTCGGCCAATTCGGCGGCCGGATCGGATTCGGCCACAATGCCGCCGCCCGCATGGGCGAGCAGGCTGCGACCGTCGGCGGCGAGCTCGGCGCAGCGAATGCTGACCATCCATTCGCCATTGCCTTCGGCATCGCACCAGCCCACCGCGCCCGCGTAGAAACCGCGATCGCCTTCGAGGTCCGCGATGAGCCGCGCGGCCGCGGCGGTCGGGGTGCCGCAGATGGCGGGCGTGGGGTGCAGCGCGGCCGCGAGTTCGAGCGCGGACGGGCCGTCGACCGGCACGGTGGCGGTGATGGGGGTTCCGAGATGCCACATCTCCGGCGTGCTCGTGAGCTCCGGACCGGCCGGGGTGTGCACGGTGGCGCAGCGGTCGCGCAGCACACCGCTGACCTGATCGACCACATAACCGTGCTCGTGCCGATCCTTGGCCGAGCCGAGCAGGTTATCGGCGGCCGCACGGTCGGCGTCGGAATCCGGTGCGCGCCGGGCCGAACCCGCCAGCGGGTGACTCAGCACCTCGGATCCCTCACGGCGAACCAGGATTTCGGGACTGGAGCCGACCAGATGCTTGCCGTGATATGCCTCGCCCGCACCGGAGAGATCGACGAGGAACCCATTGCCGGCCGAATCGGTGGCGACGAGCAGATCCAGCAGTTCGGCGGCCCGGATGGGCTGCTCGGACCGCGCGCGAATCGACCGCGCCAGCACCACTTTCCGGATCGAGTGAAGCGGATCGGCCAGCAGGCGAACCGCGGCGGCGACGCGCTCCATGTGCGCGCTCGGCGGCACCGCGGAATCGATCTCGAACCGGGGTAGGTGCTCCGGCGCGGCGGGCCGGTAGGCGCTGTCCCGCACCGACATCGAGTGCGGCGCGAACAGTGCGGCGGGTGCGCCGACCTCGAAAGGCAGTGCGCCGACAATATATTCGACCTGCCCGCTACGCAGCGCGGCGACGGCCTCGGCGGCGGTGTGGAATACCCGGCCGACGCCCTGCGCGACCACGGTCCGGTGCGGACGGGCCAGGATAAAGGCGGGTTCCGAGGTATCGGGGGTGGTGGCGGAAATGGGGATCATCCTCTCGGGTCACATGTCGAGCGTCGCCCCGCCGTCCACCCGCAGATCGTGCAGGGTGATGTGGCGGGCGTCGTCGGATACCAGGAAGCGGACCGCCGCGGCGATATCGGCGGGAGCGGCAATGCGCCGCAGGGGAATTCCGAGGCGGTAGGCCGTCGGATCACCATCGAGCAGGGCGGTGTGGGAAGCCTCGTCCAGCGGCTGGTCGCCGTCGGCGAACATGCCGCGCAGCATGGGGGTGTCGGTGGAGCCGGGCGAGACCAGATTCACCCGGACGCCGTGCGGGGCGACCTGGAGGGCGAGCGCGCGGGTGAAGGCGGTGGCCGCGGCCTTGGAGGCGCAGTAGGCGGCCATGCCGACGCGCGGAGTGCTCGCCGCATTGGAGGACACGACGACGATGGCGCCGCCGCCCGCCGCGACCATGTCGTTGGCGGCCCGCTGGGTGACGTGCATGGTGCCGGTGGCATTGACCGCCAGCGACCGCTCCCAATCCTCCGGCGTGGTGTCCAGGCCGGTGCCCGCGAGCATGATTCCGGCCGCGTGCACCACCACATCGGCCGGGCCGTGCTCGGCCACCAGTTTGTCGAAGGCGTCCGCGACTGCGCTACGGTCGGTGACGTCCACCTCGACGGCGGTGACGGAAGCCTTTGTGCCGGCGCTTATTTCCCGTGCCACGTCATGGACCCGCGGATCTCGGTCCCACAGCGATATCGCGCCGGCGTCGCTCGCGAGGGCCGCCGCGACGGCGGCTCCGATGCCCGCGGCGGCTCCGGTCACGACGACCACGCGCTCACCCGAATCGATCATGACCATAAGGTTAGCCTAACCTGATAAGAATAGGTTGCGCTCGTTCGCAAAGTTAGCTTTCCGGCACCGAGCGCGCCGTCCGAAATCTGCTGAAAAGAGGTGTCCTGCAATGTCATCGACCGTGCTCCCCGGCTTCACACCGTGGCCGGCGGCCGACGCCCAACGGTATCGAGAGCTCGGCCTGTGGACCGGCGAGACCTTCGGGGACATGCTGGCCGCCCGGGCGGCCGCCACGCCCGAGGCGATCGCCGTGGTCGATACGGCCAATTCCTGGAGCTACGCCGAACTGGATCGGCGCTCCCGATCGCTGGCCACCGGATTGGCGCGGCTCGGCATCGGCCGACAGGACCGGGTGCTGGTGCAGCTGCCGAACCGGGCCGAATTCGTCGAGGTGATCTTCGCGCTGTTCCGGCTGGGCGCGCTGCCGGTGTTCTGCCTGCCCGCGCACCGGCAGGCCGAACTGGTGCCGATCGCCACCGCCAGCGCGGCGAAGGCCGTGATCACCTGCGGCAAGCATCAGCTGTTCGACTATGCGGCGCTGGCGGATTCGATCCGGCAGCAGGTCGCCTCGCTCGAGCATCTCGTGGTCGTCGGCGATGGCGACGCGGACCTGCCCGCGGGTGCGCACGATATCGCCGAGTTCCGCGACGAGCCGGGCGAACTGCCGGTCCTGAATGCCGGTGACGTGGCGTTCCTGCAGCTGTCCGGCGGCAGCACGGGCATTCCGAAGCTCATCCCCCGCACCCATGACGACTACCTGTTCAGCGTGCGGCGCAGCGCCGAGATCTGCGAACTCGGCAGCGACAGCGTGTATCTCGCGACACTGCCGGTGGCGCACAACTTCCCGATGAGCTCGCCCGGCATTCTGGGCGCGCTGTGGGCGGGCGGCACCGTGGCCATGACGCCGGATCCCACACCGGCGACGGCGTTTCCGCTCATCGAGAAGTTCGGGGTGACCATCACCGGCCTGGTGCCGCCGCTGGCCCGGCTGTGGGTGGAGCGGGCCGAGGCCGGGAACACTCCGGATCTGTCCAGCCTGCGGGTGGTGCTGGTGGGCGGTGCGCGCTGCCCCGAGGAGCTCGCCGAACGTGTCGGACCGGCGCTGGGGGTGACCTTGCAGCAGGTGTTCGGCATGGCCGAAGGACTGGTCTGCTACACGCGATTGGACGATCCCACGGACGTGGTGATCGCCACCCAGGGCCGCCCCATGTCCGAGTACGACCGGGTCAAGGTGGTCGACGACCAGGGCGTCGAGGTGCCGCCGGGCACGGACGGCAATCTGCTCACCCAGGGCCCGTACACGATTCGCGGCTACTACGACAATGCCGAGGCCAATGCCCGCAGCTTCACCGCCGACGGCTGGTACAGCACCGGCGATATCGTGAGCCTGCGCCCCGACGGCAATCTCGAGGTGCGCGGCCGCGCCGGCGACTGGGTCAATCGCGGTGGCGAGAAGGTGTCGGCCGAGGAGCTCGAGGGCCACCTGCTCGCGCATCCGGGCGTGCGCGACGCCGTGATCGTGGGTACGCCGGATCCGGTACTGGGGCAGCGCATCTGCGCTTTCGTCCAGCCGGTCGACGCGGACGCGAAGCTCACCCTCATGACCGTGCGCGCCTTCGTGCGGGAGCGCGGTGTCGCGGCCTGGAAGATGCCGGATTCGGTGGTGGTCGTGGAGAACTTCCCGGAGACCGGCGTCGGCAAGATCAGCCGCAAGGAACTGCGCCAGGTGCTCGCCGAAGGAGCGCAACGGAACTGACGGCAATAGCCGCACAGCCCGCGAGGGCCGTGCGGCTACCGCACCGCGGGGTGGCGCGGAGACGGCCGCGCCACCCGTCAAGACAGCACGTCGATCCACGAACCCAGCACGGGATCCGCTGCGAGGCTGGGGAAGTCGACGTGTTCGAACCCGTCGGCCCGCCACTTCTCCACCAGCGACATGATCCGCACCGAATCCAGGCCGGCGTCAAGGAGATTCGTCTCGACGGTCAGCTCATCGGCGCCGACGCCCAGCGCCGCCGCCACATCCTCGATGACCCGCTCGGACAGGGCGGTCGTTTCGTTCGTCATGATCCCTCACTCGTCTCGATCGTAGTCGGCGACGCCGCGCTTCCAGTACCCGGCGATCAGGCAGTCCTTGGGGCCGATGCCGAGCTCGGTGCGCACCCAGCGGCGCATCGGCTTCAGCACGCCCGACTCACCGGCCAGCCAGGCGTAAACCCGTTCCCCGGCAGGAATTTCCACCGTGCGGGCGGCCTTCTCCAGCGCGTCGCCGGTACCCGGCTCGGCGTCACCGCGGTGCACCCAGTGCACGGTGAAGCCCGGCGGGGCGTCGATGGCGATTTCCTCGTCGGGTCCGGTCACCTCGATGAACGCCCAGCCCGAGGATTCGCGCGGCAGCCATTCCAGCCAGCGGGCGATGGCGGGCAGCGCGGTGATATCGCCGATCAGCAGATACTTGTCATAGGTCTTGGGCACCACCACGCCACCGGGCGGGCCCGCAATGTGCATCGGCGTGCCGGGGACGGCCGCCAGCGCCCACTCCGAGGCCAGCCCGCCGGGGTGGATGGCGAAATCGATATCCAGTTCCCGGTCTTCGGCGCTGAAGCGGCGCACGGTGTACTCGCGCGACACCGGGCGCGGGTTGCCCCATTCCAGGGACAGCCCGTCCTTCCTGGGCAGCCGCAGCACCCCGTCCTCACCCGGGAAGACCAGGCGCACATGCTCATCCGGCACATAGCTGTGGAATCCGGCGAGATCCTCACCGCGGAAGGTGATCCGCACCAGGCCCGCGCCCACCGGCACGGTGCGCGCTACTTCCACGGCGCACAATCCGATCGGATAACCGACCTTGTGCCCGTGCTCACCGGCGAGCACTTCGGTGATGCGTTCGGCGTAGGCCGCGCGATCCATCAGTTTTCTTCCTTTCCATGAGACGGGGCCGGGGCGGGAACCGGTGCGGCGCCGTCGTTTCCGCCCAGCCGGTACAGCGGACCCGCGAAGGCCGCCGCGAGACCCGCCAGCACCAGCGTCGCGATGCCGTAGGCGAGGAACGCGGTGTCCGGCGCGAAGAGTTGTCCCACCACGCCGGCGGCCATCGAGCCGATCGCGGAGCCGGTGACCGCCTGCACCATCAGCAGGCCGGAGATCCGGCCCCGGAACTCCTCCGGGGACTGCTGCTGCAGCAGCGTGTAGCGCAGCACCATGCTGACCGCGCGGGCCAGACCGAAGGCGGCCAGGCCGAGGAAGACCCAGGCCGCATTGGCCCACAGTCCGGCCGCGATCACGCCGAGCGGCATGAGGGCCACCGCGAGCAGCAGCGCCCGGCCGGGGCGGCCCGAGCGGCCGATCCAGCCGCTGGTCAGCGAACCGAGCACCGCACCCGCGCCCGGCGCGGCATACAGCAGGCCGAGCACCGTCGGGCCGCCGCCGAGTTCGACGTCGACGAAGGCCGGGAGCAGCACCAGCGGGCCGCTCACCAGCATGGCGACCAGGCCGGTGAACAGGACGGCGCGAATCAGGTTGTGCCGCATGGCGAATTGGACGCCGGTGGCGAGTTCGCGCAGCGGATGCTGGGTGTTGCGGGCCGGCGCCGGTGAAGGGCCGATGGCGCGGATGAGCCCGACGGTCGCGGCGGTGGCGGCGGCCGCGATGAAAAAGGCCGGGCCGACACCGGTTTCGGCAATGAGCAGACCGGCGAGGGCCGGAGTGATCATGGTCCCGAGGTCGGAGGTGAGCGCGGTGAGCGCTCCGGCGGCGGCCAGCTTCTCCCGGCCGACCAATTGCGGGACCAGCGCCATGAGCGCCGATCCGCTGATACCGCCGGCCAGGCCGTCGACCACGCCGGCGGTATAGATCACGGCCAGTTGCGGATCCGGCAGCAGCGCGTTCACGCCGAGGGCCAGGAAGCCCAGACCGGCCGCGCTGCGCGACCATTGGATGACATCGCGCCGGTCGTACCGGTCCGCGATCACCCCGCCCGCCAGGCTTCCGGCGAACAGGGCGACCGCGGTGACCGTGGTGACGCCGGCGACATGCAGGGAGGATCCGGTGAGCTGGTAGACCTGCACGGGCAGGGCCACCATGAGCAGGCCGATCCCGAGCACCGATACCAGCCGGGCCGCGAAGGCACAGCGGAATCCGCGGCTGGCTTTCAGGGGCGAGGTATCGATGAGCAGGCCGCCGACGGCTGTCACTTGAAGCGCTCCCCCAGCAGATCGAGGGTGGCCATGGTGTTGCGGTAGTCGGGCCGCTGCGCGGTGACGGGCAGCTCGTAGACGTGGCCGGACTGGAAGGCCGGCAGCTTCGCGATGACCGGGTCCTCCTTCAGCTGGGCGATGCTGCGGCCGCCGTCGAGCTGCACGACGAACAGGTTGGGGGCGTCGACGACGGTGCTCGCCAGTTCGGGGCTGAAGTTCACCCAGTCGGCGGCCGCAGGACGGGTCGGGTTGCCCGCCTTGGCTTCCACCTTGTCGTCGATGGTGAAGCCGACCGCGGTGAGCAGCGTGGCCAGCGGGGTGCCGGGGGCGATCACCGAGGGCTTCTGATCCTTGCGCGACTGGTAGACCGACACCGCGCCCTGCGGCACCTTGATGCCGGCCTTGACCTTCGCGACCTTGTCGTTGTAGTTGCTGATCAGGCCGTCGACCTTGTCGGACTGGTTGACGATGTCCGCGACCACCTTCAGCTGGTCCTGCCACTGCAGCAGGTCCGAGGGCACCAGCGCGGTCGGCGCGATGGCGGCCAGCTTGTCGTAGCCGTCGATGGACTGCTGGCCCGGGAAGCCCTGGCCGCCACCGATGATCAGGTCCGGCTGCTGGGCCGCGATGAACTCCAGATTGATGTTGTCACCGGAGGGCAGCACCTCGGTGCCCTGCTTCTTGGCGTCCTCCGACCACGCGGCCGGGAACTCGCCCGGCTTCAGGGTCACGCCCAGTACGCGCGGATCCGCGGCCTTCACCTTCGCGCCCAGGTCGAACAGGTAGCCGGCGAGCGAGCCGTTCACCACCACGATCCGCTGCGGATCGGCGGGCACGGTGACCGCGCCCTTGGCGGTCTGCACCTCCCGGGTACCCGACTTGCCGGCCTCGTCGGAGGAGGAGCTACTGCAGCCGGCCACCACCGCGACCAGCGCGAGGATGAGCAGCGCGACGGCGGCGCGCACGCGAGCCGTCATTCGGTACAACGTCATTGGATTGGGTGTTCTTTCTCTTTCGGTGTGGAAATCCCCGGAGGGGAAGCTCATCCGGCGATCGCGGGATCGACGTCGAGCAGCGCCGCGACCTCGGTCCACCCGGCTGGGGACACGATGCCGAAGTGCGAGTACGGAAGCCGCCGGACCACCAGCCGCGCCCCCGCCGCCCGCCAGCCGCTCACCTGCGCCTCGGTGCGCGCGGGAGCCGAACCGTCATCGGCGGCATACAAATTCATGGCCCCGCCATACCGCGGGGTCGCCGATTCCCCGACCATCCCGAGCAACTCGGCCGCCGCCGATCGCACGGCCGCCGCGAGTTCCGGTGCGTCCTCGGGCAATTCGGGCAACAGCCGATCCAGCGCCGCCGGATCCCCCAGCGCCCGCCCGGCCTGCTCGACCAGATTGGCCAGCGGATGCGAATCGACCAGCCCCACAAAGGCCACCGACTCCCCCGCCGCCTCCAACTGCGCCGCGATCGCATGCACGACATTCCCGCCCAGCGAATACCCGAGCAGGTGATACGGCCCCTCCGGCTGAATGCTCCGAATGGTCCCCAGGTAATACCCGGCCAACTCCTCCAGCGACCCCGCCCGGAAGTCATCGCCCCCCAACGCAGGCAACTGCAACCCGACAATCCCCCGATCCGCCCGCAACACCCGCGCCAACGGCCCGAACTGCCACGCGGTCCCGCCGACCGGATGCACACAGAACAACGGCGCGAGCGATCCCGCAGCACGCAGCTCCAGCACATGGTCGAGGCGGCTGCCCATCATGGCCAGCCATTCGGCACGGTCCGCGGCAGCCGCTGCACCAAGTCCGAGGTGCACACTCGCGGCGCCCGAGCCGTGCGTCACACCGGTCGCGGGGCCCGGCCCAGCAGCAGACGCGGCCGGTCCGACGGCAGTTGAGTTCGAAGGCACAGCGCTCTCGCGGCCCATCGACGTGCTGGTCGCGAAATCCGGCACCGCTCCGGCGACGGCATCCGAGCGTGCTCCCGACGCGGCGGCCGCCGCCGAATCCGAACTGGCAGCGCCGGATCGGCCAGCGGCGGTGCCGAGGTCCGATGCAGCGGTCGACGCGAGGCCGGCTGGGGATGTCGCGGAGATCCTTGCCGCCAGTGCGCGCGGGGTGGGCGCGGCGAATACGTCGTCGAGTACCGCCGCTACTCCTGAGCGCCGCAGTCTGCCGATCAGCCGGACCGCGGTGAGCGAATGCCCGCCGGCGGCGAAGAAGTCGTCGTCCGCGCCGATTTCGGGGACCGAGAGCACCGCGGCCATGGCGGCGCGGACGTCAGCGAGCAAACTCGCCTCCGTCATTCCGGCGTGGGTTTGGCCGGAATCCACCATATTCGGTGGTGTGCTGCGCGCCTGGATCCCGGCCAAAAGCACGCCGGGATGACGGGGGGATGCGCCTGCTGCCGGGGTTGTCCCGGGTGCGGGCGCGGGTGCGCTGCCGGGCGCGGGTGCGCTGCCGGGCGCGGGTGCACTGTTATGCCCCGGAGCGGGGAGCGCCTTGCGGTCGATCTTTTCGCTTGCCGTGCGTGGGATGTGGTCGAGTACGACGTAGGCGGCGGGGATCATGTAGGCGGGGAGGAGTTGGGTGAGTGCGGATTGCACTGCGGCGGGGGCGAGTTCGGCTCCGGAGCGGGCGATGAGGTAGGCGACCAGGCGTTGGTCGCCGGGGGTGTCCTCGCGGAGGAGGACGGCGGCTTGGGCTACGCCTTCGCAGGTGAGGAGGGCGGATTCGATGTCGCCGAGTTCGATGCGCTGGCCGCGGAGTTTGACTTGGCTGTCGGCGCGGCCGATGTAGTCGAGTTCGCCTTGGGGGTTCCACTTCACGAGGTCGCCGGTGCGGTACATGCGGTCGCCGTGGCCGTGCGGGTCCGCGACGAACGAGCCTGCGGTCAGGGTGGGCTTGGCCAGGTAGCCGCGGGCCAGTTGGATGCCGGTGAGGTACAGCTCGCCGATCGTTCCCGCTGGGACGGGGCGCAATTGGTCGTCGAGGACGCGGACTCCGGCTCGGGTGGCGGGGCGGCCGATGGGGACGGAGGTCGTGTCGGCGTCGGTGGTGTCGTGGTAGGTGATGCAGACGGCGGCCTCGGTGGGGCCGTAGAGGTTGTTGACGTGGGCGCCGGTGAGGGCGCGGACGCGGTGGGCGGTGGCGGGCGGGAGGGCCTCGCCGCCGGTGATGACGCAGCGCAGGGCGGTGCAGGCGGTGAGGTCGGTTTCCTCGGCCAGGACCGTGAGCATGGAGGTCGTCATCTGGACGGTGGTCACCTGCTCGTCGGCCATGAGCTGGGCCTGGTAGTAGGGGTCCTTGTGGCCGTTCGGGCGGGTGAGGACGATGCGGGCGCCGACCAGCAGGGGAAGGAAAAGTTCGAGCAGGGAGGCGTCGAAGGTGGGCGGGGTCCGGTAGAGGATGGTGTCGCCCGGGCCGAAACTCTGCTGGCGCTGCAGCCATTCGAAGGTGTTCACGATCGATTCGTGGGCGACCGTGACACCCTTCGGCACACCGGTCGAGCCGGAGGTGAACAGCAGGTAGGCGGAATTCGCGGGGCGCAGCGGTGCGATTCGCTCCGCATCGGAGATCTCGGAGTCCGCGAATCCGGTGGTATCCAGCCGGTCGACGGCGACGACGGGGGCGCGGCCGGTGTCGAAGCCATCGGTGGTGGTGCTGAAAACCAGTGCCGGGGCGGCGGTTTCGAGAATGCTGTCGATGCGTTGCGCCGGCTGCTCGGGATCGATCGGGAGGTAGACGCCGCCGGATCGGATGATCGCGTGGGCGGCGATCACCGAATCGGTGCAGCGGTGCATTGCCACCGCGACAACGGTTTCGGGACCGAGGTTCTGTGAGATCAACCAGCGGGCAAGGCGATTCACGCGGGCGTGGAAGTCGCCGTAGTTGATCGTCACGCATTCGGCCGTCACCGCGGGTGTTGTGGGATCGATGGTCGCGCCCCACGTGGCGAGGGTGTCGGCATGGCTTTCGCGCTGACGGGTCGTCTCGGTCACCGCGGCGACGGTGGCGTCCGGATCGGCGATCAGGGCGGCGAGCACCGCCCCCAGTCGGTCCGCCAGTTCGGTGGCCACCGCCTCCGGCACCGCGGCCGGATCGTGGTGCAGCAGCAGATCGAAACGCTCGCCCGGCCGCGCGGTCACCACGATCGGGTAGTGCGTGAGACTGTGGACGAAGACGTCCGCCACCCGCAGTTCATGCGATTCCGGCTGGCGCAGCCCGGATTTCGGGAAGTTCTCGAATACGACCAGGCTGTCGAACAGGTGGCCCAGACCCACGGCCCGCTCGACGGTGGCCAGTCCCAGGTAGCCCTGAGCCTGCATCTCGAACGAGGTGCGCTGGAAATCGACGAGCTGATCCGGCAGCGACCGCCGCGGATCCAGCGGCAGGCGAACCGGAACCGTATTGCTGAACAGGCCCACGGTGGTCTCGACATCCGGCAGATCCGCCGGGCGGCCGGAGATGACCGTGCCGAAGACCACATCGGTGCGGCCGAGATGAGCGGCCAAGACCATGGACCACGCACCCTGCAGCAGGGTGTTCATGGTGAGACCGAAGCGGCGGCCGACCTCCTCCAGAGCTGCGGCGGCATTGTCGGGCAGCGGAACTCGCAACCCGACCGCATGCGAGCGCTGTCCCGGAATGCCGATCAGAGACGGCGCGGGTACTCCGAGCAGGTAGTCGCGCCAGCGGTCGACGGCAGCCTCGGTATCGCGAGCACCGAGCCAAGCCAGATAGTCGCCGTAATAGCCGGGGACAGCCAGCTTTTCGCCTTCCCCGTGGTACAGCGCGAGCGACTCGCGCAGCATGATCGGCACCGACCAGCCGTCCGCCAGCAGATGATGCGCGATCAGCACCAGCCGCTGCGAGGTATCGGTCACGCGAATCAGCAGCACCCGCAGCAGCGGCGGCGCGGCGATATCGAACCGCTCGGCACCGGCCCGCTGTTCCAGCTCCGCCGCGACCCGCTCGGCCTCGTCGACCGCAAGGCCCCGCAAATCCGCTACACGCCAACCCAATCCGGGCGTGCGCGGCACCACCTGCACCGGCTGATCGAACTGCTCGTAGCAGAACGCCGCACCCAGATTCGGATGCCGGGCCAGCATGCGCTGGAACGCGACCTCCAGCCGATCCGGGTCCACGGCACCGGCCAGCTCGAAACGCGCTGTCATGGTGTAGATGTCGTCGTCACCATCACGCAGCGCGTGGTACAGCAGCCCCTCTTGCAGCGGCGAGAGCGGCAGCACATCGGCGACCGGCCCGTACTGCGCCGCCAGCTCGTCAATGCTCCGCTGCGGCAACGCCATAGCGATCCCGCGCTCCGCCTTCGGGGCACCGGTGGCCTCAGCGGAGGTCGCGGCCGCAGCGGCAGTCGCCGCGAGTTCGGCCAGCGGTCGCCGGGTCAGCAGGTCCTGCGGCGACAGGATCAGCCCCTGTTCCCGCAACCGGCTGCTCACGCTGATAGCGGTGATGCTGTCACCGCCGACCCCGAAGAAGTCGTCGTCGATGCTCACCGCGTCATGGCCGAGCGCCACCGCCACCACTGCGCAGACGGACTGCTCGGCGGCAGTCGATGCCGCCCGCCCACCGATCTCCGACGGCGGCTCGGGCAGCGCCGCCCGGTCCAGCTTGCCGTTGACGGTGTGCGGCAGCTCGTCGAGAAAAACGAGCCTCGACGGCACCATGTGATCGGGGACCAGATCGGCCAGCTTCGAACGCAATTCGACCGAATCCAGCGCGGTCCGCCCGGGCGCGAATTCGCCCGCGGAACCCGCGGGCCGACCGGAATCCGAGGCGATGTCCGCGCCCGCCACGACATATCCGATCAAGGTCGGCCGCCCGGCGATTTCCCGGATATCGGCCGCCGCGGCGCGCACCTCGGGCAGCCCGCCCAGCGCGGCCTCCACCTCGCCCAATTCGACGCGATGTCCGCGGATCTTCACCTGATTGTCGACGCGGCCCAGGTACTCATAACCCCGGCCCGGCACCCAGCGCGCACGGTCGCCGGTGCGGTACATGCGCGCCCCGGGCGGGCCGTACGGATCGGCCACGAACCGGTCCGACGTGGCGTCCGGTCGCCCGAGATATCCGCGCGCCAGCTGCGGCCCCGCCAGATACAGCTCTCCGATCCGGCCGTCCGCGACAACCTGCAAACCATTGTCGAGCAGGTAGATTCGCGTCCCGGGCAGCGGCTGCCCGATATGCGGCGTCGCATCCCGCACGACCGCGGTGATCGCGTCGACGGTGGACTCGGTCGGCCCGTACAGATTGACCGCCGCGATCCCCGCCCGCTGAATCCGCTGCCACAATTCCGGCGAGCAGGCGTCACCGCCGAGCGCCAGCAATTGCGGCGCGATATCCGCCAGCCCGTGATCCAGCAGCCCCGCCGCGAAAGCGGGCGTCCCGTCCACGACATCGATCCGGTCCCGCCCGAACGCCGCAACCAACGCGGCAGGATCTCGCCGAATCTCACTGCCGTACACCCGAACACAATGCCCATCGAGCATCCACAACAGCGGATCCAACGCAGCATCGAACGCGAACGACGTCGTATGCGCCACCCGCAACGCCCGCCCGGCCCGCTCCCCCGTCTCGGCATACATCCCAGCCCGATGCGCCGCCACCAACCGCGCCAGCGCCCCGTGATCCACCAGCACGCCCTTGGGCCGCCCGGTAGACCCCGACGTGTAGATCAAATACGCGCCGTGACGCGAATTCACCCGCGCGCCAGCCTCTTCCGGCCGCCGTGAACCGGGGCAGGCCTCCAGCCGCGACTGGAACTCCACGCTGCCGATATCCACCACGCGGTGCCGCTCGCCGCGCCGGCGATCTCCAACCGCATCCGCAGCAGACGCGATATCGCCGGTGCGAGTGCCGGTCCCACCGGCACCGGAACCGACGTCCTTCACGCCCGCCTCGATGCCATTCGCGCCGGTCCGGGCGGCGTATGCGGTGGGGTGGATATCGGCCACACCGGCCGCCGCGTCGCGCGCGCGGTCTCCGGGGTCGAGCGCGCCGAGCCCGGCGCCGGCCGTTTCGGACGGTGATTCGTGCGGGCCGGCGGCGAGGTCCGCTGCCAGCTGTCCGGCGCTCAGCACCAATTCCGGTGCGGCATCGGCGATCATGCCGCGCAGGCGGGGTAGCGGGTGTTCAGGGTCCAGGGGCAAGTAGATGGCGCCTGCCTGCCAGATCGCGAACAGGGCGACTACGAATTCCGCTGAGCGTGGGAGGGCTACGCCGACGACCGAGTCGGGGCGAATTCCATTGGCGCGCAGGTAGTTGGCGAGGCGGTTGACGTGGGAGCCGAATTCGGCGGCGGTCCACTCGATGTCGTCGGAGGCGAGCACGATCGCGCCGGGGTGGTTGGCTACCAGGCGGTCGAACGCCTCGGGAACCAGCTCGACGGCGGTGGTGGGTGCGGGCACCGAACGCGTGGCCAGCAACTGCGTCCGCTCGGCGGGGTCGAGTAGTTCGAGGGCGCCCACGGGGGGCTTGTCGGCGCCGGTAAAGGCGTTGATCACGCGCATCAGGCCGTCGATGCGGCGGCGGACGGTGTCGCCGTCGTTGGTGCGGGCGTCGGATTCAAAGCCGATCAGGACCGTGCCGTCGGGCAGGGGGGTGACGACCACGCCGAGGTCTTCGGGCGGGCCGCCCGCCACATTGCGGAGGACGCCGCGGGAGCCGTCGAAGTCGAGGGAGAAGTCGAAGACCTTGAGGTTCATGCCGACGCCGTGCAGGAGTTCGCCGGCGCCGTAGCCGTGGAAGTCGCGGGCCAGGTCGTCGCCGCTGTAGCGCTGGTGGGCGCGGACTTCGCGCAGGGTCGCGGCGACGCGCGGGGCGAGTTCGCCGAGGCGGTCGTCGGCGCGCACGGTCAGGCGCAGGGGCAGGACGTTCACGGCCATGGAGGGGGTGGACAGGGCGGCGCGGCCGACGCGGCCCATGAGGAGCATGGACAGGACCACGTCGGAGCTGCCGAGTTCGCGGTTGATGAAGGCGGCGTAGCAGGCTACGAGGACATCGGCCCAGGTGACGCCGTAGTTGTCGGCGCATTCCTTCAAGGTGGCGAGGGTGTCGGCGGTCAGGATCGCCTCGCCGCGAATGGTTCGCTCCACCGCACCGCCGACATGCTGTCCGCGTCCGTCCAGGGACGGCCACGGCGTCAGCTGGTCGCGCCAGAACTGGCGGTCCTGTTCGAACTGCTCGCCGGCGCGGTATTCCTGCTCCTCGGCGACGAGGGCGGCAATGGTGCCGAAAGTCTGTTTGGGCGGCTTGGTTCCGCGGCGCATGGAGGTGTAGTGCCCGGCCACGCGGCGGGACAGCAGGGCCGCGCTGTAGCCGTCGACGATCAGGTGGTGGTAGAGCTGCACGCACCACACCTCGGTGTCGCTCAGCCGAATCAGCGTGTAGATGTACAGCTGCCGATCCACCATGGCCTTGCAGTATTCGGCGGCGCGATGCCGTTCCAGGGCCACGGCCTCGTGCGCGAGGGCCAGCGGGTCGGCCGCTGCCCGCAGGTCGATGGTCGGCCGCAGCTCGGCGGCCGCATCGGTGACGAATTGCCGCGGACCGTCGGCGGTTTCCCGGAAGCGCAGCCGCATGTTCTCGGATTCGGCGACGGTCTTGCGGATGGCCTCGGCCAGCAGGTCGATGTCGATGGGCTGGTCGCCGGAGATCTCGAGGACCTCGCCGACCAGGTAGCGGCCGGATTCCGGATCGAATCGCTGAGCGTTCCAGATGCCCAGCTGCGGCCCGGTGAGCGGCAATCCCGCCCCGACCGCCCCGGCCTGGTCGGCTCCCGAGCCGTTCCGATCCACCGGCAACTCCCTTCACCCTCAACGACATTCGGCCCCTCCCTCGGTCCACCCGGGCTCGATGAGTCCAGCGAGGGAGGGGCCAAAATAGGTTAGCCTAAGTTTAATTCCAAGTGGGAACCTTCCTGTTCCGGCCGGTCAAGGCCGGGGTTCAGGCCACCGGCGCGGCATTCTCGGCCAAGGGGATGACCAAGGGCGCGCCGGTCTCCGGATCGTCGATGATCCGGCAGCCCAGCGCGAAGACCTCACGCACCAGATCGGCGGTGACGATCTGCTTGGGCGGACCAGCCGCGATCACCCGCCCGTCCTTCATGGCGATGAGATGGTCGGCATAGCGGAAGGCGTGGTTCAGGTCGTGCAGGACCGCGACCACGGTGCGCCCGGATTCCCGGTTCAGCCGCCGGCACAGATCCAGCAATTGGATCTGATGGGCGATATCCAGATAGGTCGTCGGCTCGTCGAGCAGGATGATCGGGGTGTCCTGGGCGAGCACCATGGCGATCCAAACCCGTTGCCGCTGACCGCCGGACAGCTCGTCCACCAGCCGCGCCGACAGCTCGGTGACGCCGGTGGCGGCCATGGCGGCGGCCACCGCCTCCTCATCGGCCTTGGACCACTGCCGCAGCAGGGTCTGATGCGGGAAGCGCCCGCGCGCCACCAGATCGGCGACGCGAATGCCGTCCGGCGCGGTGGAGGTCTGCGGCAGCAGACCGACCTGGCGCGCGACCTCCTTGGCCGGATACGAGCCGATTGCCTTGTCGTCCAGCAACACCGCCCCCGATTCGGGTGCGAGCAATCGCGCCAGGGCGCGCAGCAGCGTGGATTTCCCGCAGGCGTTCGGTCCGATCACGACCGTGAACTCCCCGTCGGGAACAGCCACCGAGAGCTCATCGCTGATGGTCCGCCCCCGATACCCGAGGCGAACCCGATCCGCCCGCAGCCGTGCGGTTTTCGCGTCCTCGGCGACCGGCTCGGCGACGGGACTGCGCTTTTCGTGCATGAACAGTTTCCTCTAGTTCCTTCGAGCCTCGGCCACCAGCAGATACGCCAGATACAGCCCGCCGATCGAGACGGTGACGACGCCCACCGGCAAGGTGGTGGGCGCGAAGACGCGCTGGGAGATGAAATCGCAGACCACCAGCAGCAGCGCGCCCATGGCCGCGGCCGGGAACAGCGCGGTGGAGGGCGTGCGCGCCAGGCGGCGGCCCAGCTGCGGCGCGGCCAGCGCGACGAAGGCGATGGGTCCCGCCACCGCCGTGGCCGCGGCGGTCAGCGCCACGCTCAGCATGATGAGCAGCAGACGGATTCGGCTCACGTCGAGGCCGAAGGATCGTGCCAGGTCATCACCCAGTTCCAGGGTGCGCAACCGGGGCGCGGCCGGAATCGCGGCCAATCCCAGCGCCGCCAGGATGAGCAGCGCGGGCGCGACCTGCGACCAGGTCACGCCATTGAGCGTGCCCACGCCCCAGGCGGCGGCCGACATGGCCGACTGGAGATCGGCGCGCAGGATCAGCCAGGTATTGATCGAGGCCAGCATGGCGCTCACGCCGATGCCCACGATGATCAGCCGGAAGCCGGTCACATTGTGCCGGAAGGCCAATAGCTGGATGATCAGCGCCGATGCGAGACCGCCGACCAGCGCGCCGAGGGCCGTCGGGAAGGGCCCGCCCCCCATGGTCAGAATGACGATGAGCGCACCGGTGTAGGCGCCGGTGTTGAAGCCGACCATATCCGGGCTGCCGAGCGGATTCCGCGTCACCGATTGCAGGATCGCGCCGCTGACCCCGAGCGCGGCTCCCAGCGCCAGGGCCAGCACCACGCGCGGAAACCGCCACTCCCACACCACGAGCCGGTCGAAGCGCTGATCGCCGAATACGAGCGCGCGCACCACCCGGTCCGGCGGAATGGGGTAGTCCCCGCTGCCGAGCGACAGCACCGCCACGGCCAGCGCCGCCACCAGCAGCACCGCGCACACCACCACGGTCCGCACGCCCACGCGCGCGGTCAGCCCGCGGGTGCGCACCACCAATTGGGTACGCCCGAAATCGATTCCGTTGCTCATGCCGCCGCCCCCGTTCGCGCCCGCCGGGCCAGGTAGATGAGCACCGGTGCGCCGAGGAAGGCGCTCACCAGTCCGGCCGGCACCTCATCGGAGGGAATGAGCACGCGGCCCAGCACATCCGCGCCGATCACCAGGATCGGCGCGAGCACCATCGAATAGGCCACGATCCAGCGCTGATCCGGTCCGACGATCCAGCGGGCGATATGCGGCACCGCCAGGCCCACGAAGGTGATCGGGCCGACCGCCGCGGTGGCGGTGCCGCACAGCAGGGTCAGCGCCGCCGCGGTGAGCAGCCGGGTGCGGCCGACATTGACGCCCAGCGCATGCGCGAGGTCCTCCCCCAGCGCCACCGCATTGAGCGAGCGCGCGGCGATGATCGCGGCGATCAGGCCGATGGCGATGAACGGCGCGGCCCCGGCGATCACGTCGTAGCCGCGGCCGGTCAGCGAGCCCGACTCCCAGTGCCGCCATTCCTCGAAAGCCTTCGCGTTCAACAGGATCAGGCCCTTGGTGAGCCCGGTCAGCACGGCGGTCACGGCGACGCCGGCCAGGGTCAGCCGCACCGGGTCCGCGCCCTGCCTGCCCGCGGTGCCGATCCGGTAGACCACCAGCGAGACCACCGCGGCTCCGGCGAAGCCGAACCACACGTACGAGGTGATCTCGGCCGCACCGAGGAAGGCCACCGCGAGGGTGATGCCGAAGGCCGCTCCGGCATTGATGCCGAGCAGACCCGGATCTGCCAGCGGGTTGCGGGTGAGCCCCTGCATGAGGCATCCGGCCACGCCGAGCGCGATCCCCGCGAGCAGTCCGAGCAGCGTCCGCGGCACCCGGTACTCGATGACGATCAGGTGATCCGGTGATTCACCGGGCCCCCACAATGCGTTCCAGACCTCACCGACCGGAATGGATTTGGTGCCGACGAGCAGGCTGAGCAGCGCGGCGGCCACCAGCGCGGCCACCGCCAATAACCATCCTGACCAGGGCCGGGACCGCGAACGCGGGCTATCCATAGGGTCGTATCTCTCCAGGTGATCCACGCTGCGCCCGGGCCCCGCGACCCCGCGGGCCGGGCCCGTGCGCAACACTTCCAAAACGAAGCTCTTGCGACTTAGGCTTACCTACCCTAACGTGTCCGCTGTCCGGTTCACAGCTGCCGTTCAGCAAAACGTCAGCTGTTTCCAAGCCCCCGCCGGCCGGACGAAGCCGTGTTCGCATGGCCCGCACTGCGATTGACCACCGATGCACCGGGCCGGATGACGCATGTCCTGATGAGGGAACAGAAAGAGGTTCTACCCCCGTGAGATTCACCAAGGCCGCCCTGATCGCCGCCGGTCTCGCCGTCGCCACGACCTTCACCGCTGGTGCGAGCCACGCTGCGCCGCTGGCGGATACCGCCGAGGGTGACGCTATCAACTACACCCTCACCAATAGTGAGACCAACACCATCATCAATACCGACGCCGGTTCCCTGGTGGTCGAGGACGGTGTCTTCAAGGTCAAGGCCGCCAATGGCGCGACCGTCGCCGGCACCGAGCTGAAGTTCCGCGTCGACGAGTTCGAGTTCCCGATCGCCGCCGAGATCTCCGGCCGCACCGCGACGCTGACGCCGCAGTTCGAGATCGACAAGGCCGTCTACAAGCCGGTCGCCCTGCCTTACGAGGACAAGGCTCCCTGGAAGTCCGAGTACGACCGTGAGGTCGCCGCCTGGTCCCGTATGACCAGCACCATCGCCCTGGGCGCTTCCATCGCCACCCTGGTCGGCGGCATCGGCGGCGCGGCCGTCGGCTGCGTCATCGGCGGCATCGCCGGTGCCGCGCTGACCGGGCCTCTGGCGCTCATGTTCGGTGCCGGCCCCCTCGCCGGCTGCCTCATCGGCGCCTCCTCGCTCGGCTTCCTGGGCACCCTGGCGGGCCAGATCTTCGTCACCGCCCCGGTTGCCGTCCTGGCCGCCGCCCAGTACTTCACCACCATCAACTCGCCGATGCCCAACGCGCAGCCGGCCAAGTAAGAGCACCACAGGTCAGGCCCGGCAGCTTGCTGCCGGGCCTGGTTTGCGTTGTGCGGCGGGCCTTCTGGATGGCCCGATCCGCTGACCTCAGCGCAGCGCCGGGTCGGTCACCCGATCACTGCTCCCCGCGGCGGCGAAGGCGCGGTCCTGCAGATCGAGAACCGGATTGCCCGGCTGCACCTCGACATACCCGCGCCAGATGACGCCACCTTGCGGGCACCACACCATGACGTGCGCCTGCCCCGCGGCAATGCCCTCGGCGACAAGGGTTCCCGAGGCCGGAACCGGCAGGCTCTGGGTGTGCCGCTCGGAATCCGGGTCGACGAGGCAGCGATCGGCCGGGTACTCGGTGCCGGCGACCGCGATCTTGATGCGCTCCCGGCCGCCGACCACCTGCACGGACGGCTCGGCCGCGGCCAAGGCCGGATCGGCCAGCAGGAGGGCGCCGGCCGCCACCAGGGTGGAAAGGATTCGAGCAGAGGTCACAAGCCACTCCTACACAGTCGAGGGACATGAATCGGGTTCGAGCAGGATCTCGATCATCGCGCATTCACCCAGCAACCACTATCGGGCGGATGCCCCATTCGTGCCGCTAGTCTCGCAGCGAGGCCAGTATCAGACCGAGTCCGTATTCGAAGCGATCGTCGAACGAGCTGTCACGCAAGTGATCCGCGACACGGGACAATGCCGGGTAGACGCCGGAGGAGAAGTGCTCGGCCATCCGCGCCGTATCGGCGGCCGGGTAGCCCTGTTCTTCCTGGACGAGGCCGATCACGAAATACACGATGGTCCAACAGGTCCACGCCGCGCGCTTGGCATCGAGGCCGCCGTCGAGCAGGGCCGCGACAATGGCATCGGCGACGCGGAGGGTCCCCGGCTCCGGGGTATAGGTGCCCGCGACGACCGCCGCGCCGTCTCGATAGGCGAGCAGGGAGCGCCGGACACGGTGCATGAGCTCTCGCAGCCGGTCGTCCCAGGCATCGGGCAGATTCGAGGTGTCGGTGGCGCCGAGGATCTCGTCCGCCATCAGTTCGAGCAACCGGTTCTTGGTCTTGGCATGCCAGAGGACGGTATTCATGCGCACGCCGAGGCGGTCCGCGATCGCGCGCATGGACACCGCGTCGCGGCCCTTCTCGTTCAGGATCTCCAGGGCAGTCTCGACCACCGACTCCCGAGCCAGTCCCACGCGCGCGGTGCGCACCGGTTGCTTGTTGGTCACTGACCCAGTCTAGGACGGCAGTCCCGCCGCCTCGAGTGCGGCCGCCAGGCCCGACGGGTCGGTGCCGACCCAGGCGAGATAGCCGTCGGGCCTGACCAGGGCCGCGGCCACTCCCGCCCATTCCGGCCTGCCCGACACCGGGAGCACGCGGTGAACAGCCGAATTCGCGAGCGCGGAGACCGAATCGGTGAAATCGAGCACCAGATGACTCCCGCCACGCAGCGCCGAGAACACCGTCGAACCATCCTGGAGCTCGAAATCCGGTGCGCGCGTGCCGGTCAGCGGATGCGCGCCCGGCTCGGCCGGGTAGGCGACCGCCAGCCCGGCGAGCTGCTCGGCCAGCGGACGCGCGAATCCCGGCCTGGTAGCGATCAATTCGGACAGCAGCGCCCGCAACTGCGCGCCTTCCGGCGAGAAGTCGCTCATGACCGCCGTCTGCGCCTGGGTGCTGCGCAACAGCGCGGCCCCCACCGGATGCCGTTCCAGGTGATAGCTGTCCAGCAGCCCATCCGGCGCCCGCCCGTGAATGGTCGCCGCGAGCTTCCACCCCAGGTTCATGGCGTCCTGGATCCCGACATTCATGCCGACCCCGCCGGCGGGGAAGTGCTGATGCGCCGCATCGCCGGCGAGCAGCACCCGCCCCTGCCGGTACCGATCGGCCTGGCGGCTCGCATTCCCGAAGCGGGACAACCAGATCGGGGAATGCATCCCCCAGTCGGCGTCCACGATCTCCCGCACGCGCGCACGCACCTCGTCCAGCGTCAGCTCGCCGGGCCAGTCCGTGCGAATATCCTTCGGCGCCAACCCCACCAGCCGGTAACGCTCGCCGGGCATCGGCGCCACCATGACCATGCCCTCCTGCGTCCAGCGACTGAACGCCGGAACCTGCGGCGGCGCAGTCATTTCCACATCCGCCAGCCAGCCCAGCACACTGGCCGGCGTTCCCGGGTACTCGATCCCGGCAGCCTGCCGCACCGCACTGCGCACCCCATCGCATCCGACGGCCCAGCGCGCGGTCAGATCCGGCCGACCCTCGATCCGAACCGTCACGCCGTCCTCGTGCTGAACGACATCCGAAACCCGTTGCCCCCGGCGGATATCCGCTCCCGCATTACGGGCATGCTCCTCCAGCAACTCCTCGGTCCGCGCCTGCGGCACCACCAGCGTGAACGGATACGGCGTATCCAGCAGCTCGAAATCCAGCCAGTTCTCCAGCATCCCGAAATGCCCGCGCGGAACCCGCCTCCCCTCCGCCAGGAACCGCCCGGCCAGCCCCCGCGAGGCCAGCACCTCGATGGTCCGCGGATGAATCGTGAGCGCCTTCGAATTCGGATCCCGCTCCTCCCGCGCCTCGACCACCACCACCGAAACCCCCGCCAGCCGCAATTCCCCCGCCAGCCACAGCCCCACCGGCCCGGCTCCCGCAATCGCCACATCGAAATCGGCCACGACATCCTCCTTGTTGGTCACTGACCAACAACACTAGGTCGCTGACCAAGAACAGGCAAGAGGCACACAAAGAAACCCCGCGAGCCGAGCGGCTCGCGGGGTTCCGTGCGTTCGGATCCGGCCCGGATCAGACCAGATCGAAGCGGTCCAGGTTGGAGACCTTGGTCCAGGCCTTGACGAAGTCCGCGACGAACTTCTGCTTGTTGTCGTCCTGGGCGTAGACCTCGGCCAGAGCGCGCAACTGGGAGTTGGAGCCGAAGACCAGGTCGACGCGGCTGGCGGTCCACTTGGGCGCGCCGGTGACGCGATCGGTGCCCTCGTAGTTGCCGGACTCGGTCGGCTCCCACTTCGTGCCCATATCGAGCAGATTCACGAAGAAGTCCGTGGTCAGGGCGCCCGGGTTGGTAGTGAAGACGCCCAGCGCGGACTGGCCGTGGTTGGCGCCCAGCACGCGCAGGCCGCCGACCAGGACGGTCATCTCCGGCGCGCTCAGGGTGAGCAGGTTGGCCTTGTCCAGCAGCAGGTACTCGGCGGGCAGGCGGGTGCCCTTGCCGAGGTAGTTGCGGAAGCCGTCGGCGGCGGGCTCGAGTGCGGAGAAGGACTCCACATCGGTCTGCTCCTGGGTGGCGTCGGTGCGGCCCGGGGTGAACGGCACCTCGACATCGAAACCGGCTGCCTTGGCGGCCTTTTCGACGGCGGCGGCGCCACCGAGCACGACCACGTCGGCGAAGGAGATCTTCTTGCCGCCGGTCTGGGCGGAGTTGAAGGACTCCTGCACGCCCTCCAGGACGCGGATGGCCTGGGCGAGCGCATCGGGCTCGTTGGCCTCCCAGCCGGCCTGCGGCTGCAGGCGCAGCCGGCCGCCATTGGCGCCGCCGCGCTTATCGCTGCCGCGGAAGGACGAGGCGGCGGCCCAGGCGGTCGAAACCAGCTGGGCGACGGTCAGACCCGAGGCGAGGATCTGCTCCTTGAGCGCCGCGATGTCGGCGGCGTCGACCAACTCGTGGTCGACGGCGGGAACCGGGTCCTGCCACAGCAGGGTCTCCTCCGGCACCTCGGGGCCGAGGTAGCGGACCTTGGGACCCATATCGCGGTGGGTCAGCTTGTACCAGGCCTTCGAGAACTCCTCGGCCAGCTCCTCCGGGTGCTCGAGCCAGCGCCGGGTGATCTGCTCGTAGATCGGATCGACCCGCATCGACAGGTCGGTGGTCAGCATGGTCGGCAGATGCTTCTTCGACGAGTCGAACGCGTCGGGAATGACCGCCTCGGCGTTCTTGGCCACCCACTGGTGCGCACCGGCGGGCGACTTGGACAGCTCCCACTCGTAGCCGTACAGCGTCTCCAGGAAGGAGTTGTCCCACTTGGTCGGGGTCGGGGTCCAGGTGACCTCGAGACCGGAGGTGATGGCGTCCTTGCCGACGCCGGTGCCGAAGCTGGACTTCCAGCCCAGGCCCTGCTCCTCCAGCGGGGCGGCCTCGGGCTCGGGGCCGACGTGATCGGCCGGGCCGGCGCCGTGGGTCTTGCCGAAGGTGTGGCCGCCGACAATGAGCGCCGCGGTCTCCACATCGTTCATGGCCATGCGGCGGAAGGTCTCGCGAATATCGACCGCCGCCAGCTGCGGATCCGGATTGGCGTTGGGGCCTTCCGGATTCACGTAGATCAGGCCCATCTGCACCGCGGCCAGCGGGTTCTCCAGATCGCGCTGACCGGTGTAGCGCTCATCGCCGAGCCAGGTCTGCTCGGGACCCCAGTACACGTCCTCCTCGGGCTCCCACTGGTCGACGCGGCCGCCGCCGAAGCCGAAGGTCTGGAAGCCCATGTCCTCCAGCGCCACATTGCCGGCGTAGACGATGAGGTCGGCCCAGGACAGCTTGTTGCCGTACTTGGCCTTGACCGGCCACAGCAGGCGGCGGGCCTTGTCCAGGCTGGCATTGTCGGGCCAGCTGTTCAGCGGCGCGAAGCGCTGCATGCCGGCGCCGGCTCCACCGCGGCCGTCATTGATGCGGTAGGTGCCGGCGGCGTGCCAGGCCATGCGGATGAAGAACGGGCCGTAGTGGCCGAAGTCGGCGGGCCACCAGTCCTGCGAGGTGGTCATGACCTCGATGATGTCCTGCTTGACCGCGGCCAGATCGAGGGTCTTGAACGCCGCGGCGTAGTCGAAGTCCGCGCCCAGCGGATTGATGACATCCGGGTTCTTCTGCAGGATCTTCAGGTTCAGCTGGTTGGGCCACCACTCGCGGTTGGCGCTGCCGCCCTCGGTCGGGAACTTGAGCCGACCGGATGTGACGGGGCAACCTGCGGCGGGTTCCGTGTTCGCTTCTCCGATTGGCGGGTGTTCCTGGGACACGGTGATTCCTTTCCGGAGGTGATAATTCGGGCTGCTGTTCAGGAGGGTTGCTGTGCTGCCCGGCAATCCGGGCACAGTCCCCAATAGATGACTTCGGCCTCGTCGAGGGCGAATCCGTTGTCGTCCGAGGCGGTCAGGCAGGGTGCGTCGCCGACGGCGCATTCGACATCGGCGATCACGCCGCAGGAACGGCAGACGACGTGATGGTGGTTGTCGCCGACCCGCGTCTCGTAGCGCGCCACCGACCCCATGGGCTGGATCCGGCGGAGCAGGCCGGCATCGGTGAGGGCTCGCAGGACGTCGTACACCGCCTGGTGGGAGACGGCGCCGAGCGTCTCGCGCACGCGCTGCAAGATGGAGTCGGTATCCGAGTGTGGGTGCTCATGTACTGCGGTCAACACCGCAACCCGCGGAGCCGTCACCCGCAGCGCCGCGCCACGCAGCATGCCCTGAAAATCCGCAGCTGTGGACACGTTCCGAATTATGACTGATTCAAGTCTTCAGCGCAGCTGAATCGGGAAGATATACGATTTCAAACGAGAAGAGGCCGGGCCAGACCAACGTCTGACCCGGCCTCCGGCCGGTATTGGGGAGAGGGGGGCTAAGCCCCCAACCCCCTAGTGGGGGGGGGGGGGGGGGGCGGCCCCGGGCGCCGGCCCCCCCCCCGGCCCGGCGCGCGCCCGGCCCACCCCCAGCGGCG
>NZ_JBHXVO010000026.1:0-7311 GCF_042672265.1 Nocardia sp. NPDC127526 | reverse complement strand
TCCGCCTCCCCGGCCAACCTGCCGTTTTTGGGGTTTGTGGTGTAATCCCCCCACACCGATAGTGGGGGCTTCGCCCCCACACCCCCGGGGCGTAGCCCCACGACCCCTTGGGGCCTAGCCCCGCACTTGGTCTCGGGGACTAGCCCGCACTTAGTCCTTGACGAGCTTTGGTGCGGTCTCGAGGGCGAGTTCGTCTTCGACGGTGAGGCCGTGCTCGTCCGACTCCTCCGGGGCGGGGGCGCGGTTAGGGAGCAGGACTGCCATGACGATGACGACCAGGGAGAGCACGGCGGACAGGCCGAAGGCTAGTTTCATGCCGGAGAGCAGGGCTTCCTTCGGGCCGGTGCCGGACTCGATCAGGGACTCGCTGCGGGTGGACATGACGGTGACCACCAGGGCGGTGCCGAAGGCGGCGGCGACCTGCTGGAGGGTGCCGAGCATGGAGCTGCCGTGCGAGTACAGGTGCGGCGGGAGTGCGCCCAGGCCGAGGGTGAAGACCGGGGTGAAGGCCGCGGCGAGCGAGATCATGAGCAGGATGTGCAGACCCAGCAGCGCCGCGTACGGGATGGACATGGAGATGAAGGCGAAGCCGGCCAGGGCGACCGAGACGCCGATCGAACCCGGGATCACCAGCACGCGACCGCCGAACTTGTCGAAGATGCGGCCGACGGTCGGGCCGAGCAGACCCATGGCCAGACCGCCCGGCATGACCAGCAGACCGGTCTGCAGCGGCGAGAGACCGCGCAGGTTCTGCAGGTACAGCGGCAGCAGGATCATGGAGCCGAGCATGGCCATGAACGCGACCGACATGAGGATCAGCGCCTTGGTGTAGGTGCCGGCCAGCAGCACGCGCAGATCCAGCAGCGGCGAGCCGTTGCGCTGCAGCTGCAGCTGACGCAGGACGAACACCGCGACCAGCGCCAGACCCGCGACGGCGATCAGAATCGGCGTGGTGGCATGGCCGGTCTCGAACTTGCTGAGGCCGTACACCAGGCTGCCGAAGCCGAGCGCCGCGAACACCACGCTGGCCCAGTCGATCGAACCGGTCTGCGGTTCACCGACGTTCTCCAGCTGCCGCAGCCCGAAGAAGGTGACCACGCCCGCGATCGGCAGCACCAGCACGAACAGCCAGCGCCAGGACGCGATCTGCAGCACCAGGCCGGAGATGACCGGGCCCATGGCCGGGGCGACCGAGATGGCGAGGGTGACATTGCCCATGACCCGGCCGCGATCGTGCTCGGCCACCACCGTCATGAGGGTGGTCATGAGCAACGGCATCATGACCGCGGTGCCGCCGGCCTGGACGATCCGGCCGACCAGCAGGATGGCGAAGTTCGGCGCGATGGCCGAGAGCGCGGTGCCGGCGAGGAAGACGCCCATGGCGATGGCGTAGGCCTGGCGGGTGGTGACCCGCTGCAGGAACCATCCGGTCACCGGGATGACCGCTGCCATGGTGAGCATGAAGGCGGTGGAAACCCATTGGGCCGACCGCTCGGTGACGTGAAGGTCTTCCATCAGGCGCGGAATCGCGTTGATCATGATGGTTTCGTTCAGGATCACCACGAACGTCGCGAGCACCAGGAGGCGGATGACGACGGGCGTCTTCCCTCCGGTTGCGGTGCCGGCGGATATTTCGGGGGTCAAGGGGTTACCTCCGGGGCGTAGTGCTTGCTGGACGAATGTGGCCCGATGCGAGTCACTGCACTGTCCCGGCGCCACACGAGATCAGACGGCAATAGTTCACTCAACTCATCGGTCGCGAAAAAGTATTCCTGTCGGGTACGACACGTTTCACCCCAATTTTCGGGGGCACCACGGTCATAGCTCGTTGAAATCAGCTGCTCACCAGCAACTCTCACGGGCGTTCAAGATCGCATGGTGAGGCTGGTCACGCCACCGGATGCGACACCCCAGCTCCGTGGGCATGAACCCGGCCCCTTGCTTACGTAGGGTAACGAGCTGTGGGTACAGGGCGGGGGTCGGAAGTCGCGCGTTCGCGATGGACCCTCGTGCTGCTCGCCGCCGGAGCCGGACTGGCGCTGATTCTGCTGTTCACCACGGTCGATCCGTGGATGGACAAGGCCGGGATCCTGGCCGGCGGCCTGGACGCGCACATCTATCGGGACGGCGCGTTGAAGGCGCTGAACGGGGACCCGCTCTATACCGAGCCGACGCTGTACGGGCTGCTGTATACCTATACGCCGTTCTCGGCCATCGCCTTCACCCCGATCGCGGCGGTGCCGTGGGCCTATGTCACCTACACCTGGATGCTGCTGAATCTTGGTGCGCTCTATGGCTGTGTGCTGCTGAGCTGGCAGTTGCTCGGGTATCGGCTGACCGGGCGGCTCGCGGGAGTCGGTGCGCTGCTGGCGATGACATGCCTGTTCCTCGAACCGGTGCGCACCACGCTGTTCTACGGGCAGATCAATCTGATGCTGATGCTGCTCGTGCTCTGGGGCTTCTCGCGGCCCGAGGGCAGCAGGCTGCGGGGCGTCGGTGTCGGGCTGGCCGCGGGGATCAAGCTGGTGCCCGGCTATTTCATCCTGCAGTTCCTCGCGCTGCGGCAATGGCTTTCGGCCTGCATCGCGACCGCGACGTTCGCGGCGACGGTGGCGCTGGCCTGGATCGTGCTGCCCGGGGATTCGCGGCAGTACTGGTTGAAGACGTTCTTCGAATCGGATCGCATCGCCCCCGATGACATTCCGGCGAATCAATCGATTCGCGGCGCCATCGCCCATCTTGCCCATGGCGAGGCGTCGACCTGGTTGTGGCTGGCGATCGCCGGAACCGTCACCGTGGTGAGCCTGGCGCTGACGAGCGCGCTGTACCGGCGCGGTGAACGGCTGCTCGCGGTGACCGTCGCGGGCCTGACGGCGTGCGCGGTCTCCCCGTTCTCGTGGGGTCACCACTGGGTGTGGTTCGTGCCGCTGTTCGTCTACCTCGTACATCGGGCGCAAACCAGGCCGTACTGGTGGATCGCGGCGGCGGTGCTGTTCGGCTCGATCGGAGCCTGGGCGTACACGTGGAACACGGAATATGTGTCGATCGGCCTGTTCCTGTACCCGCAGTGGTGGACGATCGCGCCGGTGCTGCTGAACATCTACGTCATCGTGTACGCGATCGTCCTGGCGTTCGCGCTACGAAAAAGCCTTCCACCAGGCATTTTTCAGCGCATACAGCGCAGGGTCGGTTAACTGGCGCGAAGTTTCGCGACCGTGATGGCTAGAGTCGGACCTCGTGCGTGCAGATTCACCTCGGTTCGCCCGAGTTCGAGTAATCGCCGCCGTATCGGGGGTTCTAGCAGTACTGCTGGCTGCGGCTACGCCGCTGCTCCCGGTCCGGCAGCATCAAGCCGGCCTGGATTGGCCACAGCCGCAAGCGGTTCAGCTGACCGCGCCGCTGGTCGACTATGTGCCGCTGTCGCTGGATGTGACCATCCCGTGCACGGTATTCCGGGATACCCCCGGCGGGACCGTGCTGTCGACCATTCCGGCCATGGCTCCGGGGGCGGCCGAAAAGGGGCTGCAGGTCCGCGTCGAGGACAAACCCGATACCGGGCGCACCCTGTCGGTCCTGCTCCGCAACAATCCGCTGCTGACCGCCTCGCTCACCGAAATCATCGGCGCCGGAACAGCACCCGAAGGCGCGCCGGACGGCACCGGGGCGGGTGCCGGACCCACCGCCGCGCCCGCGACCACTGCACCCGGCGCGACCGCGCCCGGCGCCATTCCCCCGGGCGCGACCCCGCCACCGGGATCCACACCGCCACCGGGATCCACACCGCCGCAGGGCACCACACCGCCGCCCGGCACCGCACCGTCGCCCGGCACCACCCCATTGCCGGGTGCCACTCCTCCGCCCGGCGCCACTCCGCCGCCGGGATCCACTCCCCCACCTGGCATTACCGCGCCTGGCGGAACCGGCCAACCGGGGACCACGCCGCCATCGGGTGAAACTTCGCCGCCTCCTACCGATTCGGCGCTCAGCCCGGGGGCCGTCCCCGGTGTCGATCCGAATGTCGTTGCGGCTCCTCGCTGTGCGGCACTCGTCGTGCGGTCGACGTCCACCGCCACCACGGCCGAACTGACCGGCGTCACCCGCACGGACGGTTCGGCCTTCCGCACCGTGGTCGAAGCGGACATTCGCCCCCAAATCGTCGGCGTCTACACCGATCTGGAGCGCGCCCGACTAGGCGATGCCCGCCTGCACGCCGAGATCGACGCCCGCTTCTCGTCCAGCCCGAGCCCGCTGAAACTGGCCGCCATCGCCGGTGCGGTGCTGTTCACCCTCATCGCCCTGATCTGCCTGCACCTGCTCGACACGACCGACGGCCGCCGTTCGCGCCGCTTCCTGCCCGCCCGCTGGTGGCGCATCACCCCGCTCGACGGTGTGGTCGCCGGCATCTTGGCGCTCTGGCATGTCATCGGTGCCAACACTTCCGACGACGGCTACATCCTCACCATGGCCCGCGCCTCCCGCGAGGCCGGGTACACCGCCAATTACTACCGCTGGTTCGGCGTGGCCGAAGCCCCCTTCGGCTGGCCTTACGAGCTCATCGCCCAGATGAGCCGCTTCACCGAGACGAGCCTCTGGCTACGGTCGCCCGCCCTGCTCACCGGCCTGCTGTGCTGGTGGGTGATCAGCCGGGAAGTCCTGCCGCGCCAGGGTTCCCGAGTCCGCTCCAGCAGTGTGGCCCGCTGGACCGCGGGCCTGGCATTCCTGGCCATCTGGCTCCCCTACAACAACGGCCTGCGCCCGGAACCTTTGATCGCCCTGGGCGCACTGCTCACCTGGTGCTCGATGGAACGCGCCATCGCCACCCGCCGCCTGCTCCCGGCCGCCGTCGCAGTCCTCATCGCGGCCTTCTCGCTCGCCGCCGGACCAAGCGGCCTGATTTGTGTAGCGGCCCTGATCGCAGGTTCTCGAACAGTCCTGCGGACCATCATCACTCGCGCCCGAGCCGCTCTCGGCGACACCGCTGCCGACGGCACTCCTCGTCATTCCGGCATGCTTATTCCTCGTCATTCCGGCATGCTTTTGGCCGGAATCCACCCAACGGAGGGAGATCCCGGCCAAAAACATGCCGGGATGACTGGTGGGACTTCTGACCCGGCATTTGGCGGCGGCAGCACCAGCAGCGACGGCAGCACCAGCGGCGGCACCAGCAGCACCAGCGACAGCAGGACCAGCGGCAGTGACGGCGGTTGGGGCGGGGTAATGCGAAAGCTGCTGGCCTACAGTGCACTTGTTGCGCCTGGGGTGGCGGCGGGGCTGGTGGTGCTGGTGGTTGTGTTCGCGGATCAGACGCTGGCGACGGTGTTGGAGGCCGTGCGGGTGCGGAAGGCTGTCGGGCCGGATCTGGGGTGGTCGGATGAGCTGACGCGGTGGGAGTCGTTGTTGTCGTTGACGCCTGATGGGTCGGTGGCGCGGCGGTTCGGGGTGTTGGTGATGCTGCTTTGTCTCGGGGCGTGCGTGCTGGTGGCGTTGCGGAAGGGCGGGCGGATTCCGGATACCGCGCGGGGGCCGGTGGCGCGGGTGCTCGGGGTGGTGTTCATGGCGCTGCTGTTGATGATGTTCACGCCTACCAAGTGGACGCATCACCTCGGGGTTTATGCGGGGTTGGCGGCGGCGCTGGCGGCTGTGACGGCGGTTGCGGTGGGGAGCAATGGGGTTCGGGCCCGGCATTACCGGGCGCTGTTCGCCGCGGGGGTGTTCTTTCTGCTGGCCGTTACGTTCACCGGGTCCAGTGGGTGGTGGTACGTGTCCGGATACGGGGTGGCCTGGCCGGATCGGGCTCCCGCTGTCGGCGGGGTCGCGGTCGCGTCGGTGTTCCTCGGGTTGGCGGTCGCGTGCCTGCTGGTCGCCGTGTGGAGGTATTACCGCGAGCCTCGGTTCACCGCCGGCGAGGCGGATTCCAAGGTGTTCGACCGCTTTGCGATTCGGCCGCTGACCGTGGCGCTGGCGGCGCTGGTGCTGTTCGAGGTGGGGACCATGGCGGTGGCCGCATATCGGCAGTACCCGGCCTATTCGGTGGCGCTGTCGAATCTGCGGGCGCTGGGCGGGGATTCGTGCGCCATGGCGGATGACGTTCTCGTGGAGCGGAATACCGGGGATTCGTTGTTGCAGCCGTATACCGGGTCGGTGGCGGATGGGCTCGCGGCGGAGAACACCGGGTTCACGGCCAATGGGGTGGGCTCGTTGATTCCGGATGCGGGCGGACCCGGTGGAGATCAGCAAGGTCCGCCGCCTGGAGACGGCTCCGGAGGCCCGAGCGGACCTGGCGGCTCAGGTGCACCCGGCGGCGCAGGCGCACCAGGCGGCTCAGGTGGCCCCGGCGGGTCGGGTGGACCCGGTGGGTCGGGTGGACCTGGTGGTCCCGGTGGACCCGGTGGCGATCCGCGTGCGGGCCGGCCCGGTATCAATGGCAGCACCGTTGCGCTGCCGTTCGGGTTGGATCCGGTGCGCACGCCCGTGCTGGGCAGCTACGCCACCGGAGAAGTGAAGCCCGCCGCGCTGACGTCACAGTGGTATCGGATCGATCTGGCTGCCGCGCTTCAGGATTCGGCCTACCGGGTGCTCGTCTTGACTGCGGCCGGTCATATCGCGTCCGTCGACGACAATGGCCGGGAGATTCCTGGGCAGCGGTTGCGGGTGGAGTTCGCGCATCGGGCCGAGGACGGGACCGTTCAGGCGCTGGGCGAGTTGACGCCGCCGACTATCGGCGGTGCGCCGATGTGGCGGAACATGCCGATCGACCTGGGCCGAATTCCCGAGGGGACCAATGCGATTCGGCTGGTAGCCAAGGTGGACGATCCGACGGGGCGGCAGTGGATCGCCGTCACTCCGCCGCGGCTGCCGAAGCTGGCGACCCTGAATTCGGTGGTCGGCACGGACCCGGTGCTGGCGGATTTCCATGTGGGATTCGCCTTCCCGTGCCAGCGCCCGTTCGACACGAAGGACGGCGTCGCCGAGCTGCCGGTGTGGCGGATTCTGCCGGACAAGCTCAATGCGCGGGTCGCGGAGACCTGGCAGGGCGATACCGGTGGCGGGCCGCTCGGCTGGACCAATGTGCTGATGCGGTCGCGCACGGTGCCCAGCTATCTCGAGCACGATTGGACCCGGGACTGGGGTGAGTTGCAGTTGCTCAACCGGTTCCTCTCGGTGCCGACTGCCACCGTCGATACCCGGGTCGAAACCCGTTGGGGCTGGGTGGAAGAGGCGCCGATCAAGACCGACTAGCGGCACGCCATCGGCAGAGATACCGAAAGGGGCGTGCCCCGGGCCGCGGACCCGATGTCCGCAGCCCGGGGC